>DATJAI010000038.1:0-9759 GCA_035516415.1 Binatia bacterium | reverse complement strand
CCAGCTATGGGTCACGACGGCCAGCCAACTGGTTCCGGCGGCAAAGAGAACGAGTTCAGCCACAAGCGCAGCCACCAGGTAGCGCGCGAAGCCGGCGCGGCCGCGCTCGGCGATCCAGCCGGCCAGAAAGGCGATGACGGGATACGCCCAGAGATACCCGCCGGTCGGCCCCAGCAGCTGGGCGATGCTGCCCGGCCCGGAAGAGGCGAAGACCGGCAATCCCATGGCGCCCCAGGCGAGGTAGAGGGCGGCGGCAGCGAAACCGCGCCGGCTGCCGAGCGCAAGCCCGACCAGCAGCACTCCAAAGTTGGCTAGGGAGAGCGGCACGGGAGTAAAGGGTAGAGGTAGAGTGAGCCGCGCGCAGACGGCAATGAGAGCGCTGGCACAAATCACGATTCCGGTCTGCCGGAGCAGGCTGACCGGCCGTTCTGCAGCATTCCCAGCGATATGGACCGCACTGGACATGTTTCTACCTCTTTCTACTTTCTACCTCGGATACCGGGTCAGGAGCGGGGTGGCCTGCCGGGGGCGTCGTCGCCGTTGCGAACAGCGCTTCTGACCTCACGCCCGGATTCTCCAGCGCCGTCAGCTCCGACTTTTGTCTCCGGCGGGGGCTCCGAGCGCTGGCGAAGCTGCCGCTTCACACGAAAATGAATCGCCAGAACTACGGCGACGACGGCTATGGTGCAGAGCACCAGAACCGGGAAAAGGACCCTGATGACCACAGAAAGTCAGAATAACAGAAGGCCAGGCCCAGGCGGCCGTTTTCGCTATCCCCTCACCTGGACCCTGGAAAAAGTGAGGATCACGCGGCTGGAGGTCGGCTGCCCAAAGGCCGTGGCAGGCTGGAAGGTGGTGAAGATCAACATGTTCTTCAGCTGCGGCAGAATGGCCTGAGCGTCCTCCGGAGCCGAGAGGATACGGTAATCCTGCACGCGTCCGTCGGGGCCGACATAAGCCTCGACGATGAGCGAATCGGCGTTGGCCACGCCCATGGGCAGCTCAAAGGGCGTGGACTGCAGTTGTGCCGGCGTGTACAGCACCGTGGGCACATCGTTGGAGGCACGCACCTGGGTCGGATAGAGGAAGCTGATCAGCACGCCAAAGATGATGAGCGTGGTAACGAGGCCGGCGGTGGCCGGAACCATGACGGCGTTAAAGGCGTTCTCCCAGCCGAGACGCAGCTTTTCCCAGCGCGAGCGGCGGGAATTGGCGATCTCCTGCGAGATGGCAACCCGCAGCCTCAGGGTGAGCTCCGGCGGGGGCGCTTTGCGGCCCAGGGCGCCGATCAGGGCCTGGGTCTGCTGCATGGAAGCAAACCAGGCGCTACATTCCGCGCAGTCGCGCAGGTGCTGACCGATGCGGGTTAGCTGCTTGCGCGTAACAGCACCGTCCAGGTACGGCGACATCAACCTTCTGGCTACTGAGCACGTCATGGCAGAACCTCGATCCTTCTACCACCGACCTGGTCTCCGGCAGGCCGTCTGTTTTCGCGCGCCGGCCCCGGCTCTATGCCAAATGCAGGCAGGTACCGCTCCAGGCGCTTGCGCAACGCCTCGCGGCCGCGCACCAGGCGCGACTTCACGGTCCCCAGCGTGGTCTGCATCACCTCGGCGATCTGCTCGTAGGACAGATCCTCGATATCACGCAGAATCACGGTAGTGCGGTAGGGTTCGGCGAGGGCCCGCAGTTCCGTCTCCACCCGCACACGCAGCTCTTCGTCGTAGAGGTTCTGGAGCGGCGACTTGCCGTCGTCGACCAGCGCATCCCTGACATCGCCAGCAACGGCGCCCTCGCGCCCGGCCGCGGGCTCAATGGGGGTTTCGCGAAACTTGTGCCGGAACCACCAGCGGCGGCGATTCGAAGCTTCGTGGATGGCGATGCGGTAAATCCACGTTTTCAGGCTGGAGTTGGCGTTGAAGCTCCGTATGCCGCGAAAAACCTTGATGAAGACTTCCTGGGTAGTATCGGCGGCATCGGCCGGGTCGTCGAGGATGCGGCAAATCAGGCTGTAAACCGGCTGGTTGTAGTGCGTAATGAGCCAGGTAAAGGCCTCCTCTGATCCGGCCTTGAGCTCGGCCACAATGGAGGCCTCCTCGGTGCGGACACCTATCGCACTTGCCAGTTCGCTCAACGTTGTTGCTCCCGCCACGGGCGGCACCTCAATCATAAACAGTTCCGCAACCCGCAACAACCAATTGCCGCAAAGCTCTGCCGGAAGACACACCGGCACGCCGATGCGTAACACCCTGATGAAATAGACCCCGGAATGCGGCAAAAGGTTCCTAGAAGGAGCAGACGGCAGGCGGTCAGGGGGTTGGCGGGAGCAGGTCAGGGCAGGCCGGGCAGCCTGCTCTGACCGTGTGCTCCAGGCGCTAGTCGTGCATTCCGTCGAGATGCGGGTGTTCGATATGCGCGTGTCCGCACCCCAGGGGACACTCGCCCAGAATGGGACGGCAGGCCGGATCCTCGCCGATCTCGATAACCGCCGGCGGCACCTTGATCTCGGCGAACTGCTCGGCCTCGGTGGAGTGCTCGAGCGCAGTGACGGAAGACTTCCCGCTGGCGATGACCTGGGTAACCGCGTCGAAGTATCCGGTGCCGACAAATCGCTGGTGCTTGACGGCGGCGTAGCCGTGGCTGTGCTCGCGCGAGAATTCCTTCTCCTGCAACCGCGAGTAGGCCGTCATGCCGCTGTCGCGGTAGGCGCGCGCCAGCTCGAACATGCTGAGATTGAGGGCGTGGAAACCCGCCAGGGTGATGAACTGGAACCTGTAGCCCATCTCGGCCAGCGCCGGCTGGAAGCGGGCAATGGTGGCGTCGTCCAGCTTCTTTTTCCAGTTGAAGGAGGGCGAGCAGTTGTACGCCAGCAGCTTGCCCGGGTACTCCGCGTGAATGGCATCGGCGAAGCGCTCCGCCTCCTTCAGATGGGGTTCCGAGGTCTCGCACCAGATCAGGTCGCAGTACGGGGCATAGGCCAGGCCGCGGGCGATGGCGGAATCCAGCCCGCCATGGATCTCGTAGAAACCCTCGCTCGTGCGCTTGCCGGTGCAGAAGAGCTTGTCATAATCGTCGATATCGCTGGTGAGCAGGAAGGCGCTATTGGCGTCGGTACGCGCCAGCACCAGGGTGGGGACGTCGAGCACGTCAGCCGCCAGGCGCGCCGCCACCAGCTTCTGCACGGCTTCCTGGGTGGGCACCAGCACCTTGCCGCCAAGGTGACCGCACTTCTTGGCGGAGGAGAGCTGATCCTCGAAGTGCACGCAGGCGGCGCCCGCCTCGATCATGGCCTTCATCAGCTCGAACGCGTTCAGCGTGCCGCCAAATCCGGCTTCGGCATCGGCAACGAGCGGAACAAACCAGCTGATACCGTTCTTGCCCTCCGAATGATAGATCTGATCGGCACGCGTGAGCGCGTTGTTGAGCCGGCGTACCAGGTTCGGTACGGAATCGGCAGGGTAAAGACTCTGGTCGGGATACATCTGGCCGGCATTGTTGGCGTCGGCAGCGCACTGCCAGCCGCTCACGTAAATGGCCTGCAGGCCGGCGGCGACCATCTGTACCGCCTGGTTGCCGCTCATGGCGCCCAGCGCGTTGACGTAACCGTCGCTGTGCAGCATCTGCCACAGCCGCTCGGCTCCAAGACGCGCAAGAGTGTATTCAATGCGAAGCGTGCCGCGCAGACGCACCACGTCTTCCGGCGCGTAGGGGCGCTGGATTCCCTTCCAGCGGGGGTCGGTCTTCCAGGATTTTGCAAGCTGCTCTGCGGTGGGTTGAACCGCCATTCGTGATCTCCTCTCGAGTTCGAGCTTTAAGAGTAGGGGTCTAGCTGACCACCTGATGGATTGCGCAAGCGCCAGAGCCCTGACAGCCGTGGAGGGCGCCGTTCAACATATTGAACAGCGATTCCACCTAATGCACGCAAGGGTACCCGCTCCGGATATGTTGCGGCAAGCGCTATGTTCAGCCTATTGAACATAAATTCATAATCATGTACGATGAGATTCGGATTCCTTTACTGGTAGACTGGTTGGCCATGCCGTCCCAAAATGAAACATCTTCCACGGCCGTGGAACGTACTCTCCTCATCCTGGAAGCTGCCGCCCAGCGGGACGGCGGTCTGTCGAATGCCGAATTCAGCCGTAAGTTGAAGATTCCAAAGAGTTCAGCCAGCTACATCCTGCGCACCCTGGAGCACCACGGCTATCTGCGCCGCGATGGCGACGACGGGCGGTACCGGCTGGGCATGAAGGTACTGAACCTGTCCCGCGCGGCCCTGAGCGGGGTGGATGTGCGGGAGGTGGCACTGCCGATCATGCGGCACCTGGTGGACCGCATTCACATCACCACCCATCTGGCCATCCTTGATCGCGACGAGGCGGTGTATGTGGAGAAAGTGGAGGCGCCCGGGTTCATCCGGATGAACACGTGGATCGGCCGCCGCATGGAGGTGCATTCCACCGCGGTGGGCAAGGCGCTGCTCGCGTACCTCGATGCGAAGGAGCGGGATGCGATTCTGCGCCGGCGCGGCCTGAAGAAGCTGACCACGCATACCATCACCACCATGCCGCGATTACTCCACGAACTGGAACGGGTGCGGCAGCTGGGCTATGCGGTGGACGACGAGGAGAACAGCCTGGGCGCGCGATGCGTGGGGGCGCCGATCTTCAATGGCGAAGGCAGGATTGAGGCGGCAATCGCCTCCACGGGCACGGTCAACGATGTACCGCGTGAGGCCGTTGCTCACATTTCCGACATGGTGAAGGAGGCGGCGCGACGCATTTCCCACCACATCGGCTATCGCGGGCCGTATCCGAAGAGCGGCAATGGCGAATAATATTCCGTGAATCGCGGTGCGCTCCTCTCGTCAGCGAAGCGCAGGTGGCATCCGGAAATAAATAGCGGGTTTGCTGCTCCCTGCAAGATGCGCTCGCCTGCGGGTTTTGTGATCGACTTCGATGACGGCCCGTTATCGCCAGCAATGGCGCTTGCCTTCCGGCTACTATTTTGGTCAAGTCCCGTCACGCCGCCCTGTGGCACAGATCACTGATAAATCTGAACAGCGATTGTAAGTATCTGCTGGGTATCCATAGGAGATTCTTCAACCAGTTTTTTGCCTCTTTCGATCACTTACCGCGCTTAACCCGACGTGGCCGATGTTCTTCCCGCAGCACGTGCAGGGCTCTTTTCCGATTCAGTACGGCCACGTTGACAGGAGGTAAAGCGCATGTCCGGCAAGAAGCAGTTTCGCAATTCAATTGCCGACGCGATCTCTCGCGCGTCAGCGGCCGCATTGGCCATTGCTGTTGTACTTTCGGCGTCGATTGTCCTGACCGAACAGGCGCAGGGGCAAACGTATAGAGTGATTTACAACTTCACCGGCGGGATCGATGGAGCGGTTCCCTATGCTGGCCTGACTATCGACGCGTCTGGAAACCTTTACGGAACAACAAACACAGGCACAGTTTACAGGCTGATGCCTAAAAGCTCCGGCTGGATTTTTAGCCTGCTCTACCGTTTTTCTGCCCATCAGATCTTTGCGGGGGTTGTTTTCGGACCCGACGGCAGCCTCTACGGCACTACGTGGCAAACGAATTTCGGAGAACCCGGTATAGCTTTTGCTCTCAGCCCTCTGGCGACAGTTTGCCCAGCAACAACCTGCCTTTGGACGCAAACCGTGCTTTACGACATTACGGACGGCGACACCGTCCCCAGTTTTGGAAACCTGGTTTTCGACGCGAGCGGCAATATTTATGGAACCACACTCCCATATTCGGCGCCCGGGGTTGCCTACCAACTGGCGCGTTCGAGTACCGGCTGGACGGAAAACGTGCTCCATACCTTCAGCGGACAGGGCGATGGATACAACCCTTACGGTGGCATGATTCTCGACAGCGGAGGCAATCTCTACGGCACCACATGTGATTATGACGGCGTTGTTTTCAAATTGACATATTCACCAGGATCGGGCTGGATAGAAACTATTCTTCACACCTTCCAGGGAGATTGCCCCTACTCCGGCTTGATCTTCGACGCATCTGGTAACCTCTATGGCGCGACTACCGCCGGAGGCGAGGAAAACGCCGGTACAGTTTTCAGACTGACGCCTTCAGGCAACGGCTGGAACTATTCCCTGATTTACAGCTTTACAGGCAGTCCCAATCAGTGTGGACCGTGGGGGCCTCTTTACATTGACCGCGCGGGCAGCCTTTATGGCACCACGTACTGTGATGGCGAGAATGGTATGGGGAATATTTTCAAGCTGACTCCCTCAGTTGGTGGCTGGACATATACGTCGCTGAAAGACTTTGCCTTGGACGGGCATGACGGAGCGCATCCGATCGGCGGTGTGGCAGCGGACGCACGAGGCAACCTCTACGGAACGACATCCAGCGGCGGCACCGGATGCCGATATAACGCTTGCGGTGTGGTCTGGGAGATCACGCCATAACACCTGCATTACGTCGTTGACTAGACGTACCAGTCGGCGCGGGTCAGCGGCAGGCCGGTCTCGCCGTTCTGCGGCTTGCTGAACAGCACCTGATAGACGTTGACGCGTCCTTTGGCGAAGGCGTGGGCGCTGCCCGCCATGTAGATTCGCCAGATGCGGTAGATGGTCTCGTTGGTGAGGCGTTTCGCGTCCTCGTAGCGGGATTCCAGGCGGCGCACCCACTGGCGCAGGGTGCGGGCGTAGTGTTCGCGCAGGCTCTCGACATCGCGCACCTCGAAGCCGCAGGCTTCCGCGATGCGAATGGTGGTGCCCAGCGGGACCAGACCTCCATCGGGAAAGACGTATTTGTCGATGAACGACGGACCCTTGCGGCGGAAAGTGGCCGACGCCGCGATGCCATGGTTGAGGAAGACGCCTCCGGCGCGCAGCAGCTTCCAGACGTGCTGGAAGTACTCGGGCAGGCGCAACTCGCCCACGTGTTCGAACATTCCCACGCTGACGATCTTGTCCCAGGTTGAGGAGGGATCAAGATCGCGATAGTCGCGCACTTCGGCCTGGCAGCGATCGCCCAGACCAGCTTCGTGGATCCGCTGCTTTGCCAGTTCCGCCTGGGGCTCGCTGAGCGTGACTCCGAGGGCGTGCACGCCAAAGTTCCGGGCGGCGTACAGGATGAGCCCGCCCCAGCCGCAGCCGACGTCGAGCAGGCGCTCGCCCGGGCGCAGCCGCAGCTTGCGGCAGATGTAATCGAGCTTGCGGGCCTGGGCCGTGTCGATGTCTTCGTCGCCGCGCTCAAACCAGGCACAGGAATACACCATGCGCTGGTCGAGCCAGAGCGAGTAGAAGTCGTTGGAGAGATTGTAGTGATAGGTCACGGCGCGGCGGTCGCGGTCTCTGGAATGCAGCCTGCCCGGCAGTTCCGGCGCGTGGTGGCCGTCGCGACGATGATGGTCATGATGAGGAAGCTTGAGCAGAAGCCCGGCGAGACGCAGCTTCTCCGTCAGTTCCAGCTCGTGCGCCACCAGATAATCGCCGAACTCGAAAGCGGCTTCGATGTCGCCCTCGACGTCGAAATCGTCGTAAACGTAGGCTTCGCCCAGCTTGACCTGATCGGCGCCCAGCAGCATCCGGCGGAGCGCCCCAGGGTGCCTGAGCACCAGGGTGAAGCGCGGATGGTCGCTGCTTCCCCACACCTCGCCGTTCCAGAGGCGCACGGCAAAGTCGCGGCGTGGGTAGCCTGAGAGCAGTTCATCGAGTACCTGCAGGGCGATTTCGACGGAGTGATCGCGGACGGGGCCAGCAACGATGGACATGAGCTTTCTCCGGCCAGTGGACCGTAGCCCAGGATCGATACGGCGAAGCGCTTGTACGCCCCCCTCAGTTCGACGCGGGAATTATAGGCGGCAACCGGAGCGAGGAAAAGCCCGACGTTCGGTTGTCGCTGAAGAAGACAGAGGATGGCGGGAGAGCTACCTGCGGGTGGACGACGCAAACGCGTGGATGGCAGGAATCGCCGGGGGACAAGGCAGGCCTCACCGTCAGAAGTTGCGGCGAGCCGGCTTGGCCAGGCCTTCGCGATCCAGCGCCTTCTGAATGCCGTTCCATACCCGCGGGCTGGGGTCTTCCATAGGCACGAGCAGCTTGGCGCACTCCGCTATGTAGCGCAGATCGGCCACCAGGTCGGAGCACACCGGGCAAGTCTCCAGGTGGTGCTGTTCCTCGTCGCTGCCGCCGCCCTCAATGATGTAAGGCAGGACCTTCTGAAACTCCGCACACGTCATGGCTGTTCTCTCCCCGGGAACCTCCGGCGGCCTGTGCCTGTTGCGCTCCGCTCCACCGATTCCCGGCATTTCACTGGCGAAATGCTTCTCCCTTCCTCTTTACCGCCGGTTGGCGGCCTTCTCTGCCCTGCTCTGCCGGAGAAGGTCGCGCAATTTCATTCGTGCCTTGTGCAGCTGCGACTTGCTGTTGCCGATGGAGCAGCCCAGCATCTCGGCAATCTCATTGTGCTCGTATCCCTCGACGTCGTGTAATACAAAGATGATGCGATATCCGGGCGGCAGGCTTTCCACCGCCCGCTCCAGATTCACCCGGTCAATGGAGCCGGCCAGAACATTGTCGCGGGTGCCGAGGTCCTTCTTTGGCCCGTCTTCCTGCTGCGGCTCCATGGTTTCCTCCAGCGAGACCTCCGGAAGTCCTTTCTTCCTCAGGTGCATCAGGACCACGTTGACGGCCAGCCGGTGCAGCCAGGTGGAAAAGGCAGACTCGCCGCGGAAGGTGGCGATCTTGCGATAGAGCTGAAGGAAGGCCTCCTGGGTAAGGTCTTCGGCCTCAGCCGTATTGCCGGTCATGCGCAGGCAAAGGGAGTAGACGCGCCGTTTGTGCAATCCGTACAGCGCCTCAAACGATTCGGCGTCCCCGCGCTGCGCCCGCTGAATGGCCTCGTGTTCGGATATTCCGTTAGCGAGGGTCTTTTTCGCTGTCGTCAATGGAAAGCACCAATGCTGGGAGTTGGATGCTGGGCAGAGTAGCACCCGTTGCCCGTTACCGGGCAGTGTTTTCGCCCGCCGGCTATTGCGGGCCTTGCTGCCTGAGGTATCTCACTGTATTGGGATGCAGAATCGTAAACACCGCGCCGTTGATGGGTATCAGGGCGCATGGTTTTCGCGCGTATCGCAGCGGGACTGCGACCCACACTTAAGTAGGGGGTCAAATTCATGCTGTTGCAATACGGTACGCCGGAGCGCGAAATTACCATGGAAAGGCTTGACAAGCAATCGCGGCGGTCTAAAATACCCGACAATCGGGCGAGTTTCTATGAGTTTTGGCCAGCCAGCGAACACCAGCGCCAACTATTCTCAGAGTGACGCAATGAATACCCAGTGCCGTCATCCCCGAGTTCAGGTGGTCTCGCGTGACGAAGATGCGGAGTATGTCGAGTGTCTGGAATGCCGCGAGATCTTCGAGTCCAGCGAATTCCGCGACATGGACATCGAATCCCGGATACCCACCGAAGAAGAATAGGCGCGTGGACGGAAGCGAGGGCGTAAGGCGGGACGTGGTGTGTCCGGCGATGCGCGAGCAGGAAAATGTACGTCAAGGCGCGCCAGGCATCTTATCCAGCATTGCACCTGCCGCGGGAAAGTACATATACTGGTAGCACGCGGTGCTTCGAAAACGGAATTTGTCCCTGATGCCGCGAACGGACCAGCATCACACCTCCAGATTCCGGGCCCGGCAGTACCGATACAAAGATCTCCGGCGCGGCCGCATGCTTGGCCGGAGATTGCGGGAGGCTCGTCTTCAGCAGT
>DATJAI010000037.1:0-10155 GCA_035516415.1 Binatia bacterium | reverse complement strand
CGACGCCGGCGGCGCGTTCTGGTTCGTTTCGGACAGCAATACCGAGAAGGTGGAGGCGGTAAGGACGACGCAGCGGGTAAACCTCGCCTTCTCCGACGCGGCCGCTCAGCGCTATATCTCCGTCAGCGCCTTCTGCGAACTGCGGCGGGACCAGGCGAAAGCCAGGGAGCTGTGGAATCCCGACTACACCTCCTGGCTGAAGGGCGGACTCGGCGATCCCAACCTGATCCTGTTGCGGGTGGTGGTGCAGCAGGCGGAATACTGGGAAGCTTCGCTGGGCCGGATGGTGGAGCTGCCGGGGTTCAACCCGGCCGCCATCGGGTAGGCCGCCTTATCCGCCGGCCAGCTTACCGCGTACTTCATTCAGCAATTGCACCGCATTCATCGGACTGCGCGGATCTTCTTCATGCTTGAAGAAGGCGTACGTCTCCAGGCCATCGGCGACGCAGCGCCCAATCCGCACCGCCAGCTTCTTAAGATCTTCGGCCGCGTAAGCCGGCTGGCGGAAACGGAAGTAGATGTAGCCGGCAGTGCGGACCTCGGGCGTGTTGAGTTTCTCGGTCTCCGCAACGCACAGGGCGACATTGTGCTCACGTAGCGCGGCGTAGATGTCGTCGCTGAACCATGACGGGTGGCGAAACTCGAAGGCTGCTTTGAAGCCGCGCGGCAGCAGCGCCAGAAAATCGCGGAGGAGCGCGACATCGGCCTTCATCGTCGGGGGCATCTGGAAAAGCACGGGTCCAAGCTGCGTGGCCAGCGGCTGCAATGTAGGCAGGAAGCGCTCGATGGCCTCCGCCACGTTCTGCAGGCGGCAAATGTGGGTGATGTACTGGTTAGCTTTCAGCGCGAAGCGGAAATCCGGACCCACGTCGGCCATCCACCCGGTCGCAGCTTTTTCGGTGAGGCTGCGGCGGAAGGTGTAGTTCACCTCGACGGCCGTAAGCTGCGTTGCGTAGTACTTCAGGAAGTTCTTCGAGGCGACATTCTTCGGGTAAAAGTCGGGCTTCCAGATGGTGTAGGCCCAGCCGGAGGTGCCGATGTAAAGCGGAAGGAGTGACGAGTCTGACTGATGTGCTGCAGCTTCGGATGATGGCAAATTTGTCCCCGATTGTGCGAGTGCTGAACCCGAGGTCCAGTCCGTTCGAAAGTGTACGCTTTCCGTAGCTGCGGAAGAACGGGAACCAGATATCGCGGCGGGCAAACTTAATTCCGCAGTAGCGCGGCAAGCCCGTCCGTCTCCCGCAGCCCAGGCGCCTGAACGAGGGAGCTCAGTTCATCGAAGAACCGGACATTGTGTTCCACCGCCCTCGAGAAATGCTGCACTACCCGGACTGCCTCCGGGGCGGAAAATTGACCGTGATAGCGCGCCGCGGCGCCGATCAGCAGGCTGTGCAGAAAGCGATAGTGCAGCGCCAGGAACAGGTAGCTGCTGAGCGGGTCTGGTTGCTTCTGCATCTGATTGGGCGCATCGGCAAACGGAAACCGGGTCCGGAACACCGTGTTGACAAGGTAATTTTCCAGGAAGGCAGGGTAGGCAGCCGAGAACGGCGCATAATGCCGGACGTAAGCTTGGTGGTAACGCTCGGCGGATTGCTGTAACGGCGTTTCCGGCGAATGTCCAACGGCGAGGAGGAAGTCGGCGACACAGCCGGCGAAGCCGTCGTGCGGCTGCTCTACCTGGAAGCGGCAGCGGATGAGCTGCAAAACCAGATCGAGCTGCAGGTGCGGACGCACGGGAATTCCCTCCAGGTCGGCCCGCAGCCTGCCCTGCAGGATGATTTCGGCATATTGCGCCAGTAACTCCGGCACTCTTGCCAGCTGCTGCGCCGCCAGCGACTCCTGAATGCGGCGGCAGACGATTCCCAGCAGAAACATGCGTTGCCACAGGGGATAGGTCCGGTCCTGCAGCAGCTCAAGAGCGAAACTTCGAAGCTGGCGAACGAGATCCGGATAGGTGGCGCGCGACGGGTTGCGGGGATTTTCCAACCTGAAACTTCCATAAGGATCCCGCTGCAGATCGGGGAGAAGGCGCGGGCTGAGAAGCACAACACGGGCGGCTTCCGGACAGGAGAGGTAGAGCGCCTTCTCCAGTCTGCCATCGAAGCGCACCAGGGCACGGGGATAACGAAAGCACGTTTTGGAGAGAAACTCGGCCCCATACTTCTGGTGAATGCAGCATAGCCTGTCGGCGGTCAGGAAGGGACAGAAACCATCGCTTCGTAACCGGATGCGGGCATAGCTGAAGTTGTCCCGCGCCGGCGTGTTCAACTGGATGTGCCCTGCGGTCAGTCGCCGGAGCGCCGGTACATCCCGGTACTTCTTGTAGGTG
This sequence comes from Binatia bacterium, assembly GCA_035516415.1. Classification (GTDB taxonomy): domain Bacteria; phylum Acidobacteriota; class Terriglobia; order Terriglobales; family Acidobacteriaceae; genus Bog-257. The sequence continues at coordinate 7,826 of DATJAI010000037.1, read as the reverse complement.
GCCTTGTCCACATAGACCGTCCAGTTCTGGCAACAGTTCTCCTCGCAGGCAGAACCTGGACAGTGGAAGTCGTTAGCGTAGCGGGGCTGGAGTAACGGCTCGGGCATAATGGCGTCCGGATGCTACGGAGCACGTACTCTTCCATGGCAGATTAGAAGTCGCTGCCCGTACCGCCGACGCTTGGGCGTGCCCGGGCTGAATTTCGGCTGCGCCAAAGCGGGAAGTTGCGGGCGCTCCGATGTGGGTTGCGAGGTGACAACGGCCTGGAAACGTGTTTTAGTAAGGACAAAGCTGACTCATAGTCTGATCGCTGATCGCTGCTGCTTCCATGGACTTCGATCAACTGGAAACGTTTCTTGCAGTAGCACGGCTCAGCAGCTTCTCGCGGGCTGCCGAGCGGCGTTTCCGCACCCAGCCGGCGATCTCGGCGCAGATTCGCGCGCTGGAGGAAGAAGTAGGCGCCAAACTGCTCGACCGCAGCGGCGGGAAGGTGGCCATAACGGCCGCCGGCAAGGTCTTCCAGAAGTACGCCGAAGATACCCTGGAGCAGCGCCGGGTGGTGCTGATCGCGCTGGCGGAAATGGACCGCGTGCCGCGGGGCGAGATCGTGGTCGCGGCCAACGAAGGCACCTGCCTGCACATCCTGCCGGAGGTCTTTGCCGAGTTCAAGCGCCAGTACCCGGACGTGGCGGTCGGGGTAAAGCGGCTGGAGCACAACAAAATCCTGGAAGCCATCATCGACAACTCCTGCGACTTCGGGGTGATTTCCATGCCGGTGAACGACAAGCGGCTCACGGTGGTGCCCATCCACCGCGATGAACTGGTAGTGATTACGCCACCGGATCATCCGCTTGCCGGACGGAGCAGCGCGGGAATCGCGGAAGTGGCAGAGTATCCGCTGCTGTTGCCTAAAATCGGACGGACGCGCGACGCGCTGGAGTCGGTCTTCCACGAACACCGGCTGAAGCCGGCCATTTCCATGGAGCTGGATTCCAGCGAACTGCTGAAGCGCTTCGTTGCCGTCGGGGTCGGGGTGGGATTCATCGCGCGGTCGAATGTGGTGGAAGATCTGCAGGCGAAGGTGCTGGCTGCCGTGACGCTTTCCGACGTCAGTATTCAGCGGGAGCTGGCGCTGGTCTTCCGCAAAGACAAGGCGCTCAGCCGGGCGGCGCTGGCGTTCATCGACATCGCAGTCCGGCTGAAGCCGGTGGCTGCGCCGGGTGTGGGGGTCGGGGTGTAGCGGTGGGCAGGAGCCGGGCGGTTCGATCGGCCGGCAACCAATGGAACCAGGGCCCAGGACAGCCATGCCCCCGGCGCCGCGGGCCAGTGTTCTAGCTGGGCTTGCGCGGCATGATGCGCTCGTCGCGGATGAAGAACTGGGCCGAACAGCGGGCTGAGCCGCAGATGACGGGCAGCAGGCCGCCGATCTGTTTGCGCGTCACCAGACCCAGCTGGCCGCAGGAGGGGCACGAGAGGACAGCCCAGTAAGGATCGTCCTTTTCGCCGATCTCGCCGGCATTCTCCAGCACGAAAATCGTTCCGGGCTCCATCTGTTCGGGAATCCACTCGTTCAGAATGCTGAGTTCTCCGATCATGTGCCCTCCTTCACGACCGTTCAGGAAGCCTTGCCCGGATGACGAAGCGAAGCCCGGCGCTTTCCCCGGTACGCGGCGCGAGCGGGCGCCTTGCGCGCTGGGGCGGCGTCGGGCGGGCTGCCGGAGCTGCGCCAGGGCGAGTGCGCGCCGGACCTGGACTCCGTGGGGTCGAAGACCCGCTGGAGGGTGTCGCTCAGGCACACCGATAACATCGGCTGACGCGCATTTTTCAGCAGGTCAACCACCCCGCGGGCGGAGTTTTCCAGGTAAATGTGCCGGCCATCGGTGAGGAGGTGATACTCGGAGGCGGCAGCGACGGTTTCCACCAGCCGCCGGCCAAGCTCCTTCTGCAGGAAGCGGAGCACGCGGCGGATTTTCTGCAGGGAAAAGCCGCGGCGGCGCAATTCGCAGATGACAGCCACTTCGGCCAGGTCGTCCGGCGAGTAGATGCGGCGGTGGCCCTCACGCGCCGGAGCCACGATCCCCTGTTCGTCCCACCACTGGAGCTGGCGCGGGCTGATGCCCGTCAGTCCCACCACTTCCCGCGATGTGAACCTCCTCTGCATGGCACGCCGCATCCGGAAACAGATTCACCTCGATTTGTTTTAAACATCATATTGCAGTTTTGTGGCATGTCAACATGGATTATTAACCGAAACGGTACCGACGGCGGAGGGAACATGTGCGGCGTGGAACAGTGTTGGGGACGGCAAGCTCGCAGTAGCCTTCACGGCATGACAGTTATTGAGGCGAGGCATGTGCGTCACCCGTTTGCCCTAGCAAGTCGTACGCCAGTAACATTTTACGTGTAAGTCTTAGGCCGAGAATATTTTGGTGGTTAAACGCCCGAAATTTTCGATTGTTTTCAATGCTATAGAAGATATGAGAGAGGGGGAGTTACCAAGGTAACCAGCAGCCGCAAGCCACCTGCGATTCTCAGGCGTCCTGCCTCGGTCGGGACCAGCATTTCGCCGCTTGTGTGTGCGGTCCAGCCGCGGAACTCGCGCCGCGCATCACGCCCGCCTGTGAGGTCCGCACTTCCCGGAAATCTTCCGCAGCCCGATGATTTGAGGTAAACACCGCCAGGTGCTGGCTACTGACAACCGCTTGTGGAGGTCCCGTGGGTCCGTTTCGTTATCACGCATTCGTCTGCACGCAGGAAAAGCCTGAAGGAGTTCCCTGCTGTTCGGCGGCCGGGTCGTTTCGCGTTCTCGATGCGCTGCATCGCGAACTGGGCGCGAATGGCCTGGCCGACGCGGTCCAGGTGTCCAGCTGCGGCTGTCTGGGACTGTGCGACAGCGGTCCGGTGATGATCGTTTTCCCGGAGGGAACGTGGTACACGCGGCTGACACCGGGCGACATGGCGGAGGTCGTGACATCGCATTTCCAGGCAGGCAAGAAGGTCGCGCGCCTGGAACGTAACGACTACGAGGCGATGCAGGCCGAGATTCTCGACCATCGCAACAAATATCTGGCAATGCTGAAGGGCAAGGACATGGCGGGCGTGCTGCCCGACGATGTCTCGGAGCTGATTCGCGGTTTCATGGCCAGCCGGGCCGTGCTCACGGCGCTGGAGCTGGACGTGTTCACCGCAATCGGCGAAGGTGGCACCGCCGGGCAGGTCGCCGCCGAAATCCAGTGTGTCCCCCGCGCAACTGAGATGCTGCTGAACGCCCTTGTCAGTCTGAAACTGCTGGAGAAGCACGATGCGATCTATCGGAACACGCCTATTGCGGCGCGCTTCTTCGTCGAGGGAACGCCCGACAGCGCACGCACGGCGCAACTGCATATCGCCAATATCTGGAAGCGCTGGTCGAGCCTCACCGAGGCCGTCAGGGCCGGGACCAGCGTTGCACCGCGAAGCGATGGCGGCTGGGTGAAGCCCTTCATAGCCGCCATGGACCACAATGCCCGCGGGCGCGCGCGCGCCATCGTGCAGGCAGTGGAGGTCAACGGCGCCAGGCGCATGCTCGACCTCGGCGGAGGTTCCGGGGCGTACTCCATCGCATTTGCGAAAGCAGCTCCCGGCCTGCAGTGCGAAGTCGTCGATCTGGCGGATGTACTGCCCATCACCCAGGAGCACATCCGCAAGGCCGGGCTTGCCGAACGCATCACCACGCGGGCGGGCGACATGCTGAGCGTGCCGCTCGAGGCCGGCAAATACGATCTGGTCCTGCTCTCGGCCGTTTGCCACATGTTTTCGCCCGAGGAGAACCGGCAGTTGCTGGAGCGCGCATACCGCGCGCTGGGACCGGGAGGACGCGTGGTCATCTCCGATTTCGTGCTGGAAGCGGACAAGACAGCTCCCCGCTTTGCGGCGCTCTTCGCGCTGAACATGCTGGTTGGCACGCGCGCGGGCGCCAGCTACAGCGAGCCGGAATACACGGCATGGTTGAAAGAAGCCGGATTCGCCGAGGCCAAACGTGTGCGCATCCCCGGACCCGTGAACCTGATGATCGGGACGAAATAGAAGGCAATTTCAAATTTCAGCTTCTCGAATTTCTCAAGCTGCCGCCGCACTCAAGCCTCGTTCGCAGACGTGGGTTTTCGTCCGCGTAAAGGCACTATGATGGTCGCTGGAGGTACGCATGTTCACCAGCGCCCAGCAACTCACGCGGCGTGAGCTGATCGCCAAAGCTGCCAGCCTGGCAACCGCGGCTGTTGTCGCTCCCGAGGTCCTGAGCGCGAGCGGCGAATCTAGGGAAGCCGAGGTCACCGCCACCGAAGACCTGATGCGCGAGCACGGCGTGCTTCGCCGCGCCCTGCTGGTCTACACCGAATCGATTCCTCTGATACGAAGGAATGCCGCGTCGCTGGATGCCGGCGCGCTGTACCGCAACGGCGTGCTGTTCCGCGACTTCGGCGAGAACTATCACGAGAAGATGCTGGAGGAGCAGCACATCTTTCCTGTCGTGCACAAGTCGGGAGGTCCGATAGCGACGCTCACCGACATTCTGCTGGCGCAGCACGAACGCGGGCGGGAGATCACCAGCTATCTGCTGGCCGTCACCAAAAGCGGGCGCATTGCGACCGCGAATGCCGAGCCGCTGGCGCGCTCGCTGGAGGCTTTCGTCCTGATGTACCGTAATCATGCCGCCCGCGAGGACACGATTGTGTTTCCGGCGTGGAAGAAGCATTTTTCTGAAAAGCAGCTGGACGAGCTCTCTGACCAGTTTGAGGACATCGAACGCAAGATGTTCGGCAAGGACGGGTTTGATGACGCGGTGGAAAAGATCGGTGCCATCGAGGCGGCGCTGGGCTTCGCCGACTTGAGCCAGTTCACCGCGCCGCCCCCGCAGGTAGTCAAGGGCTGAAGATGAAAGAGTTCGAAAATCCGCAGTGGTCCCGCCGCCAGGGCCCTGCTTCTGATCCGCATCCTGGTGGGCTGGGTGTTCCTCTCGGAAGGCATTCAGAAGTTCCTGTTCCCGGCGCAACTGGGGGCGGGCCGCTTCGCCAGGATCGGTATACCTTCTCCGCAGATCATGGCGCCGTTCGTGGGCACGGTGGAGATCGTGTGCGGCTCGCTGCTGCTGGTGGGAGTGTTCACCCGGCTGGCCGTGATTCCGCTGCTGGGCGTCATTCTGGTGGCCATCGCCACGACCAAGATTCCCATGCTGGCGAAGAGCGGCGTCTGGAGCATGCTGCACGAGGCGCGGACAGATTTCAGCATGCTGCTGGGATTGATTTTTCTGCTCATCACGGGCGCCGGCCCGCTCGCGCTTGACGGCCGGCTCAGATCCTGAGTGCCTGCGCCTGCGCATCGGCTTCGCCTGCCACTCAGCCGGGCGTCGCCACACGCCTCTTCCTGGCACGCCCGTCCTTGCCATCCCCACCTGAGCTTCCATCTCAGGAACATGAACGTAGTGCTGTGACTCTGGATTTCCAACCCGCAGCTTGGGCCCGGAACAACTCGGGGGAGAACCGCTGAATCCTAGAGTCTGTTCACCTTCGCCAGGTCAGTGGAGGGAGTGGACGTCCAGGACCAGTTTCCATAACCCAGGAAGGCGGCTTGAGAGCCCCCGATCAAAGGCAGGTCGAATCTATGTTCCGGCTACGCAGTGCTGCGCTTGTGTCAGGTTTGCTGTCATTGGTTCTTGCCGCAGGATGCGGCGGAGGCTCCCACAGCCCGGGAAGCCCGCCGGCCCCGACCCCGACTCCAGCGGCTCCCGCGGTGACCAGCTTTACGGTTTCGCCCTACATTGCCGCGCCGGGCCAATTTGTGAACTTCGCATGGAACACGACGAACGCAACCGCCTTCACGGTGACGCCCACCATCAATCAGGATGGGCAGACGCTTCCGGTGACTTCGCCGGCGTATTCGTACAACACGCAGGGACTGACGCAGACGACGACCTTCCAGGCCACGGCGAGTTCCAGCTCGAGCACCTCGCCGGCCGTATCCACGACGCTGACGATCGTCCCGGTAACGCTGAACGCAACTGCCACGCTGATTCAGGCGGGGAGCCCGGCGCAGTTGAACTTCGGAGGACCCAACAACGGCAGCACATGGGCGCTGGTCACGGTGGGCTCCAGCGATCCGCCGATACCGTTGTCGCCGAACTCCTGCAGCGGAAATAGCTGCACCGGAAACTACACGACCGGCCCGCTGAACACGAATACCACGTTTGAGATTTCGGTGACCGGGGGCGTGGGCAACCATCAGGCGTTCTCGCCGCCGGTGACCATCACCGTGGGCGATCCGACGACCGTGACCCTGACGGCGCAACCGCAGAACGTGCCGCCGGGCGGAGCGGTGACCCTGACCTGGACCTCCATGAATGCGTCATCGGTCAGCATCGATCAGGGCATTGGACAAGTGTCGCTGAACGGATCGACCATCGTGCACCCCACGCAGACGACCACCTACACCGCGACGGCGACCTCGATCTATCCCAACACTCCGCCGGTGATGGCGACGGCAACGGTGACCGTGAGCACGGGCGGCCTTTCCAACCTGAACCACATCATCATCATGATGCAGGAGAACCGCTCCTTCGATAATTACTTCGGCGTATTTGCAAACTATCGCGTCAACATCGACCACATTCCCGGCGCGCAGATGAGCGACGTGAACGATCTGCACACCCTGCCGCCCAACTACACCATATGCAATCCGGCGGGACAGTGCTTCGGGCCGTTCCATGCGCGGACGGAGTGCATCGAGAACCTGTCGCCCTCGTGGGACGAGACCCACTACGACATGGACCTGGAGGGCAATGACTGGCTGCACCTGACCGACAATTCGCAGTACAGGATGGACCGCTTCCTCGACACCACGCTGTCTGGAGGCACTGGCGACCAGTACGATCCGATGCATACCCGGCCGCTGGGCTACTACGACCAGACGGATCTGCCCTATTACTACGAGCTGGGGGCGCAGTTCGCCACCAGCGACACGTGGTACTCCCCGAATTCGGCGAACACGGTGCCGAACCGCATGTATCTGTTCGCGGCAACCTCGTACGGTCACGCCTTCCCGCCGCATGATCCCAACGATCCGGCGTGGCAGCGGCCGACCTTCTTCCGCGCGCTGACCCAGGCAGGGATTACCTGGCGCTACTATTACCAGGACAACAGCGTGTTCCTGGCGAACTGGGCGGACTGGAACGATCCGCAGATCCAGGGCAATGTGCGCAACATCCAGGAGTACTACAACATTCTGGCCAGCCCGAACGCCGACCAGGAGCTGCCGCAGGTGGTGTTCATCGAGCGCGGCGGCGCTACCGGACTGGATGAGCACCCGGACAACAATGTGCAGAGGGGCGCGCAGGATGTGTCCAACATCATCAATGCGCTGCTCACCAGCGCAGCATGGCCGGATTCGGTGTTCATCCTGACCTATGACGAAGGCGGCGGGCTCTTCGACCATGTGGGACCGGTGCTGGTGACGCCGCCGGACGATCTGACGCCGCAGGACCTGGGCGCGCACGACACGCAGGGACTGTTCAACGTGACCGGATTCCGCGTGCCGCTGGTCGTGGCGTCACCTTGGGTCAAGCCCCATTACGTTTCGCACCTGCCGATGGACTATACCGCCATGCTGAAGCTGATCGAGACGCGGTTCAACGTCCCGGCACTGACCCAACGTGATGCCACGGCGGGCGACATGGCCGATCCGCAGGCCGGGTTCTTCGACTTCAGCTCGCCGCACATGCTGCAGGTGCCGCCGCTGCCGGCACAGCCGACCAACGGAACCTGCAACCAGCAGCTGGAAGGACATCCGTAAAGCAG
>DATJAI010000036.1:0-2293 GCA_035516415.1 Binatia bacterium | reverse complement strand
GCGACAAAGACATCCTGATCAAGATCTACTATCCCGACGGACGAGGACCGTTCCCGGTCATCATCTTCTCTCACGGCGCTCTGGCGTCGAAGGATGCCTACTTTGCCCTGGGACAGTTCTGGGCCAGCCACGGATACGTGTGCATCCACCCTTCGCACTCCGATTCCATTGCCGATTACGGTTTTCGCGGCACGGTGCGGCAGGCGATCAGCGATCCCCAAGGCTGGGAGAATCGCCCCAAGGATATTTCCTTCATCCTCGACTCGTTGCCGCGTGTACGCAGCTTCGCGCCGCCATTGGCGGGCAAGCTCGACCTTCGTCATATCGGCGTGGGGGGACACTCGTTCGGAGCTTACACGGCGTCGCTGACCGGCGGCACGGACATACTGCTGCCCGGCAAAGACCGGCCACAGAGCTTTCTCGACAGGCGCGTCTCCGCCGTGGTGATGTTGTCGCCTCAAGGCGAGGGCATCATGGGGCTGTCGCCAAACTCATGGGATGAGCTTCGTCTGCCCATGTTGCTCATGTTCGGCTCGCGCGATTTCGGCCCCTTTGACCAGCCGGCGAAGTGGCGCAGCGAACCCTTCGCCAAGGCGCCTCCAACGGGCAACAAGTACGAAGTAGAAATCGCGGGCGCGCAGCACATGGACTTTACCGGTCCCGCCGCCTGCGGAGAGGCCACCGACGAGGTATTCCAGACCGTGGAGCAGGAAACCCTGGCTTTCTGGAATGCCTACCTGAAGCAGGATCGGCAAGCCCTGCAATACCTGACGTCACAGCGCCTGCAGCAGGCCGGCGGACAAGCCGACCGCTTCCTGAGCAAGTGACAGTGGTGAACTGATGCAACGCCGAATCGTAGATCTCGATGCCCTGCGCGGCCTGATGCTGGTGTGGATCACCTGTACCCATCTGCCTACCATGCTCAGCCGGTACACAAGCCAGCCGCTCGGATTCTTCGCTGCCACCGAAGGCTTCATCTTTCTCTCCGCTCTGTTCACCGGCCGCATTTATTTCAGCATGGCCCAGCGCGAGAGCCAGGGCGCCATGTGCCGGAAACTGTGGATGCGGACCTTGCGGTTGTACTATTACCAGTTGTTGCTGCTCGCGTTCGCGTTCGTCATCGCGGCGCCCATCGCGGCGCGCGGCAACCGTCCGGCCGTGCACAACCTGCTCGACTATTACTTCTCTACCGGCCGTATCCATGCCTTCCTGGACGCCGCCTTGATGCTCTACCGGCCGCCGTTGCTCGACATTCTGCCGATCTACATCATCTTTTTTGCGCTCACTCCCTTTGCCCTCATGCTGGGCTCGCGCCTGGGCTGGAGGTACGTCTTCGCCGGAAGCTTCACCGTCTGGCTGCTGGCGCAGTTCGGGCTGCGGAGTTTCGTCTACCGTGCCATGACGCACTCTTTGGGCCTGCACATTCCGTTGAACGAGATGGGCGCTTTCAACCTCTGGGCCTGGCAGCTCTGGTGGCTGGCCGGCCTGTGGCTGGGCGTGCGCTGGGTGAAGGGCGATTTGCATCTGGAAGAATGGGCCAGGCGGTTGACCGTTCCCGCGGCGGTGGTGGCAATTTCGTTTCTGGTCCTGCGCTACGCGGAGTTCGGAGGCGTGGTGGCGATACCTGTCAAGTACGCCTGGCTGCTGAATAAATGGAGTTTCGGCCCCGGCAGGATCGTCGATTTTGCCGCCGTCGCCCTGCTGGCTGTCCGGCTGCGATCGTTGTTGAAGCCTTTAGCGATTTCCCCCCTGGTCAGGCTCGGGCAGGCCTCGCTGCCGGTATTCTGTGTGCACCTGCTGTGCGTCTTCTTCGCGCTCACGCTCCTGGGGAACCACAAGATCCTGAGCGGATGGGAGGCTGTCATCGTGGTAGTGGCGAGCTTCTCGGCTCTGCTGCTGACGGCTAGAATTGCCGCCGGCAGACGCGAGCAAGCCCGCAATCGTCCCGCCGGTCCGAACGTTCCGGCGTCGCGTCGCGAGCAGCGGCTCGCGCCGGCAGCTTAGACCGGATTCGCGGAAGATATACCCCGTGCGTTAGCCGGGCGACCAGCCCGGCGGCGATAACGTAGCGAAGGGTAGCCAACTTTCAATCCGCTCTCGTTCGCGCGTCTGTCATGCCGCCTTGGGAGTCGCGCCGAGCTTGGCGTGGTTCAGAGCCTGTTTGATGGCATCAGCGCTGCGCTCCAGCGCTCGCACTTCGCTCTCCGACATTTCCGGTTCGAAGGTCTCTACCACGCCTTCGCGCCCGACCACGCTCGGCAGCGAGAGGGTCGTGCCGAACTTCCGCTGGTAA
>DATJAI010000035.1:0-9482 GCA_035516415.1 Binatia bacterium | reverse complement strand
TCCTCGGCGGTTTCGGCCGCGGCGTGTTGACCGCCTTCGGCGAGCCGGAGGTCAAGAGCTTCGTCCAGAGCTCGATCGAGGAAGCGCTCAAGCTGGAGCGCGCCCTCGCCCTCTTGCGCGCTGAAAAGCGGGTGATCGTGGTCCACTACGCGCCCATAGTCGATACCGTCCGGGGAGAGCCGCAGGAGATCTATCCCTACCTCGGCAGCTCGCGGTTTTCCGAGGTGATCGACCGCCATGGAGCCAACCTCGTGCTGCACGGCCACGCCCACCACGGCACCGCGGACGGTAAAACCACCGGCGGCATTCCCGTGTATAACGTGGCGCTCTCCATCCTGCAACAGAGAAACCCCGCCCTGCCGTACAGAGTGTTTGAAGTCTAGCCAGCGAACTATCCCCCGTTCGCGCCCGCGGGTTTCCGAATCTGCATCGAACAAGCAGAGTACCGGCATCAGCCCTGGCCGGCTGGCCGGCCCCATCCACACGGTGCGGCATTTGACACCTGCTTGTGCCGGTCTGTAATTTCGGATGCGGGTGGCAACGCCGAGAAAGCTATTTGCTGCCAGCGGCGCGGCACGATCGGGCAGCGCAACGGTTATCAAGAGTTTCCTGGGGCTTCGCTACCGTAACGAGTGACGGTGCGTCTTTGCAAAAGCGGCCCGCCATCCGGGCGGGCGGGATTCGGGTCCCCAGCGAACGCATTTGCGTTTGCAGGAGTGGAAGATTTGGCATTTCAGGCGGAGGAAGAATGAAACGCCTCAAGGCAGGCATTTTCTTGTCGGTTCTCGTGCTTGGCTGGATTCCGGCGCTGGCTCAGGACCTGGCCTCGTTCGAGAAGCGCGTCACGGTGGAGAAGCTGGATAACGGCCTGACGGTAATCCTGTGCAGAAGGCCGGAGGCGCCGGTTTTCTCCTTCGCCACCTGGGTGGACGCCGGCTCTTCGCAGGATCCGCTGCACATGACCGGGCTGGCCCACATGATGGAGCACATGGCCTTCAAGGGCACCGACCGGATCGGAACCACCGATTACCCGGCGGAGAAAGTGGCCCTGGAGAAGGTCGAGCAGGCCTACGCCGCCTACCGGACTGAGCGCTTCAAGCCCACCGGGGCCGACCCGGCCAAGCTGTCCCAGTTGGAAAAGGCCTGGAAAGAGGCTGTCACCGAGGCCGACAAGTACGTCGTCAAAGGCGCCTTCGACGAGATCGTGCAGCGCGAGGGTGGCGTGGGGCTGAACGCCTTCACCACCTACGACGAGACCGTTTACTTCTACTCGATGCCTGTCAATCGACTGGAATTGTGGGCCTACCTGGAGTCGTCGCGCTTTGCCCATCCCGTCATGCGCGAGTTCTACAAGGAGCGCGACGTGGTCATGGAAGAGCGCCGCATGCGCACCGACTCGAACCCGGTGCAGCGCATGCTGGAGCAGTTTCTGGCGGTGGCCTTCGACGCCAACCCGTACCACCGGCCGACGATCGGCTACATGAGCGACCTGCAGTATTTCTCCGCTACCGACGCTCTGCGCTTCTTCAAGTCGTACTACGTGCCCAGCAACATGGTGGTGGCCGTGGTCGGCGACCTTGATCCGGCCACGGCAATGCCGGTGATCAAGAGGTATTTCGGAAGCATTCCCTCCGGCAGCAAGCCGGACGAGTTTGTCAGCCATCAGCCTTCGCAGCAGAGCGAGCGCTCGGTCCTGGTCAAGGACCCGGCTCAGCCGATCTTCATAGAGGGCTACCACCGGCCCAATTTCCGCGACCCGGACGATGCCGTCTATGACGTTATCAGCGACCTGCTCTCCGACGGCCGCACCTCCCGTCTTTACCGCTCCATGGTGCGCGATAAGCAGATTGCCGCTGCCGCGGGCGGATTCTCCCCCTATCCAGGAAGCAAGTACCCTCACCTGTTCGCCTACTATGCCGTGCCGCTCCCGGGACATACCCCGCAGGAAATGCAAAAGGCGATCCACGAGCAGATCGACCGCCTTAAAACCCAGGACGTCTCCGACGATGAGCTGAAGATGGTGAAGACCAGGGCGCGGGCCACGCTGGTGCGCGGCCTGGCCAGCAACTCCGGGCTGGCGCAGCAACTGGCGGCGGCGCAGGCCCGCTACGGAGACTGGCGCGAGCTGTTCCGGCAGGTGGATCGGATCGATAAGGTCACGCCGCAGGACGTCCGGCGCGTGGCCGCCAAAACCTTCGTGGAAGCCAATCGCGACGTCGGCATCATGGAAAGCACGCAGCCGGCAACGGTTGCCACGGGAGAGAAGCAATGACCGCAACCACGCTTCCGCGCCGCCCTCTCACGGCCGCCAGCCGCATAGCCTGCATCCTGGCGCTGCTGCTGTTTGCCGTCGCCAACATGTCGGCGCAACAGGCAGCTTCCGTTTCCAGCGCCCCGGCCTCAGGCAATGACGCGGTTGCTTCCAACTGGAAGGACATTCGCATTCCGCCCTTGCCCAAGTGGACTCCGGCGCAACCGAAACGCATCCAGCTCCCTAACGGGATGGTCATCTTCCTGCTCGAAGATCATGAGCTGCCGCTGATTACCGCACAGGCCACGATCCGCGGCGGCTCGCGCTCGGAACCGGCCGACAAGGCCGGCATGCTGGAAATCTACGGCGATGTGTGGCGCACCGGCGGAACCAGCGAGATGAGCGGCGATCAGATGGACGACTTCCTGGAAGCGCGCGCCGCCAAGCTGGAAACCAACGATTCCTCCGACAACACCTCCATCAGCTTTGACTGCCTCAAGGGAGACTTTGACGATGTCTTCCGTCTCTTCCTGGAACTGCTTCACGATCCCGTCTTTCGGGAAGACAAGATCGAGCTGGCGAAAAACGAGCTGAACACGACCATTGCGCGGCGCAATGACCGCAGCCGGGGCATCGCCGACCGCCAGGCGCGCAAGCTCGCTTACGGCAGGAACAATCCTTATGCGCGCGAGCCGCAGTACGCCACTGTGGCGGCGGTGACGCGCGCTGACCTGCTGAGCTGGTACCGCCAGCACGTGGCTCCCAACAACATGATCCTGGGCATGGTGGGCGATTTCGACTCCGCCGCGATGGAAAAGAAGTTGCGCGAGGCCTTCGCCGGCTGGCCGCGCGGGCCGCAGGTACGCCGTCCGGACATCCCGCTGCAGCCGGCCAAGGCGGGCTTGTACGTGATCGACAAACCGGACGTAAACCAGAGCGAAATCCGCTTCGTCGCCCTCGGCATCGAGCGCAGCAACCCGGACTACTTCGCTTCCCAGGTGATGAACCAGATCCTGAGCGGCGGCTTCACCTCGCGGCTCATGGCGGACCTGCGCACCAAGCGCGGCCTGGCCTACGACGTCGGCGGACGGCTCGGCGCCGACTGGGACCATCCCGGCATCTTTTACCTGACCATCGCCACCAAGAGCGCCTCGACGGTCGAGGCCATCGAAGGCATGCGGCAGGAGATGGCGCAATTGAAGATCAACCCGCCATTGGAAAGCGAACTGAAGTTCGCCAAAGAGGCCATCCTCAATTCTTTTATCTTCCACTTCGATACGCCGGCAAAGGTCCTGCGGGAGCGCATGACCTACGAGTTCTTCGGCTACCCGCTGAATTTCCTGGAAATCTCCCGCGACAAGATCGAAAAGGTGACCGCGCAGGACGTCAACCGGGTCATTCAGAAATACGTCCACCCCGAGCAGTTCGCCGTGCTGGTGGTCGGCAATATTAAGGAATTCCAGACGTCGCTGGCCGCGCTCGGGCCCGCGACCAAGCTCGGCGTCGACGAGCCGGCAACCACGGGCGCTGCGGAAGCAGCCCCAGGGCGAAGATAACGCGGAATTCTGATCTCCGGCTTGCTCATCTAACGGCGGATCCGGGGTCCCCGGCAAACGCGTTCGCGTTTGCCGGGGTGCCAGGGTGACCGGAGCCCGTGTGACGGGCGTACTTTCTGGCCGCCGTCTCCGCTGGCAAGCTTAGAGCCACCTGGAGATCGATCTATGTGGCTTAAAGTTCTTGGCGTCGTATCCATCCTGTTGTTTGCCGTTTGACTGCTCTTCACGCTCCACGGGTGGAGCAAAAGCAGCGGTTCGCAACGCCTGATGGGAAGCTGTTTCGTGATCCTGCTGGGCCTGGCGGCGCTGTGGGGATGGCGAGTCCTGACGGTCGCGCACTGATTCTCTATTCGCTTTCGTCCTGGTCGCGATAAACATTAAAGGACAGCCGGGCGGGAGTACGGGACAGGAGAGGGCCTGAATTCTGGATTCCGTTCTCCAATGAGGACAAATTCAGAAAACAAGCCCCCGGTTGCGGACGCGCGAAATAGCTTCTTTACGCGAAGGACCGTTCGTTCGTAACGCCTCCATCGCAGACTCCATTAAGCGAGTCCAATCACTGCTTCAGCGGTTTGGCACTGATTCGCGCTCTCTACTGCCGCGATCTCAGAGGAAAACATCATGGTCCCCGTAAGGGCCAGCAGCAGAGGAATGACCAACAGTATGCGTGTCAGTAGCTGTTTCAGACCTCACCTCCGTAGCTAGTTAACCGGCCCAAAGAGGCCGGTATTGGGCTATATCGACACTCTCTTCCATCCTCTTCAACGGGGGACGGCTATTATTCTTCGCCACGGAGGCGGTTTTGTAGAGAACTGCCCTCTTCGGCCGCGTGGACTAACTCCTGGTCGGCCCGCGCGTGCTACTTCTTGGCCGGTGGTGCGGACGCGCTATCCGTGCGCCCGTCGCTGCCGGCAAACTCCGTAAGCCGCCGAACCAGGCCGCGCAGGACTTCAGCCTGCCCTTTGACTTCCTGTCCGGCAGCCGCGCTCTCCTCCGCGCTGGACGCCGTCCGCTGCGTCACCTGCTCGATCTGCGCCAGGGCTTTGCTGATCTGGTCCAGGCCGCGCGTCTGCTCCTGGCTGCCGACATGCACTTCGTCGACCAGCGTTTTCACCTTCTCGGCGTCGCCGGTGATGCCGGCGATGGCTTTGGCGACGTGGTCGAGCTTCTGGCCGCCTTCGGCCGACTTGGAAATCGATTCCTCGATCAGGCTGGCCGTGTCTTTGGCTGCTTGCGCGCTGCGCTGCGCCAGGCTGCGGACCTCATCGGCCACCACCGCGAAGCCCATGCCGGCTTCACCGGCCCTGGCCGCCTCCACGGCGGCGTTCAGCGCCAGCAGGTTGGTCTGGAAGGCGATCTCATCGATGGTCTTGATGATCTTGGAAATCTTGTCGCTGGAGCGGGTGATCTCCTGCATCGAGGCCACCATCTCGTCCAGCTTACGGTTGCCTTCGGTTACCTGATTGGACATGTGCGCCATCAGTGTTACCGACTTCTCAGAGTTGGCGGCATTCTGATGTGTCATGGAATTGATCTCCTCGGTCGACGAGGAGGTTTCCTCCAGCGATGCCGCCTGCTCTGATGCTCCCTGCGCCAGCGACTGCGAAGCGGAAAGCATCTGCGCGGCGGCGCTGGCGACCTGGTCGGATCCGTCCCACAGATCCTTGGTCAACTGCCGCAGCATCTTGCTGAGGCTCACGGCGAGCCACACGACGGATGCGCCCACACACAATACGAGCACAGTAACGATCAGCGCGGTCCAGCGGCTTCGGACAGCATCCCGCCCGGCCTCCGCCTTGAGCTTCTGCAGGTCTGCTTCCTGCAGCTTCAACAGCTCCATTGCCAGCTTGTCGATTGACTGATGCAGCGGGACGATCTTCTTCCCCAGGGCGGTCGTCGATTCCATGTCGCCGGCGAGGCAGAACTGCAGATCCTGGGCTTCGTACTGCTTCCACTCCTTCAGCTCCTGCTCGATGCGGGCCACCAGGT
The DNA here is from genome assembly GCA_035516415.1 of Binatia bacterium. Lineage (GTDB taxonomy): Bacteria > Acidobacteriota > Terriglobia > Terriglobales > Acidobacteriaceae > Bog-257. The sequence continues at coordinate 3,686 of DATJAI010000035.1, read as the reverse complement.
CCTTCTCCTGCTGCGTCACCAGCAGGGAACGCGATTTCTCCATCAGGCGAAGCGTGTTCTCGAGTTTGGCTTCGAATGCATCGTAGTTGGACTGTGTGGTCTGCGGGTCTTTCCGGTAGCTGTACAACAGCGTTCCGCGGTGGCCGATCATCATGTCGGCGGTTGCCTTGGTGATCGAATGCGCCATGCTCAGTTTCCACACCGTTTTCTCAACGGCGGTGTCGAAGTTGGCTTTCATGCTGCTCTGCGCGGCCATGGTTGCCAACGCCAGTAACCCTACCAGGCCCATCACAACGCACGCGGCTATGATGAGCTTCTGTCCGACAGTTATCGATTTCATTGTCGCGACCCTCCCCCGGTGAACAGGCACAATATCTACAGAACTACCGCACACCTTGGCCAAGCACCCAGAGACCGCCGGCGGCGGACTCTTTAGCTCGTTCCACGGACGCGTGGCTCATGCATACAAATCGGCAGGTTTTAATGGAACTTTAACCGGGAGATTAGAACCGCCCTACAGGGTCACGAATCAGCCACAAAGGTGCAGGAAGAACCGCAACTAGGGTCCCGTGTCCATTCCTGGCAGCGAGCAACAGGCTCGCTTGCCGTGCGAGGCTTTCGTTCGCGGCAATCGGGCCAGGCGAGCCGAATGCCTCCGCTTGAACAATTAGTTTTGCACGGGGCCGCGCTTGGGTTATCTTGTGTCCAACAACACCAAGCTCAACCAGCTGGAAATTTCTTAAGCATGGGTGAAACCGCCCATAGAAGGACACTGCCATGGAATGGTATGGCCAGATGAAGCAGCAGGAGCGTCGCACCTTTTGGGCCTGCTTCGGAGGATGGGCGCTCGACGCCATGGACGTGCAGATGTACGCCGTCGTGGTGCCGACACTGATCGCCATTTGGGGAATGACCAAGGCGCAAGCCGGCCTGGTGGGAACGGTAACGCTGATCGTGTCTTCCATCGGCGGCTGGATCGCCGGCATTCTGGCCGACCGCTTGGGCCGGGTGCGGGTTCTGCAGATCACCATCCTGTGGTTCTCCGCCTTCACCTTCCTCAGCGGCCTGACCACATCGTTCGGGCAGATGCTTGCCGCCCGCGCCTTGCAGGGCTTCGGCTTCGGCGGTGAGTGGGCCGCAGGCGCGGTCTTGATCGCCGAAACCGTGCAGGCCAAGTACCGCGGCAAGGCAGTGGCCTGCGTGCAGAGCGGCTGGTCGGTGGGCTACGGCGCGGCGGCGCTGCTGTTTACGCTTATCTTCAACGTGTTTCCCGCGCAGCAGGCCTGGCGCTACCTGTTCTTCGCCGGTCTGGTGCCCGCGCTGCTGGTCTTCTTCGTCCGCCGCTACGTTAATGAGCCGCAGGTTTACGTCGCCACCCGGAAGAAAATTGAGCAGGGCGCCCAGGCCCCACGTTTCTGGGACATATTCACGGGGTCAACCCTCAAGACCACCGCGCTCGCAACCTTGCTGACCATGGGTATTCTCGGCGGAAACTACAACATACTCACCTGGCTCCCGACCTACCTGAGAACGGTCCGCCATCTCTCGGTTACCAACACCGGGGCATTTCTGCTGGTCAATATTCTGGGTTCCTGGATGGGCTACGTCATCGGCGGCTACATCGCCGACTGGCTGGGCCGCAGGTGGGCTTTCGTCCTGTGCGCCTGCGGTGCCATTATCACGGTGATCGTCTACATGTTCGGCGCGGTAAACAACACCATGATTCTCATTCTCGGCTTCCCGCTCGGCTTCTTCGCCTCGGCGACCAACGCCGGAGTGGGCGCCTTTCTCAGCGAGCTCTTCCCTTCCCGGCTGCGCGGCACGGCGCAAGGCTTCTCCTATAACGCAGGCCGGGGGATCGGCGCGATGTTCCCGTTCCTGGTGGGGGTCTTCAGTGACAAGTTCGCGCTCGGCCCGGTTGTCGGCATCGTCGCCACCACCGCATATTCGCTGGTGATCATCGCCGCCATCGCGCTGCCGGAGACGAAAGCCAAGGAGCTGGCTGTCTACGCCTAGGCATCTAGAACTGGTTGCACAAATACTGCTTTGAAAGGGCGGGGCTTCAGCCCCTGAGGGTATTATCGGTTTTAGCGAAGTGCATTTGTGCAACCAACTCTGGGCGACATTACCGCTGCCACTCCAGGATCACCTTGCCGCTGCATCCCGAGGCCATTACCTGGAATGCCTCTTCGTAGTGCTCTATCGGAAAGCGGTGCGTGATGATGGGCGACAGATCGAGCCCGCTTTGCAGCATGGTTGCCATCTTGTACCAGGTCTCGAACATCTCCCGCCCGTAGATGCCTTTAATGTGCAGTCCTTTGAAGATGACGAGATTCCAGTCCATCATCGCCGGCGCGGGCAGAATGCCGAGCAGGGCGATCTTCCCTCCATGGACCATGTGTTCGAGCATGGCGGTCAGAGCCGCCGATGCGCCCGACATTTCCATGCCGACGTCGAAGCCTTCCTTCATGTTCAGCTCCGGCATCACGTCGCGCAGCTTCTCGCGAGAGATGTTGATCGCGCGATTCGCTCCCAGCTTCTTCGCCAGCTCCAGCCGGTAGTCATTGACGTCGGTGATGGCGACGTTGCGCGCGCCCACATGGCGGGCGATGGCGGCGGCCATGATGCCGATGGGCCCAGCGCCGGTGATCAGCACGTCTTCGCCGACCAGGTCGAAGGAAAGGGCGCAATGGGTGGCGTTGCCGAAGGGATCGAAGATAGCCGCCACGTCGTCGGAGATGTCGCTGGGAATCCTGAAGGCATTGAAGGCGGGAATGGCCAGGTATTCCGCGAAGGCTCCGGGACGGTTCACGCCCACGCCGACCGTGTTGCGGCAAAGATGACGGCGTCCGGCGCGGCACGCCCGGCAGAAGCCGCAGGTGATGTGGCCTTCTCCGGAGACGCGGTCGCCGATCTTGAATCCGCTCACTTCCTGGCCGAGAGCCACGATCTCGCCCACGTACTCGTGCCCGATGTGCATGGGAACGGGAATCGTCTTCTGCGACCACTCGTCCCACTTCCAGATATGAACATCAGTGCCGCAGATGGCGTTCTTGCGGATGCGGATCAACATGTCGTTGTGGCCCACCTCCGGCTCCGGAACCTCGGCGAGGGTCAGGCCAGGCGCACGCTCCAGCTTTGCCAGCGCTTTCATAAGGCGTATTCTGCCACATCCGGGGAGATCTACGTAGGGGCAGCCGCCCTCGGCTGCCCGAAGGCGGGCGAAGCCCGCCCTTATGCAATGCAAAGGATGACAAACATGGGCACCCATTTCGCAAGGCGTGCTGCGCACGCCCGTCCGGCCGAGGGCGACCGGGCCTACGCAATACCGCCGGAACCATAACGGATGAAACCGATTGCCGCTTGCGGTACCATCCGTGTATGCCGGTCTCCAACACTCGCACCCAGCTCTCCTATCTCGGCGACGAACTGAATCGCCTGAAGCAAAAGGGAACCTATTTCCGCCTGCGCGTACTGGACGACGAGCAGGCGCCGCTCTGCCATTTCGATGGCCGGCAGGTGATCAACCTGGCGTCCAACAACTACCTCGGCCTGACCACTCACCCCAAGTTGCGCGAAGCCGCGCTGGAGGCCACGCGCAAGTACGGTGTCGGCTCGGGCGCGGTGCGCACCATCGCCGGCACCATGCGCATTCACATGGAACTGGAGGAGCGCATCGCCCGCTT
>DATJAI010000034.1:0-4157 GCA_035516415.1 Binatia bacterium | reverse complement strand
CGAATGCGATTTGCTGAAACTCGGGGTGAAAATCTACTCCTATAATGATCATTGTTCGGCTCCTTTCTCCCGAGCTCGTTGGTTGGTCAGCACCACCAACTCTACTCGGCCAAGGGAGCCGACACTGTCATGGAATCAATTGCACGGACAACCATCATGACAGCCAGGTCGCTAGTTGCCGACAGCCTCGCCCTGTTTCTTTTCCTATCGGCCTGGTGGCATATCCGACGACCAGTCCAGACCGGGCAGTGGATGAGTCATCCCTCCATCATCCGCGTGATTGGAGGATTTCTGGTGCTCATTGCCATACCCTGTTTCTTCTGGAGGGGGTGGTTTTTCGGAACGCTCGCAATCCTGCTTGTCATTTCCGGGGCCTGGCGGCTCTGTTTTCCGAAGCATTCGATTCGCACCCAAAGTCGAATCTATTCGAGGCGGGTGCATGGCTGTCTTCTATTGGCCGGTGCAATCGCGATTGTGGTACTCAAGCCCTGACCTCGGCGGGCCTGGCCTGCTGCGTCAACCATGCACTTCGCAAACCAGCGAGATGAACGCTCAGACTGCAGCCTTTTTCGCCTGCATACGATATCGGGCGGGCGGATGGCCGAACTGGCGCCTGAAGGCGCGATTAAAGGCGGCTTCGGATTCGTACCCAACCTCGGCGGCAATCCGCGCGACGCTGCGGCTGGTCCTGGACAGCATGCGGGCGCCGAGCTGCAGGCGCCAGCGGGTGAGATAGGCCACGGGCGGTTCGCCCAGGTACTGGCGAAACCGCGCGGCGAGCACCGAGCGTGACATTCCCGCCCGCTGGGCGAGTTGCGCCACCGTCCACGGCGTGGCGGGTTCACGATGCATGAAACCGAGTACCTTGCCGATCTCTGGGTCGAGCACTCCAGCAAGCCAGCCCCGCTGCTGCAAGGGTGAAGCCGCCACATAGCGGCGCAGGGTTTCCGCAAACAGCGTCTCGCAGAGTTTTCCCAGAACCGCTTTGCTGCCGGAATCGCTGATGCCCATCTGGGTGATGGAGTAGCGAATGGATTCTTCCAGCCAGCGGCCGGACTCGTCTGCGCGGATGTTGACCTTGAATACCGCCGGTAGGCCGCTGAGCAAGACTTCGCTTAATTCCGGCTCGCAAACCATGTAGCCGCAGACAAAGCGCGTGACTTCGCCGCCCCCGCCCATGCGCGCGAGTTTCAGGCCATCAGCGAAGATGTGTTGCAGCGCGCTCTCTACATCTACCGGGCGACATCCGTCGCCGCTCTGAATGTAGTGCGGGTCGCCGTGGGGAAAGATGACGATGTCGCCCGCCTCAAGCGGGAGCCGGGTGTTGTCATCGAGCTTCGCGGTGGCCCGGCCTTCCGTGAGCAGGTGGTACACGATGACGTGGCCGTCGGGGCGATCAATGTAGGGCGCGAGTTTCGAGGACTGCGGCGAGCGAAAACTCCAGGGAGCAGTGAATTCTCCGTGGTAGAAGAACGCGCTCTCGATTTGAATGATCCTCAGCACTTCCGAAAGAGCGTCCACCGGTCACCACCCCTCGCAAATAAGACTGGAAGCAAATCATACAGGACGGCGGAGCAAGCGATTGTCTCGCCCGGATGCGCAGGCAAGAAACAGGGATTCACAATCAAGCTTCGCTTCCTGCGAGCGCGCATATTGACCCTGACTTGAGCAAAGTCGAACACAGATTCAGAAAGGACCAGGAAAATGCCGCTGATTGAAGTGAAGATGATCGAGGGAGTATTCAACCCGGCCAAGAAGCAGGAGATCGTGAAAAAACTCACCGACGCCATGGTGTCGATCGAAGGCGAGGCACTGCGCCCCTACACGCTGGTGCTGCTGGAGGAAGTGCGCAGCAGCGACTGGGCCGTGGGTGGAAAGCAGCTGACCACCTCGGATGTGCACGCTTTGGCCGCTGGCCACAAGTAGCATTGGCCGCCAGTGACGGTGCTGGGCCGCCGCCAGTATCGCGACCCAGCACGACTTTCGCAAATCGCCTCAGCTTCGCCAGAACTGCGGCGCGCGGAAGATCAGCAAAGTCACCACGATTACCGTCACCCCGGAAAAGAAGAACAGCACGGTCACGCCAGTTCTGCTGATTGCGCCGGACAGCAGATAGGACACGGGCAGCAGCCCATGCGCGCAGAACATGATCATGCTCATCACCCGGCCCATCTTGTCGGGCTCGGTCTGGCGCTGCAGGTAAGCCAGCATCTGCACGTTGGAGTACCCGACGATCACCCCCAGAAGCAGCAACACCGCCGCCGAAACCCAGAGACGCGAGATCAGTCCCAGGGCGGTCATGGTGGTACCCGCGGCGCCATAGACGGTCAGCAGCAGCGGCCCCAGACGGCGCTGCCGGCGGTCGCGCCCGGCCGCCAGCGTTCCCAACAGCGCCCCAGCCCCAAAGCTGGAGAACAGCAGACCCAGCGCGGTCGCGCCGCCGAAGCGTTCCCAGGCCAGAAGCGGCGCTCCCACCATAAAGGGCCCGGTCAGGAACAGGTTCATGGTCGCGTACGCCACCAGCAGCGAGCGGATGACGGGATGCGCCAGCGCATAGGCGACTCCCTCGCGGATCGCGGCAAACAGCGGCTGCTGTGCGGCAGGCGCACCGGATGTGGTGATCAGCGCAAGCATGATGATGGACACTACGAAGCTGGCCGCGTCCACGCCAAAGGCCGCCGCCAGACCGGCGGCGCCAATCAGCGCTCCCGCAGTGGCCGGCCCGATAAGGCCGGTCAGCTGCACCGATCCCTGCATCAGCGAGTTGCCGGCGGCGAGCTGTTGCGAAGGCAAAATGGCGGGTACGATGGCGACCCACGCGGGATAAAAAAACGCATCAAAAGCGCCGAATGCCGCCGCGATCAGGTAAAGATGCCAGAGGCGCACCGCATGGCTGTACACCAGCAGCGCCAGCAGAACGACAATGGCGCAGCGCATGATGTTGGAGACCAGCATCACCGCGCGCGAGGAGAAGCGGTCGGTGGCCGCGCCGCCGGCCAGCATCAGAGCCGCGCGGGGGATGGCCGCCGTCATCAGCACCGAGCCCAGCGCCAGCCCTGAGCCCCTCAGTTGCAGTGCCAGCCAGGGCAGCGCCACCAGGTAAAACTGGTCGCCCAGCAGCGAAACCGTTTCGCCGATCCACAGCAGGCGAAAGTTACGCACCCCCAGCGCCGGGCGAATACCCGCCGGCGCGCTGAGGGATGCAGGCGATGCCTGGCTCATGGGCAAAGACTACAACAGCGCGCGAACGCCGGTCAGCCAGGCAGTCGTGTTCTCAGGTCGTCATTGCCGGCTGTGAGGCGCGATACAGTTGCCAGGCAAACGCTCCCAGGCCCAAGCAAAGCACCACAAAGCCGACCAGCCCGCCCAGATACGGCACCCATTCGACGATGGTGAGGATCACCAGCCCCACCAGCAGTCCCAGCAGCCAATCGTTCCTCGTCGCCTGGGCCGGCTTCAGAAGTGCCTGCCCGAGGAAGGCTCCCACCCAGATCTTTGCCAGGTAAAGGGCGGGCAGATACGTCGCCAGCAACAGCAGCGCGAGCGGAAGCCCGACCAGCGTGATGGCGCACAGCACCATGGCCACGGGCACGCCCACCAGCACCGCAAATCCAAGCCCCAGACTGCGCCAGCCTGAGCCCACCGCCTGCGTGCTGGCCCGGGAGAAGCCGGGGAACAGAACCACACCCAACCATCCCACCACCATGGCGGCAGCGAGCCACAGAACCTGGTGGAGGTAGAACCTGGGACGCGCGAAATGGCTGCGCCTCACACGCACCTGGACATCGCGGGTGCCGGCGATAGTCGCGCCGTCGGCGATGTGCACGTTCTGCAGGCGGCGCACCCGGGCGGTCAGGTTGCCGCCGATTCGGGCGGTACTGGTCAGGGTAAGATTGTCCCCACCCATGGTCAGTTCGCGGCCGATGCTGCCGCTGACATCGGTATTGCCGGCATAGACGGTCACGCTGCGGTTCACGCCCCCGTCCAGGCTGAAATCGCCCGCCGCCGTCACCACACCCCCGCCCACCTGACCCCGGCTACTCACCCGCAACGATTGCGCAAAGCTGTAGAGGTTGTGCCCCAGTTGTCCGTCCAGGTCGAGCGAATGCGCAGCGCTGTAGATGTTGCCTTCCACGGTGCCGCTCACCGTGATGGTC
>DATJAI010000033.1:0-13576 GCA_035516415.1 Binatia bacterium | reverse complement strand
AAGAGCAGCTGCTGCAGAGCCAGACTACCGAACCAGCCGGCCAAAGTCAAAAAGGGGCGGGAGCTTCGGACTGGTGGAGGTTCTGCTTACTGTTTAAAAGGCCAGCCGTCTGGACAATGTCATGAAAAAACAGAAGAGCCGGTTTCGTGCGGTGACAGTCGCCGCGTTTGCAGCATGGCTGATGCTCGGCAGACCGGCGATGGCGCAGGAGCAGTCAGGCAAGGCAATTCCCAATACAGTTTGGGTCGGCGCTGACGGGAAGTTCGAATCCGATCCGGACACTGCACTGGTGCAGTTTGGCATCTCCGCGCAGGAGGAGAAGCTGCAGGATGCCACCCAGAAGGCGACCCAGGCGGCCGAGCAGGTCCGGCAGCTCCTGCGCTCGAACGCAATCGATCCCGGCCAGGCGCAGATCGGCCGTTTCGCCACCGAGCCGGTTTACGACTACAAAAACCCCAAACGCAAGCTGGTCGGCTATCGTGTGGAAGCCAACATCAGTATCAAACTGAAGGATTTTTCCAAAATCGGACCGATCACGGAGGGTCTCTCGACGCTGGACGTTACTAATACGTCCATAAGCTATCAACTGGACAGCATGGATGCTGCCAAAATCAGGGCTGTGGAAGACGCGCTGCGCCGGGCGCGTGATGAAGCCAGCGCCGTCGCTCAATCAAGTGGACGCACCCTGGGCGAGTTGTCTTACGCCTCGGTGGATACCTATGAGCCGCAGCCCATCCGTCCCATGATGGCGAGAGCAGCGCCTGGGGCGATGGAAGCGGGCGCTCCGCCTCCGACCGCCGGGTTCAGCGCCGAAAAGATCACCGTGACCGCCCACGTCAATGCGTTGTATAACCTGAAGTAACCTGCCGCCATGCCCAGTCCCTTCCGCATGGCCGGCATTACGCGCGACTTTCCCACGCCGCCGGCGTTCATGCAGGGAAGCGCCTTGGGAGGAGTAAAAAGATGAGAGCCATTGTTGTCCTGCTTGCGGCGACCCTGGGCGTCGGGGTGGCCTCAGCCCAGACCAGCCAGGACGGCCCCCACCTTACGCCGCGCAATGCCGTGACAGCGCTGCCCAAAGCGGAGCCCGTCGCTCCAGCGCTGATCACCGTTCCCGCCGGCACCAAAATCCCGCTGACGCTGAAGCAGGGCGTCACCAGCAAGAATGCCCGGCCGGGCGATCCGGTCTACGCCCAGACCGCCTTTCCCATCACCCAGCACGACCAGATCGCGATTCCCGCGGGGACCTTCGTGCAGGGCGAGGTCCGCCGGGTGGTGCGCCCCGGACGGGTGAAAGGCCGCGCCGAACTGCAGGTGAGCTTTACCTCCATGATCTTTCCCAACGGCTACACGATCCTGCTGCCCGGCGCGGTACAGGGCACGCCCGGTTCCCAGGACGCCAGCGTAAAAGGCAAAGAGGGAACGATCGAGGGCAATGGCGGCAAAGGAAAGGATGTGGGCACCGTCGTAGCCAGCACCATTCCGGGAGCGGGTATCGGCGCCATCGCGGGTGAGGGAAAGGGCGCGGCCATTGGTGCCGCGAGCGGTGGAGTGCTTGGCGTCGCTACCGTTCTTCTCACGCGCGGGCCCGAGATCCAGCTGGCCACCGGCGACTCCATCGAGATGGTGCTGGAAAGCAACATCGAACTCGATCCTGCCAGGATTCACAAACCGGCGCAGTAGATGACCCGGTGCTGTTTCACCATCGTGCTGCTGCTGTGGCTGGCCGCCGCGGCGGCGTCGGCACCGGCCCAGGAACAGCCCTCCTATCGCACCCAGGCCAATGTTGTGCTGGTGCCCGCCCTGGTGCGTGACCGCTCCGGCGATGTGGTCTATGGTCTGAGGGCCGACGACTTTATCGTCGAGGACGAAGGGGTGCCCCAGAGGGTCCTGCTGGATGAGGCGGCCGGATCCGAACCGGTATCGCTGGTCGTGGCCATCCAGTGCGGACGGCGCGCCGACTTCGAGCTGCCCAGAATGCGCGGACTCGGCGCCATGCTGCTACCGCTGCTGGCGCAGCCGGGCACGAAGATAGCCATCGTCGCCTTCGACAGCCAGGTGCACGCCATTGGGAACTTCACCGGCGACGCGCAGGCCATTGCGGGCGATCTCGCCGCCCTGCAGCCCGGCGACGGCGGCGCGGCCGTGCTGGATGCGGTGGACTATTCGGCCAGGCTGCTGGACACGGTTCCGGAGGGCCATAAACGCGTGCTGCTGCTCATCAGTGAAACCCGCGATCACGGCAGCCGTTCCGCCAACATCGGGGAGGTAATCCGGGCCATCGGCAATAGCAATATCGTCGTTTACACCCTGGCATTTTCCCCCTCGAAGTCCAACGTTCTCGACACGCTGCGGGGCAACAACAATCCCGACCTGCATCCCGAACAGACCGAGGTGCACGAGAGTCCGGACCTGCTGGCGCCCTTTGTGCTGGCGGCCCAGGCCATGCGCCGCAATACCGCCCGGGCCATCGCCTCCCAGACCGGCGGCGAATACCACATGTTCGATTCGGCCAAAGGCTTCGATGCCCACATGACGGAGTTCGCCAACCATCTGCACAGCCGGTATCTGCTGAGTTTCCAGCCGGTGCGGCCCCATCCCGGCCTGCACCGCATCGAGGTGCTGCTGAAGCAGTCGCGGCAGAGGACGGTTCTGGCGCGCGGCAGTTATTGGGCCGTCGGAGCAGAGCAGTAGTTTTTGACCGGGGGCAGCCAGGCCGCGGCCCTGGGATGACAGGGCAGGCACCTCTGTCCCTGGCGTTGACGCAGGCAATGCAAAAACGCCCGCCAAAAATAGTGTATACTGTATGTGTACACTAAACACTCAGAGGGTCCAAAAAGGCCCGCAATGGCCCGCCTGCAGATCAATCTCGATTCCGAAGTTCCGGTTTACCGGCAGATCGTCGACGGCATCCGTATTCTGCTGGTCGAGGGCAAGCTGGCGCCCGGTTCGGAACTGCCCCCGGTGCGGCGGATCGCGCTCGATCTGGGGATCCACTTCAATACGGTTGCCGAGGCCTATCGCATCCTGGCCGACGAGGGCTGGCTCGACCTGCGGCACGGCCGTGGCGCTACCGTCCTCAGGCGCGACACCCCACTCGCCGCCAACGCTGGGCGCGTCCAGGAGTTTCGCCATCGCCTCCGGGCCCTCATAGCCGAAATACGCTCCCAGGGAGCTTCTGCCGCGAAGCTGAGTGCCGAGCTTCGCAGCCTGGCAGACGAATTAAAACATGAAGCCTGAACTTGCGACAGTTCTCTTTCCACTTATCCTGCTGGCAGCGATCTTTCAGTTCATGCCATTGCTGACGCGCCGGGGTATCTTTTTCGGCGCTACCGTGGAGCCCGGCTTCCTGGAGAGCGGCGACGGTCGCCGTCTGCTGCGCTCCTGGCGTTGGCAGGTGGCGCTGTGGAGCGTTGTGGCCGTTGTGGCCGGCATTCTCCTGTTGCGCCAGAACCCCGCGCTGGCCGTCGTCCTGCCCATGTCCGGCCTGGTTATGGCCGCGGGCCTGAGCTATTGGCGCAAGTTTCGTGAAGTCCATGCGCGCTATGGCGTCTCGCGGCCTGAAATCCGCGAGGTCACGCTGGCTCCCGCCGGGCAGCAGAGGCCCAGCCTGTGGCTGGTTCTGCCCCCGTTGCTGGCAATCGTCGCCGTGGCACTTTATCTCCATGCGCACTGGGACCGGATCCCCCTGCGTTTTCCGGTGCGCTGGGCCACCGATGGGCAGCCGCAAGCCTGGGCGAGCCGCGATCCGCGGGGGATTTACGGTCCGCTGCTTATGGCCGGCCTCCTAACTTCCTTCCTGCTGGCGCTCACCTGGGCCATATGGCGGTTTTCCCGCAACACGGTCATGCGTCACGTCACCGTTCGCGGTTTGCAGTTGCTGCTCTACCCGCTGACACTCACGTTCCTGGTCACCGCCCTCCTGCCGCTGACGAACGCTTCGGGCCGCGCCATTCAGGGTGTGCTGCTGGCGCTGGCCGGCATCATGCTGCTGTTCATTGTGGGGCTGATCTACTGGTCCTATCTCAGGATCAGCGCGCCCGGGCAGATGGACGAGGTCCCCGAGCCGCAAAGCGATTCGTGGTGGAAGGCGGGAATGTTCTATTACAACCCCAGGGATCCGGCGATTTTGGTCTCCAAGCGGGTGGGGATTGGCTACACCCTGAACTTCGCCAATAAGTGGTCGTGGGTAGCGTTGGCCCTGCTCGTGCTCGCCATTGCCGCTTCCATTGTTTTCGGCGGAGTCAGGCCCAGCCGCTAGAACTCCTGCGATGGCAGCTCACACTGCCTGCTTGAGGTCCTTCCCGGCTGGCGGCTGCAACGCAGGCAGGAATACCGAAAACACCGTCCAGCTTTTGCCCGGGGCCGCGCTGCTCCTCACGCGAATCGTGCCCTGATGTTTGTCCACGATGGTTTTGCACACCCACAGTCCCAGACCGGTTCCGACTTCCTTCTTGGTGGTGAAGAAGGGTTCGAAAAGTTTTGACCGGAGGGCTGGCGGAATGCCGGGACCCGAATCCGCCACCGTCAGGCGCACGCCCGGCCTGCGCTCGCCGTTCCATTCCGTTGCGGCGGATACCCGCACCTGGATGCGGCCGCCATCATCGACGGCGTCAATGCTGTTGCTGAGCAGGTTTGCCAGCAACTGGCGAATCTCGCCCGGCACCGCGCAGATTTCCACGTCCTGGCGGACGTCGGGGCACACCTCCACCGCCTTGTTCCGCGCCCTGGAGGCAAAGACCGAAATCAACGGATGCACCATGGCTCCGACTTTTACCGCGCTGGCGCCCCTGGTTTCGCGATAGAAGCCGAGCGTCTGCCGGGTCAGATGGGAGATGCGGTCCAGCTGTTCTTCCGCCGCCGCAAGATACTCGCGCACCTCCCTGGGCAGAGCGCATTGCTTCGCCAGATATACCAGGTTGGTGACTGCTTCCAGAGGATTGTTGATTTCATGGGCGACGGTGGCGGCCAGCCGGCCGACTGAGGCCAGCTTTTCGCTGGTGCGCAGAGCCAGCTCCGTCTTCTTGCGCTGGGTGATATCGCGCGCAATTTTTGCCGCCCCCACGATCCTGCCCGCTTCGTCTTTCACCGGCGAGACGGTCAGCGACACCTCGATTCTCTCGCCGCTTTTGGTCATGCGCACAGTTTCAAAGTGTTCGATACGTTCTCCGCGCGCGATGGTCGCCAGAATCCGAGTTTCGTCATCGTGCAGTTCCGGGGGGATGATGGTGATGATCGGCCGGCCGATCATCTCCTCCGCCTCATAACCAAATATCCTCTGCGCGGCGGGATTCCAGCTGGTCACAATCCCATTCAGGTCCTTGCTGACGATGGCGTCATCGGAGGATTCCACGATGGCGGCCAGCCGTTGCGATGCGACCAGGGCGTTCTGCAACCGTTCCCGCGCGCTCAGGCGCATTTTGGCCATTTTCAGATGGGTTGCCACCCGGGCCAGCAGTTCGCGGGCGGTGAACGGTTTCTCCAGATAATCGTCAGCGCCTGCGTGCAGTCCCTCGACGCGCGATTCTTCTCCCGCCCGCGCACTCAGCAGGATGACCGGCGTGCCGCTGAGCGAGGCATCGCTGCGGATGGCGTTCAGCAGGCCGAAGCCGTCCAGTTCCGGCATCATCACGTCGCTCAGCACCAAAGCCGGACGCAGCCGCCTGGCCGCCTCCAGGGCCTGTGCCCCATCGCCGAATGCCTGCACGCGATACTCGCGCGCCAGCAGACGGCTCAGGTACTCGCGCATGTCCGCATTGTCGTCGGCGATTACAACAAGGTCCTTCCCGGACGCAGGCTGCGTCGGGCCGGGTTCCGCTGCGGCCGCAGCCGGCGGGAGCAACTCGCCGGCAGAAGTTGCTGCCGGTATCCAGTGTTCGGCTTCGTCCACCCAGGCTTCGGCACGCAAGGCCGTGGAGGCCGCGTCCCGCGAGGCCTGAATCCGGTCGGCGGGCAGATGTGCCGTGCCGAGCGGGACCGAAACGATGAACCGGCTTCCGCGATCGACTTCACTCTCCACCCGCACGCTGCCGCCGTGCAGCCTGACCAGCTCCTGCACCAGCGCTAGTCCGATGCCGGTCCCTTCGTACGAACGCGCACGCGTGTTCTCCACGCGATGAAAGCGCTCGAAGACGTGGGGCAGTGCGTCGGCGGGAATTCCCACTCCGCTGTCCCGCACCGCCAGTTCCACGCAATCATTGACGGCCATCAGGGTCAGCGCCACTTCCCCATGGAAGGTGAACTTGAAGGCGTTGGAGAGAAGGTTGAGCACGATCTTCTCCCACATGTCGCGATCAACGTAAACCGGCTGGCCGATGGGTTCGCACTCCACGGAAAATCGCAGCCCTGCTTTCTCCACGGCTGAACGAAACGCGCTGGCGATCTCGGCAGTCAGGCTGGCAAGATCCGTCGGGACATACACCGCCTGCACCCGTCCCGCTTCGATGCGCGAGAAGTCCAGAAGCGTGTTGACCAGCTTGAGCAGTCGCAGGCCGTTCCGGCGCGCAACCTCCAGTTGTCCATACTCCTCCAGGCCCAGTCGCCCATGCGCCCCATGCAGGGCCTCTTCCAGCGGACCCAGCATCAGGGTGAGCGGCGTACGGAATTCGTGACTGACATTGCTGAAGAACAGCGTCTTCGCCCGGTCCAGCTCCGCCAGCGCCTCGGCGCGCCTGCGCTCCGTTTCGTAGGCGACGGCGTTGGCGATGGAACCCGCGATCTGGTTCGACAACACCGAGACGAATCCCCGGAAGGCGTCGTCGAACTTGCGATGGGGGTTCAAACCGGCAACGAATACCCCAGCCGGCCGTGTCTGTCCCTGCTGCGCTATGGGCAGCAGGATGGCGCACTCCGGGGTATGGTCCCAGTCGCCGCTGGGAAGATCAGCGATGCGCTGCGGCAGGTCCTCGATCAGCACCGCCTCGCCGGTCTCCATCACCTGGGCAAACGGCCAGGGCGATTCGCCGGGCACTTCGAGGCTCACTGTGTCAGGCGAGGCCGGATGACTGGTGGCGATGCCGGCTTCGCAGGCCCTTCGCAGGGTCTTGCCGTCGCTGTCCAGCAGATAGATCAGGCTGAATGGCAGGTCACGGCGCGCATCTGACAGGCAGCGCGCCGCCAGTTGGCACACCTGGCCCGGGGTACGTCCTTCCGCCGTCGCGGCCGCAATCTCGCGCAACAGCGCCATGCGGCGCTCGCCGATGACCTGCTGGGTTTCCTCGGTGACGGCGCAGAACAGCCCGCCCACGTTGCCTTCATCGTCGGGCAGGGGACTGTAGGAAAACGTGAAATAGGTTTCCTCCAGGTAACCGTGGCGCTCCATCAGCAGCAACAACGCTTCGTCATAGGTCGACTCGCCGCGCAGCAGCACGGCGTCGGTGCGCGGGCCAATCTGCTCCCATATCTCCGCCCAGACCTCGCGCGCCGATTTGCCCAGGGCGGCGGGGTGCTTGATGCCGAGAAAGGCCCGGTAGGGATCGTTGTACAGGTTGACCAGCTCCCGGCCCCACCATACGAACATGGCATAGCGGGAGGTCAGGATGATGCGCACGGCGGTCTTCAGACTTTGCGGCCAGCCGCCCACCGGCCCGACCGGCGTTTGCGACCAGTCGAATGCGCGCATGAGGGCACCCATTTCTCCGCCACCGGAGAACACTGTGTCCTGCGTCAGAGCGGCGGCTTGTGCTGCTGCCGAAGCCCCGGTGCCCTGCTCAGTTGTCTTCGAAGAATTCAAGATTGGTTCCCGGAGAATATATGAAGGCCCCGTCCGCTGGCGTGCCCTGCACACACACCTCGGGCGCGATGTTATTGGATGCTGCGGCTCGCAAGGTGTGCTGCTTTCCGCCGGAAATTACTGCTGCTCAGGCAGTTTGCCGACACAGAACAGCGCTCGGGCACGCCCCCGGGAGCATGGCCGCTCCCCACCAGAGGCCCTGGACTCCGCGATGGATTTTACACGCGCTCGAAGCTTTGGGCCAGTTCTTCGCCGGGCCAGAGAACCACTTCGTCCGGGCTGCGCCTGCACCGTCCACGTGCAGGAGCAAGGCATTGGAAAGCGTCGCAGCTTCGGAGAACGTTATGTGCTTGCCGGGTCCGGGCCACGGGCCGTCTGGGACGAAAGCACTAAAAAAAAGTACCAGCGGTAGAAGTTCGGGTGTATAGTGCTTCAACTCTGTAAGTCCAAGCCTAAATTCTCAGGAGGCCATTCATGCCGAACTTCAGACGGTTCCCACGCCTGACGCCCGAGCTACACGTGAGCACGAAAGCCGCTCTGGCGCTGGCAATCGTGTCCCTGCTGACCATCATGACCAGCGACGTAGCGAGCGCACAAGGCTTCCGGCTGCTCTACACCTTCACCGGCGGACTCGACGGGGCGCAACCCTATGCCGGCTTGACCATGGATCGGGGAGGAAACCTCTTCGGGACGACGCACAGCGGCAACCAGGGCACCAACTGGGGGAATGTCTATGAGCTGAAGCACATCGGCACAGGCTGGACCTTCAACGCCCTCGAGCTTTTCGATGGCGCTCTCCAGAGCAGGGCGGTTTTCGGCCCGGATGGCACCCTCTACGGCACCAGTCCCAATAACCTGGCAGGCTATTTCTATGGCTACGTTTATAACCTCCGGCCCCCGGTGGCGGCTTTCTGCCGCGCCGTGTTGTGCCACTGGAATAGCTTCGTGATATACGGCTTTTCGGGTGGGAGTGATGGAGCTACCCCTCGCTACGGGGACCTCATCTTCGACAGCGCGGGCAACATGTATGGCACCGCTGCCGGCGGAGGTGATGGCCAGGGCGGTAATGGTCACGGCGT
Organism: Binatia bacterium; assembly: GCA_035516415.1. Lineage (GTDB taxonomy): Bacteria > Acidobacteriota > Terriglobia > Terriglobales > Acidobacteriaceae > Bog-257. The sequence continues at coordinate 4,765 of DATJAI010000033.1, read as the reverse complement.
CGTCTACGAAATGATGCGCTCGGGTAACGGCTGGACGCAGGCGCCCATCTACACCTTCTCAGGCCCTGACGGAGCAGCTCCTTATAACGGGGTCATCTTCGACAGCGTCGGAAATCTTTACGGTACGACCACCCAGGGTGGTCAGAACGGTTTGGGCACGGTTTTCGAACTTTCTCCTTCGGGGGGCGGCTGGACGGAGAGAGTCCTCTACAGCTTCCAGGGCGGTACCGACGGAAGTTTGCCCACTGCCGGTCTGTTCATGGACCAGACGGGCAATCTCTACGGTTCGGCCCGCACCGGCGGCTCCGGTGGTGGCGGTACCCTTTTCGAACTGACGCCCTCCGGCGGCGGCAATTGGAGCTTCAGCCTGCTCCACAGCTTTAGCGGCGCCGCCAATTGCGGGCCATGGGCAGCTCTCACCATGAACGCGGCCGGCGATCTGTTCGGCACAACCGAGTGCGACGGCGCCGATAGCGCGGGTAATGTTTTCAAGCTGACCCATCCAGCCTGGACGTACAGCACCGTCTACGACTTCACCGGGGGCAACGACGGCAGATTTCCCGTCAGCAATGTGATCTTTGACGCCGCCGGAAACATGTTCGGCACCGCTTCGGCTGGCGGCACAGTCGGCCAGGGCACGATCTGGGAGATCACGCCCTAAGCGGTGAATCGTTGGTTCGTTTGCTGCTCTGGCGAGGCGCCAGTTGCTACTGCTGATGTCTCATGGCTCGGAGGACAACTCTGCAGGCTTTTGGGGGTTCTGCGCAAGCGGGAAGAATAAGAACGTAGGGCCCAACACTTCTGACCCACTTTGTCCCGTTCTCCTGGGCGGCCTGCTTCGCCGGTAGTCAATGAAAGGAGGACTGTATGAAGGATCCGAAAGGAGTTTGCAAGCCTGGCGTACCCGTTCAGGATGAAGACAGTCAAGGTGAAAAACGGCAACCCGCCAACGGCCCCAATGACAGCAGCCGGCGCTCCTTTCTCAGCAGAGTAGGCGTCGGTGGCGCCGCCGCGGTCGCATTGGCTGCTCTTCCCCTGGAACCGATGATCGAGGGCAAGCACGGACAAGCGGAGGCTTCCACCGTACATTATGGCGCTGCTGGTCGCATGCAGACCGGCCTGAACTATCGCAAGAACACCGCCGTGAGCAACATTGGCACCCCCATTGAGCTGCCGGACAACGGCGACCTGCAGCGCTATGCCGACTACAGCGGCAACTGGAGCAAATGTCTCCAGCACGACGCGCTGGGAATACCCAACCGGGCGGCATATCAGAGCATGCTCTACGCCTTGACCACCGGAGGCCACTCGGATTTTGAGAACATGCTGGTGGGCAATCCCGGCGGGACGGGTTTCACCTCAACCATGAACGGGCCGGAGGGTGCCTTCACCTTTGATCTGGAAGGCCGCGACTCTCATGCCACGGTGATCCCGCCCGCACCCAGCGTTGCCAGCGCCCAGAGCGCCGCTGAGGCGGTCGAGCACTATTGGGCGGCGCTGATGCGCGATGTGCAGTTCAAAGACTACCTCACCAGCTCGCTGGCGGCGCAGGCTTGTGCCGATCTCAACAACCTGTCATACGTCCGGCAGGATAACAGCATATTCCCCTATCCGGTTATGCCGCAGAACCTGTTCCGCGGCCAGTTCTTCCGCGGCGATGACAACCTTAAGGGGCCGTACATTTCGCAGTTCCTGATTCAACCTACGTTTTTCGGCGCTCAGGCCATCTCATGCCAGAACCAGAGATTCAGGTCGGTGGGGGAAGGCGGGGCCGACTACCTGACGGATCCGACTGAGTATCTGAATGTGCAGAACGGATTCCTGCCAAGTGCCAGCCTGGTTTTTGACGACACGCCGCGCTACTTCCGCATGGGCCGCGATGGTGCCGCGATGACGCACGTCGATTTTCCTTTCCAGGAGTACCTGGTCGCTCTGTTTCTGATCGCGCAGATGAAGACACCGGTGAACCCGGGTAACCCATATGGGTATCCTCATGGACGCGGGCGGGCAACGCACGGATTCGTGACTTTTGGCAGCGAATTCTGCAATCTGGATGCTGGCACGACGTTGACGGAAATGTCGACCCGCGCGCTGAAGGCGGCTTGGTTCCACAAGTGGATTGTCAACCTGCGCATGCGGCCGGAGGAGTACGGGGCACTGGTACACGCCAACCTCACGCACCAGAACCCGATGCCGCTGGCGGCACAGGCACTTCACCACGATGTGCTGAACTCCCTTGTGCTTTCCCTCATCCACTCGCAGTACCACAGCTTCCTGTTGCCGCAGGCTTTCCCGGAGGGCGCGCCAACACACCCGTGTTATCCAACCGGCCATGGTACCGCGGGCGGCGCCTGCATTACAGCGCTGAAGTTCTTCTACGACGGCAACGCACCCATCCGGCCGCTTCTTCAAAGTATCGGGTCGGATGTCATGGTGCCGAGTGCGGATGGGTTGTCGCTCGAGCTTTATACCGGCGCCGATCGCGACAGCCTGACCATCAATGGTGAGCTGACGAAGCTGGGGTGGAACGTCAGCCTGGGGCACGGCATTCACGCCGGCATTCACTTCCGCAGCTCCAGCCTGTACTCTCTGTTGCTGGGCGAGCAGGTCGGAATCAGCGTGCTGCAGGACCGTGCCCGGGGCTACACCGAGCCGTTCACCATCCACATCACGAAGTTCGACGGAACCACCGCGACCATTAGCAACCAGAGTTAGAGAAACCAACTGTCCCGCCCCGTCGCCACAACCATGGCGACAGGGTGGGACATTCCGCTTGCGGCCAGCCGGCCACCGGCCCGACCGGCGTTTGCGACCAGTCGAATGCAGTTTTCCCAAAACGGTTCGGGCCATCGGCGACAAACCCAAAAGAAAGCGCCACCCGAGGACATTCGGTGTATATTGCAGGTGCCCCGAACGACAGCATTCCAGACCAGGAAAATCCCAGGAAGCTCCGCAGGCCTTCGGGAGTTCTTCTCAAGGCGGGGAGCCTGGTACAGCCGTCGCACTCAGCCACCTTGTCCAGTTCTCCTGATTTTCCTGCTTCGCCGGTAGTCAACGAAGGAGAACCTTATGAAGGATCCACGACAGGGTTGCGCGCCTGTGAAGTCGCCAGAAGGCGAACAGACCCATCACGAACAGGAGAAGCACCGCAGCGAAAGGGGCGTGCCGGGCCTGTCCGATGCCAGCCGGCGCTCCTTTCTTGGCAAAGTCGGCGTGGGCGGGGCTGCCGCAGTGGCATTGGCTACCATTCCCCTGGAGCCGCTCATCGAGGGAAAGCACGGCGAGGCCGAAGCTTCGGTCGTCCACTACAAGTCCTACTACCGCGCGAACGACAGCTTTAACTACCGCAAGAGTACAGCCCAGGCCGAGAAGATCGACCTTGGCGAACTGCCCGACAACGGCGATTTGCAGCGGTTCACTGACTATAGCGGCAACTTCAGCAAGTGCCTTCAGCATGACGCGCTGGGAACCCCGAACCGCGCTTCCTACAAAAGCCTGCTGTACGCGCTCCAGACTGGCCGCTTCCAGGACTTCGAAAACGTCCTCGTGGGCAATCCCGGCGGCAATGCTCCCAACTCCACATTGAATGGTCCGCAGGGCACTTTTGCCTTCGACCTCGAAGGCCGCGACTCTCACGCGACGCTCATACCACCGGCGCCCAGCGTCTCCAGCGCGCAGACCGCAGCCGAAGAAGTCGAGCACTACTGGGCTGCTCTGATGCGCGACACGCCCTTTGAGGACTATCCGAGCAGTTCCCTCGCTGCCCAAGCCTGCGTGGACCTCAACAGCATGTCCTATGTGAGTCAGCATGTCAGTATCTATCCCTACCCGGTGAGGCCGCAAAACCTGTTTCGTGGTCAGTTCGTGCCCGGTGATGGAAACGTGAAGGGTCCGTATATCTCGCAGTTTGCCCTTCAGCCTACATTTTTTGGCGCGCTTCCTGTCCCCTGCCGCAACAGGAGGTTCGCATCCATCTCTGAGGGCGGCGCCGACTACATGACCAGCCCTGTCGAGTACCAGAACGTGCAGAACGGGTTTGTACCGGGCGCCAGCCTCGTATTCGACTCCACAGACCGCTACTTCCGCATGGGGCGGGACCTGTCCGCGTACACGCACGTCGACGTCCCTTACCAGGAATACCTGGTAGCCATGCTCCTGCTGGCGCAGATGAAGGCGCCGGTGAACCGGGGTAATCCCTATGGCTACCCGTATGGACGCGGGCGGACAACTCACGGCTTCGTGACCTTTGGCAGCGAATTCTGCAATCTGGATGCTGCCACGACCCTGGCGGAAATGGCGACACGCGCCCTCAAGGCTGCCTGGTTCCACAAGTGGATTGTCAATCTGCGTATGCGGCCGGAGGAGTACGGCGCTCTGGTGCACGCCAACCTCACCCATCAGCACCCGATGCCGCAGGCGGCACAGGCTCTTCACCCCGACGTGCTGCACTCGGCGGTACTTTCCCTCATCTACTCGCAGTACAACAGCTTCCTGTTGCCACAGGCTTTCCCGGAGGGCTCACCGACCCACCCGTGCTATCCCACGGGTCACGGCACTGCCGGCGGCGCCTGCATTACTGCGATCAAGTTCTTCTTCGACTGCAACCAGCCGATCCGGCCGCTGCTCACCGCCATGGGTTCAGAGGTCATGGTGCCGACCTCGGATGGACTGTCGCTGGAACCCTATACCGGCGCCGACCGCGACAGCCTGACCATCAATGGAGAACTGTCGAAGCTCGGCTGGAACATCAGCCTGGGACACGGCA
>DATJAI010000032.1:0-15809 GCA_035516415.1 Binatia bacterium | reverse complement strand
TCTCCGAGGCCAGCCTGAGCGTCCTGATTTGCGCGGTGTTGCGCCACAGGCTGAACTGCAGCTCCGCCTGCGCCGGAATGTCGCGAAAATCGCCGTACTGGATGTCGATCTTGCCGGCCTGCAGCCTGCCGTCGTAGCGCCGGTCGCCCGCGTCGTAGCTCATGCCCGCGACGACATCGTTGGCGGCGAAGTCCAGCGGCAGCCGCCGTTCATTCAGAACCAGCATGCCCTGCCGAACATCGGCGCGCGAGATGGCAAGGTCGAACAGCTCCTGCACCGCCGTCTTGCGGGACTTGATTCGCGGCTCCGGAGCGTTGGTACTGCCATCGCGATTAACGATGATGTGAATGACAGGATGCCGGACGTCGAGCTGCTCCAGACTGACCTGCCTCTCTACCAGCGAGACGATGCGCAGCCGCACCAGCAGGCGATCCGCACGCAAAAAAGGCTGCTGGCCGGCCGGTTCCAGGCCATGAATGGTGAGACCCTGCGCCTCGAAGGCAAGCTGCGAAAGATTCCAGTGGAACGAGGTCAGCTCCACTTGGCCGCCGGTGGCCTTTTCCAGCGAGGCTACCACCTTGCGGCGAACGAGGTCTTCGAAGCGCGCGCTTCGCAGGTACCAGACCAGGCTCGCGACCGCCGCCACCAGCAACAGCACTCCTGCGGCCACGCCGAACCATCGGCGCCTGCGCGGCTTGCGAACTTTGACCTCCTCGGCCATCGCTCAGTTTCCGCCGGCAACGCCCGGCGCTTCGGCGGCAGTGTTCACTCCCGGAATGGAGATGGAACTGTGGATGTCCTCCTGCTGGCGCAGATTATGCAGCCAGGCATCGAGCAGCTCATCGATGCGCTGCTGGGTGAGGAGTTCGCGAATCCTGGACTTCACCTCGGCGAGAGGAACAGCCGCGGCGCCGTTGCTGCGCAGATCGGCAAGCAGCTGGTTCCGGTAGTACGAGTCGATCTCCTCGTCATTGACGTGTACGTTGGGACGCAGGCGCACCTCGACAAAGTTCATCACCTGAAACTGGGTGCGAAGATGTTCCCGGAGCAGGTTCTCGTTCAGTCCATAGCCGGCCAGAAGCTGTCGCCAGGAAACATCATCGCTGCCCTGCGGCACCTGGGCGCGCAGCTGGGCCACATCCCTTGCCAGGACCTCGTCCGACGGGGCCATGTAGCCGGGATCGCCCATCTCCCTTTTCAGCAACTCGCGGTCAATGAGGTGCTGGAGGGCGAGCAGGCGGTCGGCCTTCGACATGGCATCCTGCGGCTTCTGTTGCATGAAAGCTTCGAAGGCGATGGCCTCCTGCCAGTCGCTGAGCAGAATCGGTTGGCGGTTAACGCTGGCCACCACGCCATCGATGACCTCGCCGGCGGGCAAAGGCAGGGATGCGGTTAGTGACAGCAGCAGGCAAGCGATTGTGAACTGCAATATTCGTCTCATCAGAAGGTCTGTCCAATACTGAAAAATACGTTGACCCGGCGCAGCGACAGCGTCTGATCATGTTGTTGCACCGGATAGCGGGTTGGATTCAGCGCATATCCAAGGTCGAAACGTACCGGGCCGACCGGCGTCCGGTAGCGGATGCCCGTGCCGATGGTCTGCGCGTTGTAATTGAAGTTGCAGGGGACCTTGCTGTTCGCCGGAGCGCAGTCCGCAATGGAGGGCTGATGCAGCCGCAGCATCCCGCTGATGATGTGGTTGGCGGTATCGAAGACGTTCCCCATATCGTGAAAGAACACGAATCCCAGATTGTTGCCCACATAGGGGAGCATCACCGGCGGGGTGCGGAGCTCGAAGTTGTTGACGAACAGCCCCTGGCCGCCGATAGGGTAGCCGGTCTCCGTGTCGCGCGGACCGGCCTGGTTGATGGAAAAGCCGCGCAGCGAGTTGCTGCCGCCGGAGAAGAACAGCTCCGGCAGCGGGATCTGGGTCGCCTCCACCGGCAGGCTACTCGTCGGCAGCGCTTCAAGGTTAAGGAAATTGTTGGTGCCGTATGGCTTCTCGATTCCGATCTGCGTCTGCCGGGCGAAGACCCACCGCTTCTTGAAAGTGTAATAGGTTGAGTTCTCGAACAGCATGCGTCCGAAGTTGGTCTGCGAACCCAGGGCGCTGGTTGCCAGTCCCAGGTTGAGCGCGTTGTAGCTGCCCTTGGTGGGGTTGATGGGGTCGTCGCGCCGGTCGCGAACCATGGTGAACGTCGGCATGGCGATGAACACCGGCTTGGTGTACAGCGAGATAAACGTGGGATCGATGACCAGGCTGTTGGGATCGATCGAGACACGCTGAAAGCTAAGGCCGTACAGCAACGTCGTGAAGCGGTTGAGCCGCTGCTCGGCCTGCAGCGCGCCCTCCAGCCTCTGCGAGGCGAACGTATTGACGTCGGCGGTGTTGTCGTAGAAACCGCTCACGATGATGCGCCAGTTCTCGCGATGGAACAGACGCGGCGCGTCGTAGCTCACCAGCCCTCGCCGGGTCAGCAGGCCCAGCCGCCCACGCACGGTAAACGTCTGGTCACGGCCGAACATGTTCAGGCGGGTGATCTCCAGCACCCCGTTGGGGCTGACTCCGGTCTTGCCCTGCGGGTTGTTGGTGGTGGGAATGTTGCCGGTGGCAAACTCGAAGCCGCCGCCGTAACGGAAGGTCCATCGCTTGGCTTCCTGGATGTTGAACAGAACGTCCTTCGAAGGCTCCAGGCCTTCAGGGTTCTGCACGGCCATATCGACTTCGTTGAACAGTCCGAGGTCGTAGAGCCGGCGCTGCGAATCCACCATGCGGCTCTGGCTCAGCGGATCGTCAGCGTGAATGCGCAGCTGGCGGCTCACGATATAGGGCCGGGTGTAATTGAGTCCGGTGACATCCACCTTGTCGACGAAGACCTGCTGGCCTTCGCTGATCCGGTAAAGCACGTCCATGCGATTGGCTTCGCCCGGCGCCGGCGTGGCCGACGACTCAAACTCCACATTGGGGAAGCCGCGATCGTAGTAGTAGTAAGTTATAGCGTCGCGATCGCTCGCCATACCGGATTCGCTGAAGGGCTGGCCCTGGACGCTGCTCAGGTGCGGCAGAAGCTGCTCCAGTCGCGCCTCCTCGGCGCCTTCGATCTTCAGATTGTGGACCAGCGTCTGCGTGCCCTCGTCGATGCGGACGAGGACCTGCATCTGGTTTTCCTTTCCCTCATAGTCGTTCTCCAGCTCGGCGTCCACCTTCACGTCAAGAAAGCCGTTGGCCAGGTACAAATAGCGGATGGAGGCGAGGTCGCTGGTGAGCAGCCGCTGGCTGAAGCGGCCGCTGGGCAGGAGCAGACTTGCCGGCTGCACCGACATCCTCTCCCGGATGGTACGCTCGTTGAAGTACGTGTTTCCTTCCACCTTCACCGCCGCCAGCTTGCGCCGGGTGCCGGGATCGATGACATAGACGATGTTCAGGTAATTTTTGTCGGGAACGGGATGCTGCTGCACCTCGACGGTGGCATCGAAATAGCCCCGCGTCTGGAGGTAGTTGCCCAGATTGCGCCGGCCCTCGTTCAGCAGGTCGTCATCCACGGAGTTCTCCTGGTAAACGGGAACCAGCTTCTTGAGCTGTCCTTTGCTGACCTTGTCGCCTTCGGTCGTGATCGCGACCGTGGGACCCTGTTCGACCTCGAAGGTATAGTCAAGCCGGTTGCTGGCGGCATGATATTGCCGGCTTATCAGCGACACCTGCGCTTCCAGGTGGGCGTTCTTCTGATAGTGCTTGCGCAGACGCTCCAGAGCGCGGGTGACGTGCTCCGCGCTGACTTTGGTGCCCGGCTTCAGCCGCGTAAGGCTTTGCACCCGCTCGGGCGGAATGCCGGTATCGCCCCGGATCGTCACCTCTCCTGCGCGCGCCAGCACGCCGGGAACCACGTGGAAGTTGATCGCCATCTGGCTGTCTTTGGGATTGGGCTTGAGGTCATAGGTAATCGTGGCCTCGTAATACCCGTTGTCGGCCAGAATTTTTTTCATGCGCTCGATGGAGGTGGCGATCCGGTCGTTGCTGAAAGTGTCGCCCAGATCGAGCTGACTGGCGGCCACCAGCTGATGCGGTTTGGGGTTGCCCTTTGGTGGTGTGCCGTCAACGCTAACCGCTCCATTGAAATAGTTCTCGGTGACGACGAAGGACAGTTCCACCCCGTTTTGCGGAGCGGGCTCGGCTTCTACGTCCAGCGTGGCAAAGCGGCCGGTGGCGTAAAGCTTGCGGATGCTGGCGCGCAGCTTCCCGCGGTCCAGCGGCTCGCCGGTCTTCTGCTGCACCAGGGAGCGCAACATCGCTTCATCGATGCCGGCGATGCCGCGAAACCCGACTTCGGTAACGGTCCGGCCCTCGTAGCGGCTGAGCGCGTCGGCGGGAGCGCTTTGCAGCGATGGCGCGGGAGTTTCCGCCGGTGGTGGGAGCTGCGCCAACGCCGGCGGGCTGAGCAGCATGCTGGCAACAGCGAGCGTGCACAATGATGGCGTGATCGGCGTCCTCAAACTCTGACCTTCAGCACACCCGCTGCCCGGCAGATTGGCCGTAATCGCCTCTGCCGGGGCGTTGATCGCCGCAGCTGCTTCCAGCGCGCCGCGCAACCGCGAAAAGCTCCCGGGCTTAGCCGGGAAAGGCGTACCTGATGTGGAATACCTATAATAAACAAGGTCGTCTTCTGCCGGGCAACCCGTGCCGTTATCTATAACCCGCATGGGGCGCGGAGGTGGTGCTGTTGGAATTTGCCGAACGGTATTCCCGTCAGATTCTTTTTCCGCCCATCGGCGAAGCGGGCCAGAAACGCCTGGCGGCGGCACGCGTGGCCATCGTTGGCTGCGGAGCCACGGGTTCGGCCCTGGCCTCGCTGCTGGCGCGGGCTGGCGTCGGATATCTTCGGATCATTGACCGCGATTTCGTTGAGCCCGGCAACCTGCAGCGCCAGCTCCTGTTCGATGAAGCCGACGCCGCCGAATCGCTGCCCAAGGCCATCGCCGCGGCCCGCAGGATCGCCGCGTTCAATTCCGACATCACCGTCGAGCCGCACGCAGCCGATCTCGCCCCCGAAAATATCGAAGATCTGCTCGCCGGCGTCGAGATGGTTCTCGACGGCACCGACAACTTCGAAACCCGCTATCTGATCAATGATTTCGCCATCAGCAAGGGTCTGCCCTGGATTTATGCCGCAGCCGTGGCCAGCTACGCCGTCACCATGAACGTGCTTCCGGGCGAGACCGCGTGTCTGGCCTGCATCTTCCCCGAGTCGCCGCGCGGCATGGTCGAGACCTGCGACACCTCAGGCATTCTGAATTCGGCCGTCAACCTCGTGGCCTCCATTGCGGCCAGCGAAGCTCTGAAGCTGGCCTTGGGGGCGCGCGACAAGGTTCGCCGCACCCTGCTCTCCTATGACGTCTGGACGAACGACTCCACGGCCGTCAATACCGGCAGGCCCCGCCCGGACTGCCGCGCCTGCGTGCAGCGCGATTTCGTCCACCTCGCCGGCCAGGGCCGGCCGCATATCTCCCTGTGCGGCCGCAACTCGGTGCAGATTCACGAACGCGAGCGGCCCATCGATTTTGACGAGATGACCCGCCGGCTCTCACCTCATGGGCCGGTCCGTCACAACGAGTTTGTGCTGAAGTTCTGGCGCGATCCCTACGAGCTGACGCTCTTTCCCGACGGCCGCGCCATCATCAAAGGCACCACCGATACCGCCATCGCCAGAAGTCTGTATGCGCGATATATAGGGTCGTAGCCGTCAGCACTCAGCACTCAGCGTTCAGCCAACGAGTTTCGCCGGCACAACCGCGCGCTCTGATGCGGCAGAAAGCTCATGCAGATAAGCTCAAGGGCTGACTGCTGAATGCTGACGGCTGAGAGCTGGTTGCTAGTTGCTAGTTGCTCCAGTAGTCTTTCCCTTCACGTCAAGTCGAGGCCCTCTGAATGTCCGTAGCTGAAACGCTCGCCGATACCCGCCCGCAACCCGGCAAAGCCTATCGCTGGCTGGTGCTGATCGTTGTCAGCTTGCCAATGTTCGGGAGCTATTACTTCTATGACGCGCTGGAGCCGCTAGCCAAACTGCTTCAGCAACAGCTTCACTTCAGCGATCAGAACATCGGGCTGCTGAACTCGTTTTATTCCATCGCGCCAATCGCGACGGTTCTCATCGGCGGCATCCTCATCGACCGTATCGGCACGCGCAAGGCCTTGCTGATTTTCAGCATTGTCTGCCTGGTGGGCTCGCTCATTACTGCATTCGGCGCAGCGTTCCCCGTAATGGCGACGGGACGCCTGATATTTGGCATGGGGGCCGAGTCCACGGTGGTCGCCGTTACCACAGCGATTGCAAAATGGTTCAAGGGCAGAGAGCTGAGCTTCGCCTTGGGCATTGACCTGACGCTTGCGCGCGGCGGCACGTGGCTGGCGCAAAATTCGCCGAGCTGGGCCAAGGGAGCTTTTGATTTTTGGCAGAAGCCCTGGCTCATCGGCGTAGGCTTCGTTGCCCTTTGTGTCATCGGTGCGATTGGATACTGGATCCTCGAGGTCCGAGCCGAGCACAATGCAACGCTCGGACAGGCCGGTGAGTCGGACAAGATCGTTCTATCTGACATCAAGAATTTCAATTTATCGTACTGGTACGTTGTTGGCTTGTGTGTGGTCTTCTACTCCGCAATCTTTCCCTTCGAAACCTTCGCGGTGAAGTATTTTGTCGATGCCAAAGGCACGTCGCTGCAATTAGGCGGCTTCATATTGAGTGTGCTGACCATGTTCACCATGATTGGCACGCCGATCGTGGGGCTGTTCTCAGACAAAGTAGGGCGACGCGCGACCATCATGCTGCTGGGCACGCTGCTGCTCATTCCCGTTTTCCTGATGATGGCTTACACGAACGTCACGCTTTATGTGCCGATGGCCATGCTCGGGTTTGCCTTCACACTCGTGCCGGCAATCATCTGGCCGTCGGTTGCGTATCTGGTCGAGCAGCGTACGCTGGGCACGGCGCTAGGACTCATGACTATGGTGCAGAATATCGGCATGGCCAGCCTGAATTGGGGCTTGGGGCGCGCCAACGACATGGCAGGAGCGAGTGCCGCTAACCCTGCCGGCTATCTGCCGATGCTCAAGATTCTCACGACCCTGGGCTTGGTCGGGTTCGTGCTCGCGTTTCTGCTCCGCCAGCGCGAGACCGGGCCAAACGGCCACGGCCTGGAGACCATCACCGCGTCTTCCGGGACGTGATCGCCTCCGGATCCGAAAGCGCCCGCTTCGGCCAGCCGGATCCGCTTTGCAGAGTGCCGCCTTGGGTTTTCCCGTTTTGGCACTTGCCCGCGGATTTGGCCAGCCTTCCAGCCCGGGACATCGCCGCATGTGACTGCACTAAAGTAGAATTCAAATAGCGACTGAATTGGTCGTATATTCAACTTTACATGCTGAAACTGACCAAGAAGGCCGATTACGGCCTGATTGCCATGCAGCACCTGGCCCGCCATGCCGAGCTTGGCGCCTGCAGCGCCAAAGATCTGGCGGAGATGTATGGAATGCCGCAGGAGGCGCTGGCCAAGATTCTGCAACGGCTGACCAGGGCGGGGCTGCTGACGTCACAATACGGTAGCAACGGCGGCTACACCCTCGCTCGCGACCCGCGCAACATCAGCGCCTTCGAGGTGATTCAGGCGATCGATGGCCCCCTGTTCATCACCTCCTGCAGCACGACGCTTAGCGATTGCGACCAGAGCCTGCGCTGCACCGTCCGCGAGCCGCTGCGCCGGGTGAGTCGCAGTATTGAAGATGTCCTGAGTCAGCTGACCATCTGGGAGCTGACGGCGCCGCAGGAGGCAACCGCGTCCGCACTGGTGACACTTGACTGAGCAGTCACGGGAATGGTGGAGACAATGAACGCACATGAACCCCCGGGTGATGTGAAGCTGCCCATTTACATGGACAACCACGCCACCACCCGCGTGGACCCCCGCGTGTTGGAGGAGATGCTGCCCTACTTCAGCGACAGCTTCGGGAACGCCGCCAGCCGCAATCACGAATTCGGCTGGATTGCCGAGCAGGCGGTGGAGCAGGCGCGCGAGCGCATCGCGAAGCTGATCGGCGCCTCGTCCAAAGAAATCATCTTCACCTCCGGCGCCACCGAGAGCGACAACCTTGCCATCAAGGGCGTCGCCGAGATGTACCGCGAGAAGGGCAATAACATCATCACCCAGGCGACCGAGCACAAGGCCGTGCTCGACAGTTGCAAACGTCTGGAGAAGCATGGCTTCCGCGTTACCTGGCTGCCGGTGCAGAAGGACGGCCGCATCGATCTCGACGACCTGAAGCACGCCATGGATGACCAGACCATCCTGGTGACCATCATGGCTGCGAATAACGAAATTGGCGTGCTGCAGCCCATCCGCGAGATCGGCGCACTCTGCCACGAGCGCGGCGTGCTCTTCCACAGTGACGCGGTGCAGGCCATCGGCAAGGTGCCGTTCAACGTCATTCAGGACAATGTGGATATCGCCTCCATTTCGGCGCACAAGTTTTACGGCCCAAAGGGGGTGGGCGCGCTGTACGTGCGGCGCAGGAATCCCCGCGTGCAACTGGTGGCGCAGATTGATGGCGGCGGACACGAGCGCGGCATGCGCTCCGGCACGCTGAACGTTCCCGGCATCGTGGGGCTCGGAAAGGCCTGCGCGCTCGCCGCCCACGAAATGCCCGAAGAGGCGAAGAAGCTCGCCGGCCTGCGTGACCGGCTGAAAGACGCCATCATGGCGCAGCTCGATGAGGTGTACGTCAACGGTTCCATGGAGCATCGCCTGCCGGGGAACCTGAACCTCAGCTTCGCCTATGTGGAAGGCGAGTCGCTGCTGATGGGCATCAACGATGTCGCCGTCTCCAGCGGCTCGGCGTGCACTTCGGCCACGCTGGAGCCCTCGTACGTGCTGAAGGCCCTGGGCGCGGGCGACGAGCTGGCGCACAGCTCCATTCGCTTTGGTCTGGGCCGCTTCAATACCGGGGCCGAAGTGGACTATGTAGCACGGCGAGTGGTCGAAACGGTGAAGCGGCTGCGCGAATTGTCGCCGCTGTACGAGATGGCCAGGGAAGGCGTCGACCTGAAGAAGGTGCACTGGGCGGGGTAGAGCGGGCCTTCAGGCCCGCGTCTGCGCCACTCTGAATGATCTGAGCCGGCTTCAGCCGGCGGCAGAAAAGATTGGAGCATGCTTCAGCTGGCGACAAAAATCGCGGGCTGAAGCCCGCTCGCAAACCAACAACGGCGGCATTGACGCGGGCCTGAAGGCCCGTTCTACCGTGGAGCAAGCATGAGCTACAGCGACAAGGTCCTTGACCATTACACCAACCCCCGCAATGTCGGTTCGCTCGACAAAAGCAGTCCCGAGGTGGGCACGGGTCTGGTTGGTGCGCCCGAGTGCGGCGACGTGATGAAGCTGCAGATCAAGGTCAACCCCGAAACGAACATCATCGAGGACGCGAAGTTCAAGACCTTCGGCTGCGGCTCGGCGATTGCCTCCTCCTCGCTGGCGACCGAGTGGGTCAAGGGTAAGACGGTCGACGAAGCGCTGTCGATCAGGAACACCGATATCGTGCGGGAACTGGCGCTGCCTCCGGTAAAGATTCACTGCTCGGTGTTGGCCGAAGACGCCATCCGCGCCGCCATCAGCGATTGGCGGAAGAAGAACGACGCGGCGCCGGCGCACAACAGCACGAGCACCCAGCAGCCTGCGGCTGAGCAGCACGGGTAATGCTGCGGGCGCAGTCGTCTTTTTCGACTCGTATGAGCGCACGACTTCAGTCGTACGTACGAAGCATTTGTGATATCGGCTCCAGGGAGAAAGCGTGAGCACAATCAACATTGAGTCTGCAGGCACAGCAGCCGTTACCGGAGCTCCCAAAGGCATCGAGGTTACGGAGAAGGCGCTGGCGCGCATCCGCTCGGCGATGGCGAAGGAGAACATCTCGCCCGCCGAGGGCGGCCTGCGTCTGGGCGTGCAGGGCGGCGGCTGTTCGGGCCTGAGTTATGTCGTGCGTTTCGATACCCAGCCGCGCGAGCGCGATCGCATCTTTCAGTATGGCGACGTCCGCATCTTCATCGATCCCAAGTCGTTCATCTACCTGCATGGCATGGTGCTCGACTATGAGGAAACGCTGATGCGCCAGGGTTTTGTGTTTCACAATCCGAACGCGACGAAATCCTGCGGCTGCGGCAGCTCGTTCTCGTAAAGCTGCCTGTAATCGTCGTCCCGGGCGGGATGCCGCGATGGTGCTTCAGCTCTCCCTGGTGGCGGAGTGAGGCATCTGGACCCGAAATCACCACGAAAAACCAATGGCACCGATTGAGCACACACAACAACCCGCCGACAACGGTATCCTGGTTGCCAGCCCGAGCCGCTCGACCAAGGTCAACTGCTGGTCCTGCGGCGACATGCGCGCGGCGCACTTCTGCCAGCAGTGCGGCAAGGTGCAGCCGCCGGCGCCGGTGGACTACTTCACCTTCTTCGGGCTGCCCTACCGGCTCAACCTGGACACGGCGAAGCTGGAGCGCGAGTTCTACAGCCTGAGCCGCCACCTGCATCCCGACATCAACGCCATTAGCAGTCCGCAGGAGCAGCAGTGGAGCCTGGAGAAGAGCTCGCAGCTCAACGATGCCTATCGCACGCTGAAGGATCCGGTCGCACGGACCGAGTATCTGCTGCGATTACAGGGCGTGCACCTGGAGGAGCAGTCGAAAACGGCAACCGAAGAGGCGCGGCGTACAGGGCAGGCCAAGAAACAGGCGGTGCCCCCCGACCTGCTGGAGCAGGTCTTCGAGCTGAACATGCAGCTGGAAGAAGCCCGCATGAACCGCAAGATGGGCGAGCCCGACCGCAGCCTCGAACTGGAGTTGCAGGACTCCAGAAAGCGGCTGCGGGAGAAATATGACAGCATGATGGACGAGCTGCGCAGGATCTGGAACGAGTGGGACGCGATGGTGGAGCGGGCCGAACAGGGCGGCAACGTCCTGGAGGAGGACCGCCTCGCCGTCCGCGACAAAATGCTGGACCTGCTGAACCGGCGCAGCTACCTGCGCAACCTGCTGCGCGATATTGATGAGGTGCTGGAATAGCGCTTTTCGCCTTTCGCTGTTCGCCACAGATTGAGTTGAGGCTCTTACCGGTCTGACAAAGGCGAAAAGCGAAGAGCCAAAAGCGATGAGCGAAAGGCGAGACGCGAGAGGCGAAGAGCGAGCTGGGGTGCTTTGTATCAGGGCACGGCTTTTAGCCGTGCCGTAATAGCCTTGCAATAGCGAGGGCTTTAGTCCCTGCACGCGCGACCTCAGGGGCTGAAGCCCGGTTTCCTTGCAGATTTCCCGGCACGACTGAAGTCGTGCCCTGATACAAAGCGACGGTGCTGGCCAGGCTGGGAAAAACGCAGAGGAGTTCTGGCGAGGCCGTCCTTCCGGCAAAGAGGGAAAAGCGAACAGTGAAGAGCGATTCGCCGCCTGGCGTCATCGGGTGAACATGAGCACGGACCGCATCGTCGGCATCGATCTGGGCACCACCAACTCGCTGGTGGCTTACATGGAAGGCGACCGCCCGCTCGTGATTCCCGGCGAGGATGGCTCCCATCTGCTGCCCTCCGTCGTCGCCCTCGCTCCCGATGGCCAGATCGTTGTCGGCAATCCCGCCCGCAAATATCTCATCGAAACTCCCGATCATGCGGTTTACAGCGTGAAGCGCCTGATGGGCCGCGGCGTGGAAGACATTCAGGATGAACTGAAGCTGTTTCCTTTCCATCTGGCCGAAGATCTCGCTCCCGGCGAAGTGCTGCGCATTAAACTCGGCGGGAAGACCTTTACCCCGCCGGAGCTCTCCGCTTTCATCCTGCGACAACTGAAGCGCAACGCGGAGCGTTACTTCTCCGCTGCGGTGAGCAGAGCGGTCATCACGGTTCCGGCCTATTTCAACGATGCGCAGCGCCAGGCGACGAAAGATGCCGGCCGCATCGCCGGACTTGAGGTCCTGCGCCTGGTGAATGAGCCTACGGCAGCGGCACTGGCTTATGGCCTCGACCGCAAGCAGGCCGCCAGGGTTGCCGTTTACGACTTCGGCGGCGGGACGTTCGATATCTCCATCCTCAGGCTGCACGAAGGCATCTTCGAGGTCATTGCCACCAACGGCGACACCCACCTCGGCGGCGACGATATCGATAATCTGCTGATCACCATCGCGCTCACCGACATTCAGGGCGATCTCGGGCTGGATGTGCGCCGCAATGCGGAGATCGTGCAGGCCATCCGCAAAGCAGTCATCGAAGCCAAGATCGCGCTTTCGGCGAATGAGCGGACAAGGCTGGATGTGGAGCTTCCCGGTGGCCGGCGCTATCAGCGTGAGATCGCGCGGTCGCAGTTTGAGCAGCTGATTCAACCGATCGTCGAACGCACGGCAGGCCCGGTGCGGCAGGCGATGAAGGATGCCGGCCTGACGCCGGGCCAGATTGACGAAGCGGTGCTGGTCGGCGGCTCAACCCGGATTCCCCGGGTGCGCCAGCTTGTGGAGAAGCTCTTCCAGCGCAAGCCGCATTGCGAGCTGGACCCCGATGAAGTTGTCGCGCTGGGGGCGGCGGTGCAGGCGAACATCCTCGCGGGCCGCTCGGAGGCCACCCGGGAGATGCTGCTGCTGGACGTCACGCCGCTCTCGCTGGGCATCGAGGCGCTGGGCGGAGTGGTGGCCAGAATCATTCATCGCAATTCGACCATTCCGGCATCGGCCACCGAGCACTTCACCACCGGCGTCGAGGGTCAGACCAACGTCGCCATCCATGTGCTGCAGGGCGAGCGCGAACTGGCGAAGGATTGCCGCTCGCTGGCGCGCTTTGAATTGACGGGCATTCCACCCATGCCGGCGGGGCTGCCGCGCATCGAAGTGAAGTTCCTCATCGATGCCAACGGCATTTTGCACGTCTCCGCGCGCGAACTGCGCAGCGGCAAGGAGGCCCGCATCGAGGTGCAGCCAAGCTACGGCCTGACGGATGAGCAGGTCGAGGACATGATCCTCGAGTCGTTCGACTATGCGGAAGAAGATTTCCGGCAGCGGCAGGCGATCGAGGCGCGGAACGAAGCCGGCACCATCCTCGCGGCTCTGGAGAAAGGCCGCAACAATCCTGCCTGGGAGCAGCTGTCGCCCCAGGAGCGCGCCGCCATCGGCAAACAGGAAACGGCGCTGCGTGCGGTGATGGAAGAAGACGACTACCAGGGGATCCGCACCGCCATCGATGCTCTGAACCAGGGCACCATGCGCCTTGCCGAGCTGATGATGGATTCGGCGGTCAGTGCCGCCCTGAAGGGCAAAAGCATGGAGACGGCGGACGTGGGCGAAGGGCCGGCGGCGCCGCATCCCATCGCGCGGGCGGAGATCAAGTAATTTGCCCAGGGGTTAGTCTTACCGGTAAGAACAGCCTTGGAAGGTTACCGGTAAGATCGTCTTACCGGCGGAGATCCAGTAGTCGCTAGCGGCCCGTGATTGGTGCTGTTTTGTATCAGGGCACGACTTTAGTCGTGCCGTAAGGGACCGCATGAAGAGGGCTTTAGCCCCTGAGCTCCCTTCAGCGCGCAAAGAAATTATGTCCGACGAAAAACCACAATCCGGCGCCACGGCGACCGCCGAGCTTCATAAGCCCGATACCGTGCGGGTCACCTTCTTGCCGGCCAACCGGACGGTCGAATTCGAAGCCGGCAGGCTGCCCTACCAGGACCACGGCAAGCCGGGATCGATTCTCGATGTGGCGCTGAACTTCGGCCTGCATCTGGAACACGCCTGCGGCGGCAATTGCGCCTGCACCACCTGCCATGTGGTCGTGAAGAAGGGCAGGGAACTGCTCAGCGAGCTGGATGACGAGGAAGCTGACCGCCTCGATATGGCCGCCGATCTCCAGCTCAATTCGCGCCTGGGATGCCAGGCCGTGATCGAAAGGCCGGGCGAGGTGGTGGTCGAGATTCCGGCCTGGAACCGGAATTACGTTTCCGAAGGCTAGCTCCGGTGAGAGGATCTATGGCTGCTGAATTGAGATGGGACGACGCGGAGGATATCGCCATAGCCCTGGCGGACAAGTTCCGCGATGTGAATCCGCTCGAAGTGCGCTTCACCGACCTTCATCGTTATGTCACCGAACTGCCCGTCTTCGTGGACGATCCCAAAGCCTCGACCGAAGCGAAACTGGAAGCCATCCAGATGGCATGGTTCGAGGAATGGCAGGACAGGACGCGGTAGGCATCCGCATTCCTGGCGCCATGCAACGCGCAGCAGGCCCAGCCCCGCGTGGCCGTTTTGCTTATTGGAGTGCAGCGGGCAACACACAATGAGCCCGCTGGCGGCCGCTGCGGAGCGCCAGTCGCCATGATTGCCGATGCTATAATTTTTCTGATCGCGTGGTGGGTGTAGTTCAGTGGTAGAACTCCGGACTGTGGCTCCGGCTGTCGTGGGTTCGAATCCCACCACCCACCCCATTCTTACCTTCGCCAGGGAAAAGTGTGCCTTAACCTCACTCCCACGGATCATCTGGCGCAGTAGGCGTGGACCGCTTCGTCCACCGTTGCAAAGAAGTTTTGCTCGCCGAGACGCCCTAACAGTCCAAATCGCCTCAGCTTGTCCTTTACAGGATCTTTTACCTCGGCGAAACACAGTTGGATACCAGCGGCCTGCAAGGTGTCATGCAGTTCCGCAAGTGCATCGGCTGCGGTCACGTCAACGCTGGTGACGGGCTCTGCCGTGACGGCGACGCAGTTGACGTCGGTGGGCGAGTCCGCGACGGCCTTCAGAACCCGTTCGTTGAACAGCTCGGCGTTTGCAAAGAACAGTGGAGCGTCCCAACGGAACAACACAAGCCCAGGGATAATACGCGCATCGGGGTAGCGGGCAATATCATGGAAGCCTTTTACGTCTTCGACGCGGCCGAGCACAGCCGAGTGCGGGCGCCACCCATCCCACAGGAACTCAATAACCGCAATCACAATCGCGAGCGCAATGCCCTGAATGGCGCCGAAGACTGCCACACCCACAAAACAAACCATCGAGAGCCAGAATTCCCAACGCTGAATGCGATAGATGCGGCGCAGGTCGGAAATTTCAAACAGGCCGATCGCAGACGCGATCACGACCGCCGCGAGCGCGGTGTTGGGCAGATAACGCAGAAGCTGTGGTGCGAAGACGAGTAACAACGCAATCGATACCGCGCCCACCACGGCTGTAAGCTGAGTCCTGGCTCCGGCGGCCTCAGCGACGGGAGTCCGCGAAGAACTGCTGCTGATAGGAAAGCCCTGGAAGAATCCTGCTGCGAGGTTGGCAAGGCCGAGACCGGCGACCTCCTGGTTTGCGTCGACCGCTACCCGTAATCGCACCGCGTAGGTTCGGGAAAGTACGCTGGTATCAGCAAAAGACACAAGCGCAACAGCAACCCCGCCCATCAGTATTGGGACCAGGTCGTCAACACGCACAAACGGGAGCTGCGGCAGTGGCAATCCCTGCGGCAGAGGACCGAGCACCGATACCCCTGCGCGTTCTGCGAGGTCAAACCCGGCGACAACAACTGTCGCAGCAACCACTGCCAGCAGAATGCCCGGAATCCGCAGCCAGCGTTTCAGCAGGAGAATCAGCACAAGCGTACTGGCGCCTATCGCAAACGTTACGGGATTTGTCTCCCCTGCGTGCACCTTCTGGACGATGCCCCATACCTGGCGCAATGGTCCTTCTGCTTTGACAGAGAATCCGCATAGCTTCGGAATCTGGCTCAGCAGGACCGTCAGGGCAATTCCGTTCATGTATCCGTAGCGAATCGGTTTTGACAG
>DATJAI010000031.1:0-38080 GCA_035516415.1 Binatia bacterium | reverse complement strand
GAATTTTCTTCTCCACATGGTGAAGGAGGGCAGATTGCAGCTGGACCTGGATGACGAAATCACGCGCAGCACGATAGTGACTCACGGAGGCGAGATCGTGAATCCACGCATACGGGAGTTCTTCAGCCTGCCGGCGCTGGCGGCGGCACACTGATTGTTAACCTTCGGCGGGCCGAGCCGCCCAGAAATGCAGAGGAACCAAAATGCCACCGGATTTTATTTCCAATCTCTACGTCTTCATCCTCGCCGGGTTTGTGGGCTTTGGTGTGATCAGACGCGTTTCACCTTTGCTCCATACGCCATTGATGTCGCTGACCAACGCTCTCGACGCGATCGTGGTGGTTGCCGCCATCATCATCGCCGGCCGGCATGAGACCCCGCTCACGACAGCACTAGGTGCGATCGCGGTCGCGGCATCGTTCAGCAACATGGTTGGCGGATTCCTGATCACCGACCGCATGCTGCGCATGTTCAAGTCTCGCGGGTCGAAACAATCATGAACGGGCTTGCGTTGCAGCAGTATCTCGATTTGGCTTACATCGTCGCGGTCGTTCTCTTCATTCTTTCTCTCAAGTTCCTGAGTTCGCCGACTACGGCGCGCTGGGGCGTTCTGGCGGGAGAAGTCGGCGCAGCCCTGGCGGTCCTCGTTACCCTTTTTAACCCGGAGGTGGCCCACTACAGGTGGGTCCTCATCCCGCTGATCATTGGCGCGGGAGTCGGGGTCCCGCTGGGCCTGGTGCACATGACGGCAGTGCCGCAACGAACGGCACTGAGCCACGCCTTTGGCGCGCTTTCGGCCGCCATGATCGGCATCGCCGAGTACTACGTGGGCACGGCTCCGGTCACGCGCTTTGAAATGGGCGAGATCTCGCTCGAAGTCATCATCGGCTCGTTAACCGTTACGGGGAGCCTGATCGCAGCGGGCAAGTTGCAGGAGATCCTGCCGCAGCGGCCTATCGTCTATCGCGGGCAGAATATCGTCAGCCTCTCGGTTTTGGCGGCAGCGCTGGGCCTGGCAGTCGCGCTGGTGGTGAATCCCGGACACGCCATACTGTTCCCGATCATGGTGGTTGTGGCGCTGGCTTTCGGCGTCCTGCTGGTTACTCCCATCGGCGGCGCGGATATGCCTACAGTCATCTCACTGCTGAATTCCTACGCCGGCATCTCAGCGGCGCTGCTGGGATTTGTTCTGAACAGCAAGGTGCTGGTCGTGTCCGGAGCGCTCGACGGGTCTTCCGGTTTCATTCTCTCGGTTATCATGTGCAAGGCCATGAATCGCTCCTTCACCAACGTGATGTTCGGAGCGTTCGGCCAGGTGCAGGCCTCCGCGGCTGCAGGAAAAGAAGAACGGGTCGTGCGCAGCGCCACCCCCGAAGACGCGGCCGCGATGCTTGCGGTGGCCAGCAACGTTGTGATTGTTCCCGGCTACGGCATGGCAGTCGCGCAAGCGCAGCACAAGGTTCGCGAGCTCTACGATGCGCTCACCAAACGCGGCATTGACGTCAAGTTCGGCATTCACCCCGTCGCCGGCCGCATGCCCGGGCACATGAACGTTCTGCTGGCCGAAGCCGATATTCCTTACGACCGCCTGGTCGAAATGGACGAGATCAACGGCGACTTTCCGCAAACCGATGTGGCGCTGGTCATCGGCGCCAACGATGTTACCAATCCGGCGGCGCGCACCGATACCGGCAGCCCCATTTACGGCATGCCCATCCTCGATGTGGACAAGGCGCGGACGGTAATGGTGATCAAGCGAAGCATGAGTCCAGGCTTCGCCGGAATTGACAATCCGCTGTACTACCTGGACAACACCCTGATGCTGTTCGGCGACGCCAAGCAGTTCGTGAATTCTATCGTGCGCGAGCTGAGCGGCGTTGCCGCCCATGCGTAGTGCGGAGGGGAGTCAGCCGGTCCGCTGCCCGGGCGTGGGGCCCGGCGGAGATTTGTACGCCTTGCCCAGGATCTCCGCCTTGAACGTGCGCTCATCCACGCGATGCAGCCGGCGGATCATGGCCTGTGACAGCAGCCTGTAGTGATGGATCTCCAGCAGGTGGTAAACAATGAACCAGATCGGTTTGTCGGTCGTCATCCATTGGAGGCCGTCGAAGCGCTGCAGGTTCACCGGCCGTGAAAAGGTGCGCAGGCTCCGCTGCCGGCGCAGGTTGAAATAGGTATCGAAGTAACTCATGGCCAATTCGCGCAGGGTCCGGTACACCGGCTCGCGATAGCGGCAGCTGGTGTAATTCGATTTGGCAAGCGCGCCCCAGTGTCCTTTCACCCGATAAACGGCGATGACATGATCGGTATCGTGCTCGGCCTCAAGGTCCACAATCAGCGGCGGATAACCGTTGGCACGCAGGGCGGCGGCGGCAAAAATCGCTCCTTCGAAGCAGTGCGCGGTGTTGGCGCGCAGCACGCGCCGGGGCGACCACGCCGTGTCGGCCAGGTGATAAGGCATGTCATCAAGAAACCGCTGTATGCCATGGGGATTTTTCAGGCTGCGCAGTTTGCGCAGCTCCGCCGGGGTGAAGCCAGGACCGTCGCTGACCATAAGGGAATGCAATGCAGTGTACCGCAAGCGCTTTGCCGGGTGGGACAGCACCTACTCGGCCCGGAGAGCGACCATGGGATCGACCCGGGCGGCGCGCTTGGCGGGTATGTAGCAGGCCGCCGCGGCTACGAGCAGCAGCAGCAACGAAACCGCGGTGAAAGTCAGCCAGTCGCTGGTGGTCACTCCATATAGCAGGCTTGCCATCAGGCGCGTAAGTGCCAGGCCGGCGATGAGGCCCATGACCACCCCCGCGACGGCCGCAACGATACCCTGCCGGATCATGAGCCTGAGGATGTGCTCCCGCTGGGCCCCCAGGGCCATACGAATGCCGATTTCACGGGTGCGCTGCACTACCGAGTAGGAGATGAGGCCGTAGAGGCCGATGGTCGCCAGCACCAGCGCGAGCACGGCAAAGCTGCCGATCAGGTAAAAGGGATAACGCCGCAGGAAAACTGCCGGTGAGCGCTCCACGAACTGCTGCATGGACTGCGGCTGAATGAACGCAAGCCGTGGATCGATGGAATGCAGGACCAGGCGCGCCGCATTGGCTACGCCCGCGGGCTCACCACGGGTGCGCACCACGTAATTCAGGTACAGCGTGGACCCTGAATCCTGGGCGATGGGAAAGTACATGACCGGAGGCGGAGGAACGGCCAGAGTGTCTTCGGCCACATCGCCCACCACGCCGACGATCTGGCGGAAGGGCTCCTCGGGCGAGCGTGTGAGACGCAGACGCCGGCCAACCGGATCTTCCGAGTCGGAGAAGAACCGCTTCGCCCAGGCCTGGTTGACCACCACCACCCAGGGGTGGTCCTCCGTGTCCGAAGCGGCCAGGGAGCGCCCCCTCAGCAGCGGGATCTTCATGACCGCAAAATAGTCCGCATCCACGCGACGGGCGACGGAGGATTCCTCCTGACCGGGCGCGACGACGCGTCCCTCAATGACAAAACGTGTGGTGCCGCGGTTGGAGGCCGCGGGGAGGGCGCTGGTCGCCGAGGCACCCTGTACTCCCGGCAAAGCCCGAAGCCGGTCCAGAAATTCGCGCGCAAAGCGCAGTCCATTGGGATCGCTGAACGGCCAGACTCTTGCGATGGGATAGGAATCTCCGGGCAGATTGGTCATGAATGTCAGCACATGTTCGGGGTCGAATCCGGGATTCTGGCGCAACAGGGCGCTAAGGCTGCGCAGCATCAGGCCGCCGCTCACCAGCAAGACGAGCGAAATGGCGATTTCGCCAATGACCAGAAGGTTGCGCATCCGCACATGCGAATGGCTGGTCCCGCCGCGCGATTCGTCCTTCAGCACCTCCGTAATCGGAATCTGCGACACGGACAGACCCGGGCCCAGTCCAAAGAGGATTGCGGTGAGCACGGTGACTCCGGCAATGAACGCCAGCACGGGAAGGCTGATGCCGGCGTCCTTCAGGTACGGCATCGAGAGGAGCTGCGGTTCGGGAATGGAACCCACCAGAAGCCACACGCCGAGCGCGGCCGCCAGAAAGCCGAGCACCGCGCCGGTGATCGAGAGCAGCAGGCTCTCAACGAGCAACTGCAGGGCGAGATGGAACCGGCTTGCCCCCAGGGCGGAGCGAATGGCGAATTCGCGACGCCGGTCGATGGAGCGGCTGAGCAGCAGGTTCGCGACATTGGCACACGCGATGAGCAGGACGAACCCGACCGCCCCGAACAATACCAGCAGCAGGGGACGGACATTGCCGACGATTTCCTCCCGCAGCGGAGCCACATTCACCCGCACCGTGGCGTTTGCCTGAGGATACTCCCGGGAAAGCTGTGCGGAGATGGTCTGCATTTCCGCCTGGGTCTGCTGCAGAGTGACGCCGGGGGCGAGCCTGCCAATCACATCAAACCAGCGGGCAGTGCGCACCGTGGCCTCGTAGGGGTTCAGGTGCAGAGGTACCCAGAGGGGAACATCGCCGGCCGGGCTGAACTCGAACTGGCGCGGTAGAACACCAACAACGGTCACCGGCTTGTTGTCCAGGCGTATGGTTCGGCCGACGATTCCCCGATCGCCGGCGAAGTCACTTCGCCAGAAAGCGTAGCTGAGGATTGCCACCGTCGGTCCCGATCCTTCGGGCAGGTCTTCCCCGGCGATGAAGTTGCGTCCGAGAATGGGATTCACCCCCAGGCTGGAGAAAAAGTTTGGAGCCACCATGGCGCAGAACATGGTTTTCGGCTCTCCATTGCCGGTGAGGGTGAAAGCGTCAAACGCGTAGCCGGTCAGCGACTGAAAGCTCCTGGCGCTGCGCTTCCAGTCGAGAAAGTCAGGGTAGGACGCGACATACGAGCAGCAGCCAGTCGCGTGCCGGTTCTCGCCAATCGTGACCAGCCGGTCGGGATGGTCAAACGGCAACGGCCGCAGAAGGACCGGATACACAACGGAGAAGATCGCGGTGTTCGCGCCGATAGCCAGGGCCAGCGTAATGACAGCGGCCGCGGTAAAGCCAGGACTCTTGCGCAGCATCCGGAGGCCGTAGCGAAAATCCTGGTTGAGAGTGCCCATGAAACGAATCGGCGGCCCGAAAGGAGAGCCCAATGAAATTCAACAGATTATCTCTGCATCATAGCCTTTGTTTTTTCCCGGCTCAACCAGCGGAATCGTTCCGCAAGCGTTGCGCATCTCTAGTGTTTTCGCCTTGTGTTCCGGCGCAGATCCCGCATCAATCCGGGGCGAAGCAATCGGTCATCCTGAGGAGACGCGATGGCAACCACTACGATGGCTGGGTCTCCGGGGATTACGCTCAGCCGGCCGGTTTCCAGTCCGTGGCTCATTGCGGTTTCGGTGATGCTGGCGACCTTCATGGAGGTGCTGGACACCTCCATCGCGTCAGTAGCCTTGCCGTACATTGCGGGCAGCCTCTCGGCGACCAACGATGAAGCGACGTGGGTGCTGACGAGCTATCTGGTCGCCAATGCGGTGATCCTGCCGGCCAGCTCGTGGTTCTCCCTGAAGTTTGGCCGCAAGCGCTTCCTGATCACCTGCATCATCATCTTCACCGTGTCGTCGTTCGCCTGCGGAGCGGCGACAAGTCTGTGGATGATCCTGCTAGCGCGCGCGGTGCAGGGCGCAGGCGGCGGCGCGTTGCAGCCGTTGTCGCAGGCCATCCTGCTGGAAAGTTTTCCGCCTGACAAGCGCGGCTCGGCGCTGGCGGTGTTTGCCCTCGGCGTGGTGGTTGCGCCGGTGCTCGGGCCGACGCTGGGCGGCTATCTCACGGACGCATATTCGTGGCGCTGGGCCTTCTACATCAACATCCCGATTGGAGTTCTCGCTATCCTGATGATCCTGCGCTTCGTGGAGGACCCGCCGTACATCAGGAATGCCAGGCCCGGAAAGATCGACAGCATCGGACTGGGTTTGCTGGCGGTTTGGCTGGGCGCGTTGCAGATCATCCTGGACAAGGGCCAGGAGGACGACTGGTTCGGCGCGATCTGGATCCGTTGGGCGTTCGTTATTCTGCTCGTCGGGTTTGTGGCATTTCTCATTCGCGAGCTGACGCACGACAAGCCGCTGGTCGATCTGCGCGTCTTCCGACACCGGAACTTCCTGGTGGGCTGCATTCTGATCGCGATCTTTGGAGGCGCCCTTTATGGGCTGATCACCTTATTGCCGCTGTTCTATCAGGAACTTCTGGGATACACGGCCTACGCTGCCGGCTGGGCGGTGAGCCCTCGCGGAATTGGCGCAATCATCGCCTTGCCGATCATCGGCATCCTGACCAGCAAGATCGACAACCGCTGGCTGATCGCCGCCGGCTTCCTGATGTTCGCCATTGCCAGCCTGGGGTTCGGCCGCGTGACCCTGGAGATTTCTCAGTGGTCATTTGTTTGGGCCATCGTGCTCAGCGGATTTGGTTCCGGATCGGTCTTTGTGCCGCTCTCGGCGGCGGCCGTTGCTCCCTTACCCAACGAGGAGATCGGCAACGCCAGCGGACTTTACAACCTATTCCGCAACGTCGGAGGCAGCATCGGTATCTCCGTCGTGAACACTATCGTTGCCCGCCATGAGCAGCTACATCAGAATGAGCTGGTGCATTCGCTGGCTCCCAGCAGCCCGGTCCTTCAGGACCGGCTGCACGCCCTGGAGCAGTATCTCTACACCCAGGGCTATGGCCCAGTGGAGGCGATGCGTAAAGCGTATGCGCTGATCGGGGGCGAGGTATCGGCACAGGCCCGGCTGTGGTCCTACGTGGATGATTTCCGCTACATGGCGCTGGTGTGCTTTGCCTGCATTCCACTGGTTTTTGTGCTGAAGAAGGCCCGGGCCCGGTCCGGCGCCCAGCCTGCCGGCCATTAGGCAGGAGTGCTGACGGGTAACCCGCTTACTGCGTCGGTGCGCGATACCGCTGGCGATAGTGGACGTGAAGGCGCATCGACTCCGACGGCTGCGCCACCTTCACCGTCATTTTTCGCCACGTCCCATCGTGCGCCAAATTCATAGGGCGATAGCCGAGCACGTACTCGTTCCGCAGTTCCCTGCTGACAATGGCGGCAATTTCCGGAATCTTCTCGCGATTGTCGGCGGCCAGCGTCCTGCCGCCGCTGGCGTCGGTAAGTTCGCTCAGCCAATCGCGCCCCATCCGCTCCTCAAAGGTTTTCAGCAGCGGAAGCTCATCATCGAAGATTCCGATAGCGTAGGTCAGCACGTCCGATTCTTCAATCACCTTCCTGATCTCGTCGCGGGTGTAGCGGCTGGTATTGTCGCCCCCGTCGGAAATGATCAGCAATGCCCGCCGTGCGTAACGGGCCGTCCGCATTTTCGAAATAGCGAGATAGATTGCGTCGAACAGCGCCGTGTGGCCCTTCGGGGGCGACGAGGCAAGCCGGTCCTGCAATGTCCCGAAGGAGTCCGATGCCGTGGCGATGAGTTGCGGCTTGTCGGAGACGGTGACCGCGAAGTATTCATCCTCGGAATTAGCGTTGTTGAAGAACTCCTCCAGCGCCTGCCGCTCGTACTCGATCTTGTTCTTCATGCTGGCGCTGCAGTCCAGCACCAACCCCACAGATATGGGCGCGTCCTCGTGGGAAAAATACCGGATCTGCTGCTGCACGGTGCCTTCATAGAGGGTGAAGTCCTGCTTTTGCAGACTCACCACGGGATGGTTCATGGGATCGGTAACGGTCACCGGAACCAGCACCAGGTTCACGTCTACGTGCAGCGGACGGGCCGGCACATCCGGATCTGCCGATGCTTTCTCGGCCTCAGGCGGATTGCTCCTCGGTACGATATGTATGTCATCGATGGATTGAGCCCGTGCTTCCGGATTGGTGACCACAGCCAGGAGCAGCAGGGCACAGAGACTGGCGAAGATGCGGGCCGAAACCCGTGGCCACAACGCGCGCCAAGCGATCATGGACGTTCCTCCCACAATTTCGAGCAATGAGATGCAGAAAAGCTGCGGGAGGCGTACCTATTTGCAATCCGCAGCCATGGGCGGGTAAAAGCCTGCCTGCCAGTGGCTTGCCTGAGGGCAAGGAAGGTGGCGAAGGACAGAATCTTACCAGTCAGTAAACAAGGTGCTTGCGTTTTTGCGCCGTGAGGTAGACAATTTGCGCCAAAGCAAGAACTTTCCGCTCCCAGGAAATTTCCTCGACAAGCGCCGCACACAGGGGCGATATGCCGGAAGAACCGGGCGAAATCACCGTACTGCTACATCGGTGGCAGGGCGGCGACAAGGACGCCGAGTCGCAGCTGTTTCAGCTGCTGCTGCCCGAGCTGCGGAAAATCGCGGGCTACTGCTTCCGCCGGGAGCGTCCCAACCATACCCTTCAGCCCACTGCACTTATCAACGAGGCGTTTCTTCGGCTTGCGAAAATGAAAAAGATTGATTGGCAGGACAGGGGACACTTCCTCGCCATGGCAGCGAGGATGATGCGCCGCCTGCTGATCGACTATGCCCGGGCACGACCGACTGTCTACTTTGCTCCCCTTGAAGAACTTCCCGAGATCGTCCAGGGCAACCGCACTCCGCGCGAAATGGAGATTGCCCTAGCCTCCCTCCTCGATGAACTTGAGGCCGAGTCGGCCCAGAAACGCACGATCGTCGATCTGAAACACGTTTTTGGACTCACCGACGAAGAAGTGGCCGAAGCCTTGAACCTGAAGGTCCGCACCGTACAACGCGAATGGCATGACGCAAGAATATGGTTGTTCCAGCGAATGAGTGCCGGAGGCAAGGCAGCGAAGACGAACGGCTGATGCCGCTTCTTCAGGAGGCCTTGCGACTGCCGCCGGAAGAGCGGGAGTCCCATCTGCGCGCCGCCTGCAACGGCGACCAGGAGCTCGAGCACGAGCTGCTGGAAGCACTGCAATGGGAGGAACGCATGGGCGGATTCCTCATGGAGCCGCTCATGGACGTCGCGCGTCTGGCGCGACCCTTTGAGCCGGGAGAGGTGATCTCCGGGCGTTTTGAGATCCAGCGCGAGATCGGCGAAGGAGGCATGGGCGTCGTTTACGAGGCCTTCGACCGGATATTGCAGCAGAAGATCGCGGTGAAGGCGGCCAAGCCCGGTTTTCAGCGGCTGCTCTCGCCGGAGCTGAGGGCGGCGTTGCAGGTGCGTCACCGCGGCGTCTGCCTGGTCAAGGAAATCCACACCGCGCAGACCGATCTTGGGGAAATCGATTTTCTGGCCATGGAATTCCTCGAGGGCGAGACCCTCTCCGCCTATCTGGCGGAAAAGGGCAAATTAGGGCAAGAGGAGGCCCTGGAAGTCGCCTGCCAACTCTGCGCCGGACTGGCGGAAGCGCATGAGAGCGGAATTATTCATCGCGATCTGAAGAGCGGCAACGTCATTCTCTGCCACGACGGGAACGGCAGCCGGCGCGCGGTCATTACCGATTTCGGGCTGGCGGGCGGCCTCAGCCCGACTTCCGGAGAATTGTGGGGCACCCCAGACTATATGGCGCCCGAGTTGTGGCGGGGAGAAGCGGCATCGAAGGCCTCCGACATCTACGCCTTGGGCGTCATTCTGTACGAGATGGTCGCCGGACGGAGGCCCTACGAGGACGAGCAGCCGGAAACCGGCCTGCAAAAGATGACGACGGAGCTTCCGGAAGCTCGGGCCACGGTGACACATCGCCCGCCCGTTTCCCTGGCCTGCGTGACCGAAGAAGAGTGGCAGAATCCGGCGAGGACTGCTCCGCCCGCACCTCCCAGCCACTGGACACGGGACCTCGATCCGCGCTGGGACCGCGCCATTATGGGGTGCCTGGAGCTCTCGCCTGCCGAGCGCACGCAGGACGTCCGCGAGGTCCGCGAGGAGCTTCTGCGGAAGCGAATCCCGAAATGGCCGTTCGTGTCGGCGGCCACGCTGATTGTGGTGCTGACGGCAGTCATCGGGCTGGTACGGCCCGTGCGTCAGCGGGTGGTCGACGCCATCTGGCCGCCGAACGTGCGGCTGGCGGTGCTGCCATTTAATGGCCCCAACGACCTGGCTGCGATCGGGGGCGGAGCCTTGCAGGAGGCAGCGGAGCGCATCCAGCAACTGCCCAGCGAACGGAAATGGCCCCTCAACAGGCTCAGCCGCAGCGTCGCTGTAGTCCCACCGTCGCGAGTTGCCTACTTGCATGTCAGCACGCCGCAGCAGGCGCGTGACCTGCTGCACGCGACACATGCCCTGAAGGTGAGCCTTGAACCTGAAGGCGGCAGGCTGGCGGCCCACGCCTCCATCATTGACCTGAATTCGCAATTGCCGGTGAAGGAGCTGTCGGTTGAGTACGCGCCGCAGGAACTGGGGACGATGTCCGCCGCCCTGACACATTTCGTGGCGATGGCGTTCCGCCTGCGGGAGTCTTCCTCCGAGGACCGGCTTTCTACGGCAGCCAGCACGCCCTACCTGAATGGAATTTACCTCCTGAATCGCGACGTTCACAGCTTTGATGAGGCCATGGCGCAGTTTCAGCAGGCCGCGCGTCTCGACCCGCAATCGGCGCTGCCGCCGGCAGGAATGGCCCTGGCCCTGGTGCAGAAGTACATCGACACGGAGCAGAAGATCTATCTGCAACAGGCGCGGGAATTCGTGGTTATGGCGCAAAGTCGCAACCCCGACTCCGTCAGGGTGCTGCTAGCCTCAGGGCGGGTGAATATAGCGACGGAACAATACAACCGGGCGCTCGAGGACTATCGCCGCATTCAGGAACTCGAGCCCCGCAATGTAGATGCCCTCTTATCGTTGGGCGAGGTTTATGAGCGACTGGATGAACCGCAAGAGGCCATCAACGCCTTCCACAAGGCGCAGGAACTCGACCCGGACTATTACCGGTCCTATCAACTCATGGGTCAGTTCTACGGCCACCGTGGGCGCTATAGCGAAGCGGCTGAGGAATTCCGCAAGACCGTTGCGCGCGCGCCGGGATTTTTTGACGGCTACTCCAGTCTGGGAGCGGTGCTGATCGAGCTGGGGGACTTCAAGGAAGCGGAAGACGCCCTGCAGAAGTCCCTGCAGCTCCGCGAAACTCCAATGGCGCTCAATAACCTTGGCGCTTTGATGGCCTTCCAGAAGCGCTACGAGGAAGCGGCCGCCTACCAAAAGCGGGCGCTGCTGTATCAGCCGAAGAATTATACCTGGATGATGAACATCGCCGACAACCTGCGGTGGGCTGGCCACAAGGCGGACGCCCTGCCGTACTACCGCAAGGCCCAGGAACTGGCCCGGGCGGATATCATCTCGGACCCGAAATCGGAGGATGCCCGCGCTTTTTTTGCCTATTTCTCCGCCCGGCTGGGCGACAGGACACGGGCGGAAGAGGAAATCAGGGAAGCCATCAACCTTGCGCCGGGTGACAACGGCATTTTGCGCTTTGCCGTAAGAACCTATGAAGCGCTGGGCGAACGCGATGCAGCCATCGATTCAATGCGAGGAATGAGCCTGGCGGAGCTGAAACGACTGAAACGAGAACCGGACCTGGCGGACTTTTGCCAGGATCCTCGCTTCATACAGTGGACTATTGACAAAGGAGGTCAATAACTATGGCGACCCAGCCTAAAACACCTAACCCAGCAACACCAGAAAGCACAGCACCGTCGGGCGCACCCCAGGCGGCAGCTGCTGCTCCGGCCAGAGAGGCGCCGGCCGCAACCGCGGCGGGAGCCGCGCAGCCGACAGCCGTTACCGCTCCGGCGACGGGCTATTCGGGGTCAGATAAGGGGGGCAACCACGCGGTCGAGGTGGTCGGACGCAAGCCCCAGCGGTGGAACATCACCCTTCACCTTGTCAACGGCTATGCAAAACCGCAGGGCGACTGGCGAACGGAAATGCGGGTGGGCGATTCGGTCCATTTTGTGAGTCCTGATGGCGAGGTACGAGTGGAATTCGAATCGCTGCCTGGAGTAGACGCCAAGACCGGAAAGCCGGTTCCTGCGGGACCGACGCCTTTTGGCCAAAACCCACTGGACATCCAGGGCGGGAAGACCGGAGAAAGAACCTTCCTCGTCGTTAACTCCTGCAAGGCCGTCATGCGCTGCTACATCATCCAGCCGGATGGGACAGAGATAGGCTATGCAGAAGAGGGCGCCGATAAAAATCCGGGCACAACTGTGTGCACGGGCGGCGGTTCTAGCCCGGTAAAGTGCTGAGCCATTGAAGTTCTGACGCGGCTGCGCCAATTTCGTCCCGCGCCACCGAGCCGTGGTGCGGGATGAGTCTTTGCAAGGGGCCCAAGCAGAAATTCTCCGCGTTTTTCAAATATCCACAATCGCTGGATTTTGAACTCAGGAGAAGAAATGAGTACGACTTCAGGTACCGCCCCAAGCATGGCGAGATCCATCGAAGATGCGAGGGGAAAGCATAGTGAGCCACAGCGGGGCCTGACGTCCGGCCCCGGCGCGCCCTTCATGTTGGCTCGTTTCGGCCGGCTATTCCCCAACATGGTCGCTGCGCAGTTCGGTTCGACCGAGGAGGAGAACAGGGCCAACCTGAACCGGCTGGCCATGGCAATGAAGGCGGATCCCGACCCGCCAAAAGATGGTCCCGATGAGGAGGAAAGCGGCATTCCGGCGCTGTACACCTACTTCGGCCAGTTTGTGGACCATGACATCACCTTCGATCCCGCCAGTAGCCTGCAAAAGCAGAACGATCCGGACGCGCTGGTTGACTACCGCACCCCGGCCCTTGACCTGGATAACATCTATGGCCGCGGACCCGATGACCAGCCATATCTGTACGGTCGAGGACCAGTCGACCCTCCGGACGCGAATGCGGGAAAAAAGTTCCTGTTGGGCAAGCCGCTTCAGGGAGGCGATGCTGGAGCCCGCGACCTGCCGCGCAACAGTGCCGATCCTGCGCGTGCTCTCATCGGCGACCCTCGTAACGATGAGAACGCCATCGTCTCGCAACTTCAGGGGCTGTTTCTCCGCTTCCACAACCGCACGGTAGACGACAATCCCGGCATGAAGTTCGAAGAGGTGCAGCAGCGGGTGAGATTTCATTATCAGTATGTCGTGCTGCACGACTTCCTTCGCCGCATCGTTCACTCCAGTGTCCTGGATGACCTGAAGACCGGCGGCCATTATGACCGCGGCAAGCTGAGGTTCTTCCACTGGACGAATCAGCCGTTTATGCCTGTGGAGTTTTCCGTGGCGGCGTATCGACTCGGACATTCGATGGTGCGTCCCGGCTATCGTCTCAATGACAATGACAGCACGCTGCTGCCAATTTTCCGCAGTTCGGGCAACGACCTGCGGGGTTTCCAGGCGATGGATGCCGGGCGCGGCATTGACTGGGCACGCTTTATCGACATCGACATCCGGGCATACGACGGATCGCCCGCGGACGACAAACGACGACTGCAGTTCGCGTACCGGATCGACACGTCGCTGGTGAATCCTCTTTCCGATCTTCCCCTAGTCGTGGTTTCAACCCCTCCATTTGCCCTCGCCGAGCGCAACCTGCGGCGCGGATGGAGCCTGGGACTGCCCTCGGCGCAGAACGTCGCTCGCGCCATGGGTATCAAGCCACTGAGCGATGAAAAGATATGGATCGGCAAGGCCGTGAAGCCCCAGGGAAAGCCGCGGACATCGATTGTCGACGTGAGTAAAGTTTTTGCCGACAATTGCCCGCTGTGGACCTACATCCTGGCAGAAGCCATGCATTATCAGGAAAAGACGCCGATACCGGTGCAGGGGACAATGTCCATCGACACGCCGAAACTGGGTCCTGTAGGCGGGCGCATTGTAGCGGAGGTCCTGTTGGGACTGCTGTTTGCAGACCAAAGTTCGCTGCTCAACAATCCCAATTGCCTACCGGAAACCGGCAGCGACTATGCTCTGAAAGATTTTGTTGGGTACGCACTGCATCGGTAAGCGCTGCCAGACTTCGGCTTTTCACATTGGCTTCAGCGACTGCCGTGCCGGCGCCGGCCGCGCCTGTAACCACTCCAGTGTGGGTGGATCCAGGTAGGCCAATATCTGCAGCAGTTTCCTCAATGCGGCAGCGATCAGCCTCAGCTCTTCGCTGTCATGGACTACGCCCATGGCGCCGGCGAGGAACTGCAGTTGATGATCCTCAAATCCTCTGTTGCCGGCCGACGGCGCGGCCCCGAGCGGCTTCTCCACCACCTCGACCGGCACCCTGAGACGGTATCCGCGACGGCCGACGGTCTCAACGTACACTGGCTTCTCGGCAGAGTCATTCAGCGCCCGCCGCAGCTTTCGTATCGCCTGGCTGATGCTGACTTCGAAATTCACGATGACGTCATCCGGCCACAGCCGCTTCTGGATCTCGTCGCGCGTTATGAGCTCGCCGGGACGCTCGATCAACATGAGGAGAATTTTGTGGGGTTGGCCCTGCAGCACAATCTTGAGTTCCCCGAGAGACAGTTCGCCCGCCTTGCAATCGAGTTCATATGGCCCAAAGCACACGCGAGTTGGTAATGCGCGTGGACTGTCGGCAGCGCTGGCCTGCAATGATGGGCTGACCGCCGTAACCGACTTTGAAAAGTGAGCCATTTCCAGATCCAGCATCTGAGCCCTCTTTGGCCTTCTCACTCATATAAGCGGAGCGGGAGTAAAAAGTCCGCCATCGCCAGCCCGGGAAAAACCAGACCTGTCTGAAATTGGACTCAGCTTTTCCTGCCCACAATACGGATCTTGCGGTCCAGTGCAGAACGGACCGCCTGCCGCCCCCCCGGTCGTCTTCTGACAGCACGCAAACCTTCCAGCGGGTATCCCTGGCGGACTTTTCCGCCAATCACGCTTTCAGGAGTAAGGGTCGAGTTCGAAGGCTCCGAAACACGCGACTCGTGGGCGTGGTTGTAAAGGGGCAGAGACGGGCGGGGAATTCAGACGAACCTGCCGGCAATTCCGATTCAGAGCGCCATGTGCGATGTCAACCCATGTGCACACTGGTCTTGCGAATCTTCGAATTGAGCGGCTTATGTCGAATTACCCACAGGTGATGCAGAAATCATCGGCAGTGCATTGTCCGTTTCAGCCCCTTGCGGCACACTCGGCGCAACTTCGAAATGCTCCCATTCACTTGACGTTAGTGGTCAGCTTGCCCACTTAGGTCCAAAACTTTCGAGCGGGAGGAGAACTATATGAAATCGCTGATTTCGACTGGTTGCTTGATTCTTTGCCTGCTGGCCCTGTTGACCGGCGCCAGTGCGCAGCAAATGCTCAATTTCTCGGATTTGCCTCTAGTCAACATACCGTCGCCCATGCCCAGCGGTTACGGACAGCTTGACTGGGGCAACTTCTTCTTCGTCAACCCCTACGGATGGTCGGGTGCAGGGCCTGGCTATCAGCTGGGAGGTCAGAGCGCGGACGTGGCGTTTATCGGCGGCAAGCAGTGCCGGCTCTATGGCTACGCCTGCTACGGTACGCTGGCTAGCGCCCGCGGCTTCCAGTTGGTCAATGCCAGAGTGGCCGGCGGTTTCGGCCCGACTGCAATCACGGTGAGCGCCTATAACAACGGCACCTTCGTAGGATTAGCCAACTACTTTGTCACGACCAACATGCAGACGCTGATTTTCCCCCCCACGTGGGGAGTCGTCACCCAGGTCATCATTCAGGCCAGCGGCGAGTCTGGCGATCTGGTCGTGTATGGCGTCAGCCTGTACACCCTGGGCGGCTAACATCGGCGGAGTTCGGGGCGGTATGGGGAGGCGAGGCGGTGACGGCTTCGCCTCCTGCTGCCGCAGAGGTTACCGTGCCACACTGGATCCACGCTCTCACCTTCCCTGTACGCTTCGGTTCATAAGACCATCCTCGCCCTGCGATTCTGAGTGGTCAGTCCTCCCAATTTCATGAGTACAAGCGGGCAATCCGGTGTGAGGCGGGGACTGGCGCCTTGGCGCTGGTTGTGCTCTCTGGCCCTCGACCCGGAGATGTGGTTACCCAGTCATGGTAGCGTATGGTTACCATATGGTACTCTCGTAACTTGAAACCGAATAATTCCCCCCGCGAAGGGATTACTACCTGCGAAAATGTTGCTGGCGAAGGCTGCAAGGTGTTGCTCGGGATACGTGCGTGCGACCGCACGCACGCAGTGGTATGCTTCTCGACCGACCAATGAAGCTCGAGCCCGTTATCTTCGCACCTACCTATCCCGGTTACCAGGATCGCGGCAAATAACCGAGATGTGAAAGGAGCCAGTTATGTCATCTTCCTTTTCGTCTGCACTGGCCAATCTTGATGGCAGCATCGACGCGATCCAGTTCCAGGTCGACTGCCTGCGAGCAGCGCTGGAGGTCGATGACGATCAGCTGGGCCCCAGTCTGACCGATGCACGCTATCACGCGGCGATGATCCGCGATCTTGTCCACGCCGAACGCCCGGATGCGAAGTGGATGGACCGGCGAGCCCTGGAGCAGCTCATCCACGAACTGGAGCTCGCGGCCAGAGCGAGACGCAATCAGCAGCGGCGGACCAGGTTGCTGGAACTCGCCAATGAGCTGGACGCCGGCAGGATCCGACACCGCTTCGAGGGCCGCACCGCGGCGCTCAATACATTGCGTCTGGACGCCATCAAGGAACTGCGCTCCGCAGCTGCCGCCTCCGAACAGGAGAAGGACCTTCCTGGACCGAACGCCAGCGACTGGCTGCATTGGGCCTGCAGCCTGGAGGACGACAAGGATGCACAGGTACTGGCGGAGCTGCGCAGAGATTTCAGCGCCCTGGAACGCTTCGCGAGCGAGATGGAAGACAGCTACTGGGTAGCGGGTGAACGGGTGGAGGAACCTCCAGCCCAGTTCTCCGAACCGCCGGTACGAGCGGCGGACGCGCCCGTCGTGGAGCCGCCGGCTTCCCGCTCCCGCAAGCCGTTTGCGCCCGTCCCCACCGAGCAGAACAAGCTGCCCCCTCACGTCAAGGCGCAGTTCGACAGGGCAATTCAGAGCGGGAGCTTTGCTGAAGCGCTCGCGATGTGTTACGGACCTCCTGGGGAAGAAGCTCAAGCTGCGCCGGAAAAACCGGCAAAGCACCAGGAGATGGCGGTGGCTGTCGAAGCATCGGACTTCCAGAGCTCAGGCGCGCCGCACGTCAAGTACTGCGAAAACTGCGGCAGCAGCTTTCCGAGCGAATTCTACGTCTGTCCCCTGGACAATACGGCTCTGCGCCTCATCGACGCGTCCGTCCGGGCAAAGGCCGCGCCCGAGGAACATCCCGGGCCTGAGCGAAGCGGCGACCGGGGCGCGAGACTCGCTCCGGCGGGCGAAACCCACGCCAGCTCACTTTCGACGGTGGCGACGCTGTCGTCAACGGAGGCCGCCGCGGCCCAGCCGGCGGAGCGGAGCAGTGGCGAGGCTTCGCGGGAACCCGCCGAACTGGAATTTGAGCGACTCAAGGCCATCCTGGAGCAGCGCCAGGCAACTCCCGACGAGGAGGAACCCCTGTCGCCTTACGAGCAATTCGTCCCCCGCAGGAAGCAGATGATTGCCTGGGGCGGGGCGGCGGCCGTGGTCGTGCTGAGCGTGATATTTGCCGTCGCGTATCACTTCCACTCGGCAAGCAGCAGCCAGCCACAGCCCACCGCCGCCGTAACCGCGCCTGCAAATCCGCCGGGCGTCCTCCAGGATTCAGACATTCAGAAAGACGTCGAGCAAAGACTCGCAGTTCTGAAAGACAGCTCCATCCAGGCCACCGTCCAGGACGGCGTGGTGACCCTTGTAGGCCGGAGTCCGTCGAAGGGCGACCTGGTTAAGGCTGAGAGTCTGGCTTCCGAAGCCACAGGCGTGAAGGAGGTTACCAACAAGATCCAGATCGACGCGCACGGAAGCATCAAGAAGCCCAAGTCAAACCCGTAGTTCGCCAGGGCTGTTGACGAAACACAAGCTGGCAGCTTTCGCCGCCAGGTGGCAAGAGGGAGATCACCTACCGGGCCTCAACGGCGACCTGAATCCTCGATCTCGACGTTATCGTCTCTGCGGCCGTAGCCGCGCGCCTGGGGCATTGACAAACGTGCGTCACCGAGCTTGTTCAACGCACAACGTTGCGCGATCGCTCCACACCCTGGCGTGCCTCTACGCTGCGAAGGGCAAAACCAGGGAGGCCCGGGAGCTGCTCCTGAGCGCGATGGATTTGCAGGGTCTCGAACAGCCGAATGAAGATATCTGGTTTGGCTTTGGGTTAATCGCCGAGCAGTACGGTTTGAATGACGTCGCGCTTTCTCTCTACCGGCGGGTGGAAGCTCTGCCCGATCCGACGCCCGGGTCGACGTACAATTTGTCATTGCTTCGGGAAAAGATCATACGTTCCAGCACGACGGCGACTGCGAGTCTGGAAACTGGCCTAAGCCAGGAATCACCACGCAAGTAGCGGTCGAGGAGATCGCGATCCCATCGGCAGCGCGGCCCTGCACCTACTTCATACATCTGCAACGTCGCGATTCACTGCGGCCATCGCCCCACAAACCAGCCGTCGCGCCAAAGCTGGATGCAGACAGACTAGCCGCGACGCCCCCATTGTGTAATGATTCATGGCAACTTCGGCCTCAGGGTGCAAACAACTTCCGCCGGGCACGTCATTCCGGACACGGCACGCCGTCGGGATGTAGCCCGGCCTGGCGACGGGGGGCGCTTATGTTGCGAAAAATGATTGTGGCCACGTCAGTGGTCCTGATTGCGGTCGCCGGCGGAGCGGCGCAGAACCAGGGTTGCGAAGTTCCCGATAACATGAAAAAAGCGCAGAAGCTGCCTTGCATACGGGCGGCCAGCATCATGCTGGAGCAGCCGGGTTTGACTGCCGTTCAGCTTGCGAACGGTCCCGACTACGATGCCGCGCAGCCGGAGAAGAGCCGCTTCGCTTACTTCACGGAGGCCGATACCATCGACTGCTACTTCCGGCCGCACTATGCCTTCGTGAAAGTCCCCGGCGATAGCATGAAGTTTCAATGCTGGCATATGACGGCCGATGGCGCGTTCTACAGCCGCAAGGGAGAGCCCATTCGCGTCAATGACGTCAAGGTAGTGATCAGCAAGGACAAGAGCGGGGAAAAGGAAGCGTCTCTCTACCCTCGCGACGACACCCAGAACCAGCATGAGATCAAGGCAGATCGCGTGAAGGTGAAGTATCTGAAACCGCCGTACCCCGATCACAACCCGCGCTTCAATGAAGTTTTCACCTCAGTCGCGGCAACCCGGTTCATGTGGGTGCTGGGTTTTCCTGCCGACCACGACTACCCGGCGGGTTCAGCCTCATGCATCGGTTGCACTGCCGATCCCTTCGGGAAGAAGCTGACGGACAACAAGGCATCTCTGAAAAACCCTCCCTCCGCATTCAAGGTGGTGAATGTGGAGCGCGAGCTTCCATGGGACGAGATCAATCCCGAGAACGATGAGACCTGGTCCTGGGATGATGCCGCCAGGTTCTACGCCAACGGAGAGTGGACGCACCAGCAGAAAGTGGAATACGACGCCTACCGGCTAGCGCTTGGGCTCATCCACTACCACAATGCCCTGCCGCAGCAGAATCGCGTGGATTGCGCCGAATGGAAGCAGGAGACGGCCGGGAAGGCAAAGGTCTGTCAACGTCCGGTGATTTATGTTCATGATCTCGGCTCGACGTTCGGCAAGAAGAGAGGTCCGGGCGACGTTCTGGGCACCAATCCGCGCGGCAGCTTCAGCGCGTGGGAGCCGCAGACCGTCTTTGTCAATGGCGGAAATTGTGAGCTGCGGGCGACCCTGTTGGGTGACAAGCAGGTTCTGAAAGAGGCGCAGGATGTCATGATCCAGCGACTGGCCCGGCTCGACCGTGCCACCGTCAAGTCGATTTTCCGAACCGCGCGTTTCCAGATGATGGACCAGAAGCAGGTGAAACGGCTACGCGCCGGGGGCTCGCAAAACGTGGACGAGGCAGCCCTCGACGAATGGACTGACGTATTTATGAAGCGGATTGAGGAAGTTCGGGGCGCGCGCAACTGCAAGTCTGACTAATCGAGGCCCCGATCTTCTCGCGTTGAGCTTGGTGGCTCTTTTTGAATTCCTGAATAGCGCGGTTCTGCTGAGCTTCCTGGCTACAGGCAGCACCAGGTTGTTGAATACTCCGATGCCTTATTCGGAACCAGTGGCTTCATCGCCGGGGTGGTAGACCGATTCTGCGTTCTTCTTCACCTCATCCGGCGTGAACCAGCTCGGCTTGAATTGTCCCTTGACGAATAAGCTCGCCTGGTCGTTAAAGTGCGGGCTCGCAGGATCGCCACTCTCCCCGTAGGTCCCTACCGATAGCGCAGCATCCGCCTGAGACTCCGCTCTCAGCGGCTGGGCTGCCGCTGAATTCGCCGCCACTCGGATGCAAAGTTCTGCTGGCAGGCGATGGCGTCGGCGCGTATTTTTGCGAACTCGGGAATGCCGCGCACCCCGGTGAAGAACGGGTCCGAGTCCATCACGGGATACGAGCAGTAGTGCCCTTCGACTGCTTTGGAAAGCAGTGCTAGAGCCTCGGCGTTCCGGCCGCAATAGGCGAGGTTAGCCGCCGCGAGGTAATTTGCCTCGGGATCGACAGAGCCCTTAACCTTCGCCGCGATCGCTCCGATTTCGGCAGCCGGCTTATGCTGCAGGCAGGCAATCAGCATGTCGTAGCTGGGCCATTGCTGAATGTGCGGCGCGCCGAGCCGCAGCGCTTCTTCCTCGTTGCCTCCGCGCAGCAAGCCCAACAGCAGGATAGCTTTGGCGAAGTCGGATCCCGGGTCGGCTAGTTGCAAAATCTCTGACGCCTGATGGTAATCGCCGCGAAGCGCGGGAAGGATGGCGCAGGAACGCAATCCGGACATCCTGTTGTTGGGATCAATCTGAAAAGCCAGGTCGCACTGGCGGGTCGCCTCGTCGGTGATTCCGGCATAGCGCAACGCGTAGCTCAGGATGTAATGCGCGTCGGAGCTGTCCGCATGGCGGCGCACCAGGTCCTCAGCCTGCTGCATTGCCTTCGTCTCATCGCCCTCCTCGATGGCCATGCCAATCCAGTTCGCAACGGCCGGCAGGTAGTCGGGATCGAGCGCCACCGCCCGCGCCACGGCCAGGGTGTAGCGTTCGTTCATCTCGCTGCCGCCTTTGCCGTAGCGCCCTTCGACGTAGCATCTGCGGCCCAGCGACAGCCAGGCGGGGGCGAAATTGGGGTCGAGCGCGACCGAGCGTTCCAGCATGGCGAGCGCCTGCTGGTTTGTGCCCGAATCCAGCGGCATGGACAAGGCGCGCAGGTAGAGCTCATAGGCCTCATTGTTGGTGGGGCGCGTCCCCTTCACCGTATAGGCGGAGCCACCAAGCGCCGCCGCCAGTACGCCTTGCGTGCGCGCAACGATCTTCTCGCGCAACTCGATCATGTTGCGGGCAGCGGCGTCGAGGGTGTCCGCCCACAGGACGCGCCCGGTCTTGACGTCGATGGCTTCCAGCGTCAGGTGCAGCTGGTCGCCCACGGGAAGG
Source organism: Binatia bacterium (assembly GCA_035516415.1). Classification (GTDB taxonomy): domain Bacteria; phylum Acidobacteriota; class Terriglobia; order Terriglobales; family Acidobacteriaceae; genus Bog-257. Next base: position 16,662 of record DATJAI010000031.1, on the reverse strand, counting down.
AATCGCCCGGTGACGATGCTGGCCGCGTGCATCTCGGCTCCCGCCTTGCGTGGATCAATGTTGGGTCGAGCGTACTGGGAGGTTGTCACAAATGGCTGTACCGACAGGCCGCGTGCGTAGCTGAGCATGCTGGCCACTTCATCGGCAAGCGGCAGGCTCAGGTAATCGAATTGCCTGTCGCTCCCGACGTTCTGAAACGGAAGCACGGCGACGGCCTTCAGCGGCGCAGGGGCAGGTGTCGCCGGTCGGCGATGCAGGAAGTACAGGCTGGCGGCGAACGTGAACAGCATGACCACTGCGAGTGCAATCCATGGACGGCGCGCGCGCGCTTCAGTGCGCTTCCGGTCGGCCAGTTCCTGCTGCTGCCGCGCCACCTCGATGCGGGCGCGTTCCGCGCGACGGTCCTCCAGATTTTCAAGCCGTGCGGCGAGCTCCGCCGGGCTACGGAGCCGGCGTCCCGGGTCGCCGCAAACCGCCGCGGCGATGTCCTCGCGCAGTAGAGGGTCCGGAACCTCTTCTTCCCAACCGGGCGAGAGTGGCCTCCGGAAGTCGCCGATCACCATCTGATAGAGCATCACTCCGAGGGCATAGACGTCCGACTGCGCCGTGGCGGCTTTGCCGGAGAAGAGCTCGGGGGCCAGATACAGCAGGGTTCCGCTGAGAGATGTTGACTCGAGAGTTCCCGTCTGGGTCAAACCCAGGCGCGTGATGCCCAGCGCCTCCAGCCGCGACGGCTCGAGCAACAACGCGCTGCCAAAATCGGCAATCCTGATCTGCTCTTCACCACCGGCAAGGCGACTCACGAGCACGTTGGCGGGCTTCAGGTCTTTGTGCACGACGCCGACCGCGTGCACGGCGGCCAGCGCGGATGAAATCTCGCCCAGAATGTTCAGCCGCTCCTGCAATGGCACCTTGAGCAACCCACCCCGTTCCTCCGCCCATTGTGCGAGGTTCGGACCGCCATATTCACTTTCCAGGAAATAAGGCTCGACGTCGAAATTCCATTCGAGAATCTGGACAAGGTGCAGCCGGTCCTCGAGCGACTCGCTAAGGAAACGGAACACTGTCACCTCGCGCTTCAACGTTCGGAGGCGGGCGAGACTGGAAACGAACTTGAAGACCCGGTGCTCGTATGTCTTGGGGTGCTGGGCGAGCCAGATCTGGCGGCTCGCGGACGCGTCCAGCGGGCGAAGAAGGCGCCAGTGTTCGCGCCCGGGAACCGGCATCCCTGCTGCCAGGCTCACCTGACCCGGGGACGATGACAGCCGGCCCATATCCGCATGAGCGACCGGCGCCAAACGGTATCCGACCTTGGGAACGGTGACAATGATGCTTCCGTCTTCGTCAGCGAGCGCCTTGCGCAATTTGTAAACGGCGGTGGAAAGCGAGCCCTCTACCACGTTGAGACCCGGCCAGACGGCATCGAGCAGCTCGTTTTTGCTTACGACTTCCCCCGCATGCTGTAGAAGGTAGACCAGCACCTCCAGAGGCTTCAGTTCAAGCTCAACCGCCCGGTCGCCGACGCTCAGCTCCAGCCGCGACTCGTCAAAGGTCCGGCCGGAGAAGGTCCAGATGCGTCCGATGGCTTCTGCCGATCCTGGAGCTAAACGATTGGTGGCCATGGGTTTTGATTTCTTGAGACGCTCTTGAGAAATCCGTCAGGACACTACGAGCGGATTGCTGCACATTATGCCCCACGGCCAGCGGGGTGACCAGCACTTTTTGGCTGTAACCGGGCGTGGGATGGGAGTCGCTCCAGCCGTTCTCCCTGCATGACCCTCATTTGCGGGGCTTTCCGGTGAATCTCGCGGCCAAAAAGGAGGAGCCATGCCGACCCTCGGCAGGAGCGCGTTCGCTCGACTTCGCGATTCCCGTGTCAGTTTTCATCGTTCCACAAAGAATCGCAAGGGTGACGGCTCGCGTCCTGCGGGCGCCCTAAGGACGGTCTGCATCCTTCTGTGTTTCTGCGCCGGATTGGGGGTTCCCTCTTCTGCACAATCATTCAGTGTGTTTGTCACTTTCGACGGGACGCATGGGGCCGGTCCGCAATCGCCGCCAATCCAGGGCAGCGACGGCAATTTTTATGGGACGACCTTTGAGGGTGGAGCGCAGCGATTCGGCACCGTTTACCAGGTCACGCCGCAAGGCGGAGTGACCGTGCTGCATAACTTCTGCTCGCAAAGCAACTGCGCCGATGGGTCGTTTCCCGTCGGCGGACTGGTGGAGGGCAACGACGGGAACTTTTACGGTACCACCTCGCAAGGGGGCGCCCACAATGTCGGCATTGTGTTTGTCATCAGCGCAGGCGGGAGCTTCAATGTACTGCACAGTTTCACCACAACCGGTGGTGACGGCATCAACCCGTACGCGGGGCTAGTGAAGGGGCAGGACGGAAATTTCTACGGCACGACCAAAGCCGGCGGAAACGGCGGCGGCCAGTCCCGGGGAACCGTCTTCAAGATCACTCCTGCCGGAGTCCTGACTACCCTATATAGATTTTGCAGTGTAGGCGCTTGCACGGACGGAGCCGACCCTTACAGTCCGTTGGTGCTAGCCAGCGACGGCAACTTCTATGGGACGACATCGGCTGGCGGGCACGATACCTGTGTCTTTTCATGCGGTACGGTCTTTAAGATCACGCCGGACGGCACGCTGACCACACTCTACAGCTTCAGTCAGAGCGACGGCGCCGAGCCTCTCGCCGGACTGGCACAGGCCAGCGACGGCAATCTCTACGGCACAACCTGGATGGGTGGAACTTCTTCCGGTTGCGGCGGCGAAGGCTGCGGCACCGTCTTTAAGATCACCCTGAATGGCGCTTTCACCAATCTCTATAACTTCTGCACGCAGAGCAACTGCGCCGATGGCAGGGATCCCTATTACGGTACGCTGGTGCAGGCCTCGGATGGACTGCTCTATGGCACGACGTGGCAAGGAGGATCGGACAACACGTGTTCGAATGGCTGCGGCGTACTCTTCCGCATCGAGTTGGGTGGACGATTCACGACGGTGCACAGCTTTACTCGCACCACAGACGGAGCCTCGCCGTTCGCCGGACTCACCCAGGCCAGCGACGGCAAACTCTACGGGACGACGACTTTCGGCGGTAATAACGGCCTGGGCCAGGGAACTATCTATCGGTATGCGCCGCCAATTCCGCCAATGCCCGTCCAGTTCATCGCGGCCACACCGTGCCGCGTGGTGGACACACGTGGTCCGAACGGCCCCTTCGGCGGTCCAGTTATGCAGGGCAATACCTCTCGCAGTTTTACCCTTCCGCAGAGCCCCGATTGCCAAATTCCTTCCAGCGCTGCCTATTCATTGAACGTGACCGTCGCGCCGCGTGGCCCGTTGGGATATCTGACGATCTGGCCAACCGGCCAGGACCAGCCGGGCGTTTCCACCCTTAATTCGCCGGACGGTCGAGTAAAAGCCAACGCCGCCATTGTGCCGGCGGGAACCAATGGCGCCATAAGCGTCTATGTCACGAACACCACCGACGTGATCATCGATGTTGATGGCTACTTCGCAACGCCGGGCCAGAACACGAACCAGTTCTATCCCCTGCCGCCATGCCGCATCATTGATACCCGCGGTCCAGACGGGCACCTGGGCGGACCGTATCTGCATGGGGGGGCCGAGCGCGACTTCCCGGTGCTGGAGAGCCCATGTCTGGCCGGCCTCGACCAGCCGCAGGCCTACTCGCTCAACTTCACCGTGGTGCCCCATCGCAGCGGTCAGTCGCTGGGCTATCTGTCGGTGTGGCCGGTGGGCCAGCAACAGCCCGTGGTCTCGACCCTGAACAATCCCACGGCTACCACGGTAGCCAACGCGGCCATCGTCCCCGCAGGGACGGACGGCGCCATTGCAACCTATGTCTCCAATGACACGGAGCTGATTGTCGATATCAATGGATACTTCGCCGCGCCCTCGCAGAACGGAACGTCTCTCTATCCGGTGAGCCCCTGCCGCGCCTACGACAGCCGCGACAATGGCGGGCAGCCCTTTCGCGGTGCGCGCGCCGTCGACATCGTGGAGAGCCCGTGCGCCCCCTCCGTTAATGCGCAGGCGTATGTGCTGAACGCGACCGTAGTCCCGCGGGGAGCGCTCGGCTATCTCACGTTATGGCCTGATGGGGAAGACCAACCGGTCGCTTCGACTTTGAACGCTCTGGACGGATTGATCACGTCGAACATGGCAATCGTGCCCACGATGAACGGCTCCATCGATGCGTATGCTTCCAGTCTCACACATTTGATCCTGGATATCTCTGGCTATTTCGCGCCCTAGGTTGACGGGCGCAGGTTGATAGGGAGGTCAGCCTCCGCAAGTCAGAAACAGCTCTGGGGTACCTGTCCGTCGCTCACATGGTGCTCCAAACACCGCATTCCGCGCCGCCAATTAGCCGGAAAGCACCTGATGCGACCCTTAACACAACTCGTGCTAGCAGCACGCCGATACCTGCTCCACTACGCGTCGAACGATCCCGGTCTTCGAAAGGAGTTACCCGTGCCGATCCTTGCACGCTCTCGTGTTCTCTTTTTCTCTGCTCTTCTGTTTTGGTTGATGTTCGCTTCCGCACTTGCTGCGCGCGCGCAGACGTACACCATCCTGCACCAGTTCGGCGGGCAGGATGGTGCCAACCCAGCCGTCGGATTGACCCTCGACAACTTCGGCAACCTGTACGGCACCACGTACGTCGGCGGCGCCGGCAACGCAGGCAGTGTCTTCAGGCTGACGCACAGGAACGGTGCATACCTTTTCGCGCCCCTGTATTCGTTCCATGGCAGCGACGGCCGGCTGCCGCTTGCCAGGCCGATCGTTGGACCCGATGGCAGCATCTTCGGCACGACGTCGGAGGGCGGCACTCACACTCTCGGCATGGTGTATAACGTTCGGCCATTTCCTAACCCGCCCTTTTCCGTTCTGGCTCCCTGGAACGAAACGGATCTTTACAACTTCGTCGGGGGCACGGGAGATGGCAGCGATCCGCAGAGCGATCTGGCCGTCGATGCGGCCGGCAATTTCTACGGGACCACCTCCAACGGCGGAGCGAACGGCAACGGCACCGTGTTCAAGCTTACGCACACCGGCGGCGGCTGGACCGAGAGCGTCCTGTACAGCTTTGGAAATTTGCCCGACGGCAAGAACCCGACCGCCGGAGTGGCGATCGATGCAGCCGGAAACCTGTACGGTACGACCTTAAACGGCGGCGCGAACGGTCGGGGCACGGTGTACAAGCTGACGCCGTCAGGCGGAGGTTATACCGAGAGCGTGCTGTATTCCTTTGCGCCGGGGATTGGGGGCGAGTATCCGCAGGCGGGTGTGATTCTCGACTCCGATGGAAACCTTTACGGTGCGACGACCCTGAGCGACCGCGGCGGTGCGGTGTTTGAGCTGTCGCCCTCTGGCGGAGGCTGGACGTACACGGTGTTGTGGCATAACTTCAACGACAGTGGGACGGAGGGTGGCCCTACCGGCAACCTGGTGCGCGATTCGGACGGCAATCTCTACGGCGCGACCCAAGCCGGCGGATTGTACCATCAGGGTTCGCTCTTCATGCTGACGCCCGGCGTCGGCGGCTATACCTACACCGACCTGCATGACTTTACTGGAGGGGTCAACGACGGATCCGGCCCGCGCGGGAACGTCGTGCGCGATGCGAACGGCAACCTGTTCGGGACGACGTGGATGGGCGGAGGGAGCAACAAGGGCGTGGTGTACGAGTTGACGCCCTAGTCGCATCGCACCTTGCGGTTAATAATCAGGGCCGGGCAACTGTAAGAACTTGAAAGAAGTTATTTGGTGGAGCTAGTCGGGATCGAACCGACGACCTCATCGTTGCGAACGATGCGCTCTCCCAGCTGAGCTATAGCCCCACGCGAAGAAAAGCTCGTAGCAGGTTCATCCCGATCAGGATGAACCTCTCTCATTATACAAACAGGCCGGGGGAGCGAAAACGATACTGACAGGGCGGGGCAGTGAAACCGGCGCCGGCAATGATCCGGGCAAATCAGCACTCGCGCGACGGTTCGCCGCGCCACCGGGCTGGACTGCCACGCCAGCGATTGCCGCGGGGCCGGCTCCGGACTCCTAAAGACGGGTGCCTTTCCCAAGGTGCGGACCGCTTTCCCCGGCGATGGCGGAGCGCCGCAATGTCAGCCTGAATTCAGCTCATCCAGGGCCGATCCCAGCCGCTTCAGCCCGGCACGGGTCATCTCCGGCTCGCCGCCAATCCCGATGCGAAAGTGCTGCGGCATGCCGAAATGCCGGCCGGGAACAATGCTGGTCTCATACTTCTCACGCAACAACCGGTCGAGAGCGTCCACCGTGCCGCTCAGCAATTGGGGAAAGGCGATCGTGCCGAACTCGGGGCGCACACACGCCAGGTCCCGGCGCGATTGCAGCAGGGCGTCGAGCAGGGGACGGTTCGCTTCCAGCAGCTTCTTTGCGCGCGCGGCGATGCGGTCCAGATTATCGAGCGCAATCACGCTGAGCAGTTCGGCCGGGTGCGCCCCGTTCACCCCATACAGATCGTTGATGTGCCACATGCGCCGGGTCAGTTCCGGATTGGCCAGCACCCAGCCGCAACGCAAACCGCTCAGACCGAAGGCCTTGGTCAGGCTGGAAGTCACAAGGAAGTGATCGCCCAGATGGATGGCCGGACGGGGCCGCTGTTCGTACAGCGCTTCCAGATAAACCTCGTCGACCAGTACGCGCGCGCTGTGCCTGCCAGCGATGTCGCCAATGGTGCGAAGGGTCGCTTCGTCCGTCCAGGCGCCGCTGGGGTTGTGCAGATTCGTCAGCACGACAAGGCGTGTATGTGGCGTAATCTGCCGCTCGACTTCCGCAGGATCGAGGCGAAATCCGTCCTCCCTCCGCCGCCGGAAGTGGCGCACCGTGGCGCCGAGGTACTGGAGTGTGGTAACCAGCAGTTCGTAAGTGGGCCACTCAACCAGCGCCTCCTCACCGGGCTCCAGCGTCGCCGCCATCGCCAGGTGGTTCGCCATCGATGTACCCGCCGCGGTAACGACACACTCGGGTGGCACCCCGGTCAGCTTCGCAAGCCGCTCCTTCAGAGGTGCATAGCCATACAGATCTGGCCCATTGATCTCCAGGTCCTCAACCCTCACCGGCAGCTCGGAGATGGGGCAGCTCGCGATTCCGCTGGCCGCCAGGTTATATCTCGCCCCGGAGCGCAGCTTGGCAAACTGCATGTAGGGTGAGCCGGCGTGCGTCCGCGATGACATCAGGCCGCGTCTCCTCCGCCTGGCTGCTTCGCGGCCCAGAAGGCGTACACGGGCAGTCCCAGCAGCAGAATCAACATGCCAAGCAGGCTGTTTTTCGGATATTTCCAGAGGGTGTTGATGACCACCAGCCACGATATCACCACAAAGATCGCGGTGGTAAAAGGATGCCCAGGCACGCGGTATCCCGTGCAAGCGCCTTCGGCAGCGCGCAGTTCCCTGCTGCGGAAAACGAACAGGCTGGCGCCGGTCAGGCCAAAGAAAAGGAAGTCCATCGCCACAACGTAATTCAGGATCTGCTCGTAGCGGCCGGAGAGAGCGACCACAATAGTCCACACGCTCTGCAGCGCGATGGCCAACACCGGAACGTGCGTCTTTCGCGCGATGCGGGCGACACTGCGAAAAAACAGCCCGTCGCGAGCCATGGCAAAGTAGACGCGCGGCGCCGTCAGCACCGATTGGCTCAGGAAGCCCAGGGTGGAGACGGTAATCCCCAATGCGATCAGACGGGCGCCCGCATCGCCCATGGTGGCGTGCATGACAGCAGTTGCCGGGACACGGGTATCCGCCAGCCCCTGCGGGCCAAGCGTGCGCACGCAGACGAAGTTCACGCCCACGTAGAGCACCACCACTCCTGCCACGCCCATCACCAGCGCGCGCGAAAGATTTTTCCCGGGCTCCCTGATCTCCTCGGCGATGAAGTTTGACGTCTGCCACCCGCCGAAGGCAAACAGCACGGGAATCATGGCGGCGCCGATGGCGGTGAGCAGGTCGAACGAAGGTTTGCGGTCGAGCAGCGGATGCAGCATTGCGTGCGGCGAGCGCACCAGAAACAGCCCTGCGGCGATCAATGCGGCAATAGCGGCGATTTTCAACACCATCAGCAGGCTTTGCATACGGCTGCCCAGCTTCACGCCCAGACAGTTGACTACCGTGAGCACGGCCATGGTCAAAACCGCAACCAGGCGCTCGTCCATGTGCCAGGCCGCGAGTTCCACAAGGTAGCGGGCGAAGGTCACGGTCACGGCCGCCATGCCGCCGGTTTGAATGACCAGCAGCAATACCCACCCGTAAAGAAATCCGACTACGGGATGGAAGGCTTCTCGCAGGTAGGCGTACTGACCTCCCACTTTCGGCCTGCGGGCGGCCAGCTCGGCATAGACGAAAGCTCCCAGCATGGCGACGACGCCGCCGGCGACCCAGACGCCCACGATGAGCAGCGGCGTGTGCACCTGCTGTGCGACAACATAGGGATTGATGAAGATTCCGGCGCCGACAATTCCACCCATCACGATCATGGTGGCGTCGAAGAGGCCGACCTGCCGCAGCAGTCCAGGCTGGCGCGGATTGGAAGGCGAGGCGCTCAATGCGGCAAAGTGCAGGTCAAACTCCCGACTGTAGCACGGGCCCCCCGCTCACCGGGAAACATCGGCCTCCGCCGTAGCCGCGCGCCGCAGCCGATCACGCACCGCCTCCCATTCAGGGGTGTTGTCGGGAGTGTCCACCGCGATCCAGTCATAATTGCGCGAGTCCAGCTCGTGGAGCGTGCGATAGAGCTGCGCCGCATAGCTGGGCGCATCGGCCGGCATGCGGACCACTTCGCGCACCGGCCGGGCAGGAAGGTGACACAACTGCATGTAGGCTCCGGAGCCCTGAGATGGCACCTCGCCATCGCGCACCAGCAACAGCCTCGTCCGTGGACTGTAGTGCCGCGGATGCATGCCGGGGGAGGCATGCGCTTCGGTGGAGGCTTCGGTCCGCAGCGCGACGGGACCGGTCAGCTCTTCGATCTGTGGACGCGGAATTCCTCCCGGCCGCAGAATCGTGGGGACTTCGCCCGCGAGCGATAGCACCGTCGATTCAATACCCACCGTGCACGGTCCGCCATCGAGGATGTAGTCCACACGATTGCCCAGGCTCCGGCGAACGTGTTCCGCCGTGGTGGGCGAAAGGCGCGTGAATCGGTTCGCGCTGGGCGCGGCGACGGGCAGCTGCGCCGCCTCAATCAGCGCCAGCGCAAGCGGGTGCGCGGGCATGCGTATGCCCACGGTGTCCAGACCGGCGGTCACCAGTGAAGGCACTGCGGGTTGCTTTTTCAGCACCAGGGTCAGGGGTCCGGGCCAGAACCGCCGCGCCAGCGCCTGTGCCACCGCCGGCCACTCTGCCACCACCCGATGCAACATCTCCATGTTGCTGACGTGCACGATCACCGGGCTGTTCCGCGGCCTGCCCTTGGCCTGGAAGATGCGCGCCACCGCCGCTCGATCCAGCGCGTTCGCCCCCAGCCCATACACGGTTTCCGTGGGAAACGCGACCAGCTTCCCTGCCCGCAACAACAGGGCGGCCTGTTCGATCTCCGCTTTCGCTGGAATGCGGGCCGTGTCCATTGTGCCTACCGTATTCGCGCGCCGGATGGATCGGCAGAGTTTGCCGCATCAAGGTCCACGTGCAGGCCGGAGCCTGTCGCAACCCCAGGCGGGTAGCAGTTGCCATCCGCCGCATAGCTCTGGCGGCAGGCCGCAGTCATCGCCGGGCGGCGCGGCGATTGCGCAAATTGCCACACATCGGCGAAAGAGACGCCGCTACGGGACGGGTCTGGAGGCGATTGGGCAAAGACGCAGCCCGTGGAGGGACCGCACTGATCGTTGCTGACGAAAAAATGGATGTCGCGCCCGCCGGCATGCTCGCGAATATCGTCCGCGGTAATCACGGAGGCCGCACCAGACTCGCGGAACGGAATTCCCGAGCAATAGATTCCCGCGCGATACCCGGCGCGCGCAACCCCATCCGCCCAGGCATGGATATAGGCGCGCTGCTCCGGCAGCATGCGTCCGCCCTGCTCCTGATCGAGAAAAATCACCGCGCCCGGGCGGAATCCCTCGCGGCGGGCGGATTGCACCGCCAGGCCGGCGTCCCTGTTGCCCACACCTGCCGCATCGCCCGAAGCTTTCAGCTGCGCATACTCGCGGCCGGTAAAGAGCAGCAGAAAACCGTAACCCATGGCTGCAATCGCTTTCCGCTTCCCTTCCCAGCTATTCCGATGTTCACCGGGAGGATTGTTCAGCCAATATCCGGTAAAGGCGAACGTCCTGCGCAGCGCCGCCATGCTGGCATCACCCGGGTAGTCGTTGCGGTCCATGCCGAGATAGGCGCGCTGTGCCTTCGCGCTGACGGACAGCAGCACGAACCCGAGAATGACGGTCCCCGGCCTCACCCTACCAATATCGCATGTTCTCCACGCCGCACGCCGGGATACCGGGTGGGGGAGGCCGGGGCGCCGGATGCTAATCTAGCAGCATACGCTCGCATCTCCCATGATCCTCGACGCGCTGCACAAGGTGGCCAACCACTGCTCCTCACTGACTCGCGAGGAAGCCCGTGAAGTGATGGCGGAGATCCTGCGCGGCGAGGCAACCGATGCGCAGATCGGGGCCCTGCTGGTAGCTCTGCACATGAAGGGCGAGACGGTGGACGAGATTGTCGGTTTCGCCGAGGCAATCCGGGCCGAAGCCACGCCGCTGACCGACGAGGATGGCGAGGCGCTGGACCTGAGCGGCACCGAGCGCGATGCGCTGGTCGACACCTGCGGCACCGGCGGCGACACCAGCGGAACCTTCAACATTTCGACGGCCACGGCGCTGACCATCGCGGGCGCGGGGGTGCGGGTGGCCAAGCATGGCAACCGCAGCATCAGCTCCCGCTGCGGCTCGGCCGACGTGATGGAGGCGCTGGGAGTCAATATCTCCCTTCCACCCTCCCGCATCGTGGCGTGCCTGCGCGAGACCGGCATCGCGTTCCTGTATGCCCCGGCCATGCATTCGGCGATGAAGTATGTGCAGCCCGCCCGGCGCGAACTGCGGCTGCGGACCGTCTTCAATCTGCTGGGACCTCTGACCAATCCGGCGCGGGCCTCAGCCCAGGTCGTGGGCGTGTATTCCGCCGAACTGGTGGAGAAGCTTGCCGAGGCGCTCAGTGAACTGGGCTTGCGGCGCGCGCTCGTGGTGCACGGACGCGATGGACTGGATGAGATAACCATTTCCGGCCGCAGCAAGATCGCCGAGGTGCGCAATGCCCAGGTACATGTCTATGAAGTGACGCCGGAAGACTTCGGCCTTAAACCAGCGCCGCTAGCCGAGATTGCCGGCGGTGACGCCGACGAGAACGCGGCCATCATCCGCGCCGTCCTCGACGGCGAACGCTCCTGCCGCCGCGACGTGGTGCTGCTGAACGCCGCGGCAGCTCTGGTCGCCGCCGGACATGCCGACCACATCGCCGAAGCCGTCCCTCTCGTCGCTTACGCCATCGACAGCGGTCATGCCCGCGAGCGCCTGCAGCTGCTGGTGGAGTTTACCCATCGGGAGTAGCCGAGTTGGTTGCCGCCCTTTTGCTCATGTAAACTCAGGCAGTAAACTCCGTCTGACACGTTCAGGGCGGTTAGCTCAGCTGGTTAGAGCGCCTGCCTTACAAGCAGGAGGTCGCAGGTTCGAGTCCTGCACTGCCCACCATTTTTCACGATTTGTCAGTGGTTGTTGCTACCAGATTGCTACCCAAGGGGTAAGACCCCGCCACTCGAAGAACCGCCTTCAACGTCCACAGCGCTTGACGCGATCTCTCCGATGAAATCGTTGCAGCTGATTGCAAAATTTCATTCGTGGTCGGGTGGCTCTGGATCAGCATATCGGAGTTCGAATCCCTGGGGGGCAGCCAAAAATCAATCACTTACAGCCGACACACGTCAAAACACACGTCATTAAGCGAAAACGAGCGGCTGGCCGCTCTGCTCAAGACTTTTCTTCCAAGAAGACCACCGAAACAAAGTCTGGTGAAATCGGAGGCGGGTGGAGGTTTGCTACCCTCCATAGCAGCGAGGCTCACCGGAAAGATATATCCGGTCATTTTTCATGATCAGAGATGTCGCAGGACTGCTGCGTGCCCTTCAAGAAGCCGAAGCGCAGCAGATTGACCAGGCGGGCATCACCCACGCTCCCACCATCGGTGAGATGTACGAAGGCTTAACCGAGGCGATTCTGGGGAAGCTGATCCCAGTTGCAGCCGACCTTCGCGTTGTTTCGGGATTTGTAGAGGACGTATCGGGCGGTGGCCTGAGCGGTCAAATCGATTCCATGTTAGTGTCCGGCAAGGGCAGGCGCATACCCCACACACGACACTTCAAATGGCCTGTTAAGGATGTCATCGCTGTCCTTGAGGTGAAAAAGCGCCTGTTCTCCAGTGAAATGGCGGACGCGCACGGTCACTTAAGAGACGTGCTGGATCGGTATTGGCGATATGTGGAACAGTCGAAAGGGTTGACGTTTGATGTCGAGTCCGCCCTGTATGCCTATGGACAAATTACTGGCAGCGTTGCGCCGGATCGCAAGGATTTGGAGAAGCTGCCTCTCCACCTCGAAATGATCTATCGCTCACTCGTAGTGGAACAAATATCGCCAATCCGGATCATCTTTGGCTACTCAGGGTTCAGTTCAGAATTTAGCTTCAGGCAAGGGTTTTGCAGGCTCATCAAGGATGGATCAACGTTGAAAAAAGCAAACATGATCTTCTGGAGCACTCTGCTCCTCAGCGCTCCCAAGGTGATTGCGCAACAGCCAAACGATGGCCTTCAGCTCAATGTTCCGTACGTGTGTTCTAACGGGCAGACCTATGTAGTCCATCGTTGCGCGACAGGACCGAAGGGCGAGTTCTGTTTCTACCAGGCCGAGGGACAATCGGAGCGCTACAATACCCGCGCTGCTGTCGCTTATCAGATGACCCAGACGTGCAAAGTGAAAGCTTCGGCCGGCGGTGCGACCGCCACGAAGCCCCCGAATACTTCGCCATCTTCTGGTCTGCAAGTCAACACGCCTTATCAGTGCCCGGGCGGATTGATCCTCACCGTATTTCAGTGCCAAAGGCAAGGAAGCCAGGAGGCCTGCTTTGTGAGGGCTGAGCAGAACGGGAAGTTCATAACCCAGGTTCCGAAGCCTCGGGCCGAGATCGCAACACAGCTACAGGCGTGCAAGGCGGGCACTCCTTTCAGTCCGCCCTACATAGCAGAATTTCCCAGCGCGTATCGCGTGGTGCAAGGGATGAACGTCGGCAACCCGGCTGAGAATGTGAAGCGCGCGATTGGCGCGTTTTATCAGTTGAGCGAGATCCTCAAAGTCCTGGCCGCACAGCGCGCTCCTACGTCTGACGAACAGAAGCTGCTGAACGATTACAGCAGAATCTCCGCCGTACTTGCGCAAGGCGCAGCCCAGAAATTTCCGAATGAGCATTTCGATCCGGCGGCGAATCCTTACCGCTACAGTCCCTCCGATCCGAAGTTTGGATTTGAAGGCATTCCAGTCTGGACGACATTTCTCTCGCCCAGCATTCAGGCGCAATATGCCCAAATCGTCGGGGGCGGCAATCCGCAATATCAAGCCGCAGTCGGACAAGAGAAGCGAAAGGCTTTCCAGCAGGTTCAAGCCGATACCCAGGCTGCACAGGCCGAACAGGCCGAGGCGAACATGCCGAAAGATGCAGGCAGCGTCGCGATGCGGCGGTGCCTTGAGGCAGGCCGCAGCGGAACGGAGTGCCTGGGGGAAGGATGGAAGGTAGGCATGAACGAACTGACGGGCGGGCTGTCGGGCGAACTCGACAAAATGACGACACCGCCTCCGGGATTGCGCTTGAGCGGAAACTTTTCCGATCCCGGGTTCAGCATCTCTTTCGATGACAAGCGCGCAACCATTTTCTGCGGCGCGCTGGATCCGGTATATGCAACCTATAACATCGAACGCGGTCCTCAGGTCCGCGTCAAGGTTAGCGTTAGCCCACAAACCATCGTTGCCACGCTCAGGGCCGACGGAAAGCTGGTTGGGCCGGGTACCGTTCAGGTTGCTGGAGTCGTGCCAGTGGGTGGTGGGGGCGGCGCCGGCCCAAACGCGTCGGCGTATGATCTCCACTCGCCGACAACTACGCAGGAGAAGCAGATCAGCGCGGGAGAAGCCTGGCAATACAGTGCCGACCAGGTACATCGCAACGGCTCGGATTACTCGGTAACGACGCAGACGCCGAGTTCGAGCTCCGACACAAGTTGGGCTAAGCCGCGCGCAGCTCGCCCCGTGGTGGGTAAAACCGAGCGTTGCAATGTTGCCACGCTGATCGGTACACCGGTGACGAAGATGTCCGCGGCTATCAACCAACTGACCGGCTCCTCTGCCCACAAGGGAGACACGATTCCGGTGGGGCTTCGCTTGTTCGGGAGGTACGAGTCGAAGAATGGTCTGAACATCGACTTCGAAGGCGATCTGGCAACACTCGAATGCGGACGCGCCCGCTCGGCTGAGTCGTATCTCGTCGAGAACAGCTCGGGCCATATCACGATACAGGTGAAGAACGAGGCCGGGGCATTTTCGCTGACACTTCAACCGGATGGGACACTCACCGGCTCGGGCAGCGTCGATGTCGGCGGGAAAATCCTGGCAGGTACCCACGGAGACCAGATGACTTATGTGCCGGCAAATGGTCGTTGTGCTGTAGGAACATTGACGGCGAAGGCGATTCAGTAGAACTGAAGGTTTGAGCGACGAATAGTCATCGCCACAGCACTCACAATCGTGTATCTGTTCAGACCGCGAGTGATGGCGGGCCAGGAGAGTGGCGACATCATCTCAACTTGACGTATAACGCCCATCTCGCTGATGTGCAGCGCGACGGGGCCTGAGGTCGGCTTCGGTGACGTTGGAAATTTGCACTGCAAGACGGGGCAAAGCCGCGGCTCAGTACTCCCAAAGGCGATACAACGTCGCCACACCGACCCCAGTCTGCCGTAAGATCGCTCGCCAGGAAGCACCACCGGCGCGGAGAGCCGCGACTTTCGAAGAGTCCACGATCCGGCGGGGACGCCCCAGGTTCCTGCCCTTGGCGCGCGCATTACGCAGGCCAGCCTTAACACGCTCCTGAATGAGTGCGCGCTCGAATTCGGCCATTGCCCCGATGATCTGGAACATCAGCCGGCCCGAAGGAGTGCTCAGGTCGAGATTGTCGCGCAAACTCATAAACGCCACGCCATAGGCGTTCAAATCTGCGAGAGCGTTGACCAGGTGCTTTAGCGAGCGGCCATAGCGATCGATCTTCCAAACAAGCACGGCATCGAACGCCCGTCGGTGGGCATCAATAGTCAGCCGATTCAGCTCAGGACGTGACTCCTTCGAACCTGATACTCCCTGATCGATATACTCGCCGGAAATCGTCCATCCTCGCCGGGCCGCATATTCCCGGAGCTCCGACAATTGCATCTCTGGATCTTGTCCGTTGAGAGTGGGAAACGCGGGCGTAGAGCGCGACGCGATTGATTGTGATTGGGACTTCTTGAGTGCGTGCAGATGCGGTGTTACGTTTGGTTGCAGCCATGGTGCCTCCTGGTTAGGTGCCCTGGTTAGCGTCGTGCCGGTGTTCCACCACTGGCACGGCGCGCTTTCTCGTTCAAGTTGCCTTCTTGCGACCTCTTCCCTTTCGGTAATTCTCCTGCTTGTGCCGCTTGGCCCTCTTAAGATCGTTGTCGTTCCAGATTCGCAGATCTTGCCCAACTTGGGTGACGCGCTTGGGTTCTGTCAGATGACCTGCATATAGCCACCGCAGCAGCGTCGTCTTGCTCACCCCAATAATCCGGGCCACCTCGACTGTGGAATATCTCCCCATATACGACTATACCATAATCATATTGTACTTGGCATTGTCAAGCAATTTTGTGGATGAGCTGTGCTAGCATTTGGGTCGCAACGCACCCCAAGGAGTTGTTATGCGAAAAAGCGTCATGTCTCTTGCGGTTGTTGTGTTCGTCGCGGCGTCCATCCTCAACCTCAATGCAAGCAGCCTCGCCGGCGTGACTCTGCCGGACACGGCGCAAGTGGGGAACACCACATTGCTCCTCAATGGCTTGGGATTGCGAACGAAGTTCATGGTGAAGGTCTACGTCGCCGGACTTTATCTTGAGCAGAAATCATCTGATCCCAGCGTCATCCTCAAGTCCGACACACCGAAACGCATTGTCATGCATTTCCTGCACGGGGTGAGCAAGAATCAAATGGCGGATGCCTTTCAGGAATCGTTCAACAACAACGCGCCTGATGCCAGCAAGACGATGAAGGCCGACATCGACCGGCTACTCGGCGCGCTCGAGCCCCTCAAGGAAGGAGACCAGATGGTCTTCACCTACGTCCCCGGCACGGGTACCACGTTGGCGATCAAGGGGCAGGAGAAGCTGACTATTGCTGGCCCAGCGTTCGCGCCGGTGCTCTTCTCGGTGTGGCTCGGCCCGAAGCCGCCCAATGCGGATCTGAAAAAGGGGTTGCTCGGGCATTAGAGCTTGCGTCAACCAGCAGGCTACAGGTTGTAAGTTGGCGGGCTTGATCCGGGGTCTATACGGATTTCG
>DATJAI010000030.1:0-5897 GCA_035516415.1 Binatia bacterium | reverse complement strand
AGATTCTGCGCCGCGCTGCCTTCGGTGGCATATTGCACCGCTTTGTTGGCGGAGTCCAGCGCCTGGGGATATTGCTTGAGCTTGTCCTGGGCCACGGAAAGCCGGAGATAAAGCACCGCCTCCGGATGACCCTGGCTCTCGTCAATTGCCTTCTGCAGGCTGGTCACTGCGGCGGCGTAGTCATTTCTGCTCATATCCACCACACCCAGGGTGTCATAGGCCATGGTGAGGATGCTGTGCTTTGCGGCATCAACCTTGGCCGGGTCGGCATTGGACGGCACCAGCAGACCGGTGTCCAGGTTGTCGATGGCGCCATGGGCGTCCTTGGCCGCTTCCGCCAGCCGCTGTTCGCGGTCGAGATCGGTGTCGCGGGTGGTTTCAGCCAATGCCGACGCAACCTGCACCAGCGGGACCGGATTGATGGGGTCGGCGGCGATTGCCTTGCGTCCTGCGGAGATCACTTTGTCGGTGTTGTTCGCCTGGGCGTAAAGATTCATGGCGCGCATGAAAAGCGAGCTGCGCAATTCGCTCGTGGAAAATTTCGCGGCAAAGTCGTCGGCTGCCGCCTCCGCCTGGGCGGCGTCGGTTTTGCCCGCGGCATCCTGATAGGCCTTCATCTCCTCCTGCGACTTCGCCTGCAGAATCCGGTGAACCGGCGCGGCCGGTCCTTGCGCATTGCCGGCAGACTGAGTGGCCGTGCCGGGCTGGGCGGGAGTCGCCGCACCGCTCCCGGCCTGTGGGGACGCGGCTTGCGGCGATGGATTCGTCTGGGCCGGCGCCGCTGCTGCGGCGAGAAGCACCAGGATAATTACCGCTATGATTTTCATCGTCTGCTTCCTTTCACGGCACGCCTGCTGAGGTAGTTGAAAAAGTCAGGACGGCAGATCCCTCGCGGGCTGAAGCCCGCTCGGGATGAAAAATAAAGGCCAGCTCTACCCGAGCGGCTTCGAACCGGACTTTTTCAACGACCTGTTTTGCCGGGCAACGCAACTCACTGCTCCTGCCGTTTCGCCGTGGGAGGCTCGTAGGGCTGCTGCACTCCACGCTCGGCGGCGGCTTTGGCATCGGCAGGTACATCGGCAGTCGCAATCGCCGCCTTGTATTGCTCGACGGCGCTGTCACGCTCGCCCTGCAGGTCGAGAATACGTCCCAAATAGATGTGGCACCAGGCCAGCACATGCGGGTCTTTTGCCGCGCCGAGGGCCTTCTGGAAGTCAGCCTGCGCGCCATCCATGTCGCCATGGAAACTGGCTACCTTGGCCAGAACGAACCAGGCGCGGGCGGGATCTTCATTGGCATCCAGACTTTGCTGCGCCAGCTTGCCCGCTTCCTCCGGGTTGCCGCTGGCCAGGGCGCGCTCGGCGAGATCGATCTTCTTCCGGGGTGCAGCCTTTGCTGCCTGCATCACCTCCGGTTGGGCCTGGGTGGCGAAGGCGATCTGGCCGGCGCGCTTCTTCTGCTGCTGGACATCGATATTGTGCAGCCAGTCCGGCAGCTCGTCCTGCAGGCCCCGGCTGCCGCGCTCGAATTCACGCAGTCGCTCGTAAAAATAGCCGGTCAGGACAAACCCTTCCGCCTCGTCGCGCTGTACCAGCACGGCACGGTCCTTCTCCGGAAGCCTGGGATCGGCGGGGGTGCGCGCCTCGATGGCGCGTATCAGGCATTCGATGACGAGCAGACCCGTGTCCAGCTTGTAGTCTTCGGCCATGGGCGCCCTTTGCACCGCGATCAGAATGGGCTTCAGCCGGTCAAGCGCGGTGCCGCGTCTGGCGATCAGCGGATCCAGCACAAAATGCAGATACGTATGACGCAGTGCATCCATGTGAATGTTGTCGCCGGCCGGCGAAATCACGAGGTAATACAAATCCTGGAGATAGTTGCGGGAGTTCACCTGGCCGGGCGCGATCATAGGCTCCAGATACACGGTGAAGCTGCGGCCGGCGTAGCCCGACATGGGCATCCGCAGGTAATTGTCGGTGGAGCTGATCATGCCGGCGACAGGCGCGTGGTACTGGTCAATGAGCGCGAGGTACTCGGGCTGGTGCTTCAGCCAGATGGCGTGCAGCTTTGCGGCGCCGTAGTAGCTCTTCAGCAGGGGAACAAATCCGAGAACATAGCCGGCGTCGGGAGGCATGTCGGATTCCTTCAGCCTGGGAGTGAAATCCGGCGGCGGGCCGAGGTTGAGCGCCAGCGAAACGTACTGTGCCAGATCATGCGTGGTGTCGCCCTGGCGATGGTCCTGATAGAAGCCGCACATCTCCTTTGCCGCCGTCGCCGCAGCCGGTGACTTGCTGGCCTCGACCAGAGCGGCCCGAACTTCGGCCCGAACGGGCGATGACGAACTCAACTCCTGGTCATAGCCGCAGACGTTCATGCCGGCAACTACGCTGAAAAGGGTCTCGTTGACGTCGAGCGTGGCCTTCGACTGCGCCGCCGCGACGTAAGTCAGGCAGCCCAGCAGGGCGGAAACGATAAGGATGCGGGAGCTGAAGATCAGCGGAGTCTCCACTTCGTTTATGGCTCCTGGCCTGAACGAGCCTTTTGCGCAAACCGGCAGCCAGGATGGCAGGGTGTGTCCAGTTTACGAGGGGAGTATGCGGGAGGCAAATGCAGGCCGTGGCGGCGCGGATGGCCCTCTGAACGGGATAAATGCCAGAAATTCTGATTACCTTCGTAAGGCCGCAGGCGTTCTTTCTGTCTACATCCGGGGGCTGTAGCACGTACTCTATAGGCAGGTGACATGTTGGCCCGGCGTGGTCCTGGCTGAGCGTCAGGACGCGCTGATGGCTGCCGACCGTCACCCACATTCATTGCGAGGCATTCGCCCGGCGCTCTTCGCGGTTCGCCATTCGCCATTCGCTGTTCTCTTTTCGCGGTTGGCTCTTCGCGTACATCCTGCAGCAGCGGTTCGGAGTCAGGCGTTCGTGCGTCCGGCACAGAACTGCTGAAAGAGTGCAGGGAGCAGACCCTCGCGGGCTCACCACCCCATCCAGTGCAATGTCGGCGCTGGCCGGGGGCCCACCCCAACCAACGCAAACCCGGCGCTGGCCGGAGGCCCGGTTCAACCACCCCAACCAACGCAAACCCGGCGCTGGCCGGGGGCCCGCTCGGGATTTCAAAAGTTAAGGGCCGGAACGCTGGCCTGAAGGCCAGCACTACCCAATTCGCAGCTAATTCACTTCTCTGGAGTAATCACCGATGGCATTCAAATACTGTCAACACGTCAAGGAAAACGGAACATTTTGCAGCTCCGGCGCGCTGAAGGGCCGGAAGTATTGTTATTTTCATTCGCGCTTGCGGGCGCGGCGGCTGGCCATGGCGCAGGCGCAGTCGCAACGGAAGCCGTGGCGTCTGGAGCTGCCTCCGCTGGAGGACATGCATGCGGTGCAGATGGCGATCATACAGGTCGTGGAAGCGCTGGCGGCGCGTGCCGTTGACGAGCGCCGCGCCGGGCTGATGCTGTATGGATTGCAGCAGGCCGCGAGCAACATTCGGGCGGTGCATGCCTGGCTGATGCCCAGCCGGTTCGAGCTGGACCCGGACGATGAGCTGCGCGCCGCGAGCTATCCCGGACTGGAGGCCGAGTTCGGGCTGCCGGAAAAGGTGGACCTGGACGCGGCGCCCGAAGAGGTGTTTCCTCCGGCGACGCGAATGGGTTACATGTCTCAAGCGGAGTTTGACAGATTAGTGGCCGCCATGCGTGAAGCGGCGGCCGCACCCGGGCCGACGGCCGGAGATGGCGCCATGAAGGAGGCTAGCGGATTGCCGGCCGGGATTACCGCCGAGAAGAAGCCGGCGCAGAGTGTGGAGGGGCAGAAGGCGCAGCAGGCGGCGGATGCAGGGTGAAGGACCGGAGTCTAACTTCTTCGCCAGGAATATTTTGCGTGCAAGTTTCACGCCGAGAATATTTTGACCGGAAAAATCGGATGATTTTGATTGTTTGCAACAGGTTAGGGAGGACGGGAGAGGGGGGAGTAACGAAAGTAATCAGTTGCAATCTCATATCCGGCGCTGGCGAATTCGAAGCACCTCAGGGGCTGAAGCCCAGCGGTAGAGAGTCGGATTTCGGCACGGCTGAAGCCGTGCCCCTTCAAAACGCAATTATGAGACAGCTTCCAGTCGCCAGAACAGCGGATCCCTCGGAGACTAAACTCCTCCCGACAAGCGCATGTCGGCGCTTATTTGGGGACCGGTTCGCCTGCTCGTGATGACAATCCGGATAATGTCTCTGACGGCGCAGCCGAAGCTGCGCCCCGTCAAAGCCTGCTCGGGATGAGAATGTCGATTGAGACCCGGCAACTGTTCTCAGACGCCGACGGGAAATGGTTTGGGGCTGCGCTCTTCGGCGCGCTCGCGGACCAGGCTATCGAAACGGCCCTGCAACAGCGACATCAGTCCTGTGTACCAGTAGCCGAAGACGAAGAGCACCAGAAAAGGTACGGTGATGTAGTTCTCGTTGGCGATGGCGTACCACACCGTCAGGGCGAAGTAGCCGCCGACCAGCAGTTCCAGATAAGGTACCCAGCCGAGACGCCTGCGGTATTTCTTCGCCGCGACAGCCTTGTCGCGCCGGTCGACGACGCGATACTTCGGCGTGCGCGCGAAAGCCGACTGATGGCCGGCGAGCGCTTCCAGCACGGCTTTGCTGTTGGTAAGCGTGAGTCCGATGCCGAATGCCATCAGCGCCGGCAGGAAGATGAAGGTGCGATACCAGTTGCGGGGGAAGATTTCCTTCTGCGAGACGAGATAGAAGCTGGAGATGGAAAACGTGGATGCCAGGAACAGCGGGATATCGATGTAGAGCATCTGGAACCATCCCTGGTAGAAGCGGATGACCATGGCGGGCAAGAGCAGCGTGCTGAGGACGATCATCAGCGGATAGCTGATGTTGGCGGTCAGGTGATACCAGGCTTCGGCCTTCTCGCGGCGGGAGACATCGGCGCGCAGCACCCTGGGCAGATCTTTTTTTGCGCACTGGATCAGGCCCTTTGCCCAGCGCGCCTGCTGGGTCTTGAAGGCGGTCATCTCGATGGGCAGCTCGGCCGGACATTCCACGTCCTGCAGATAGCGGAACTTCCAGCCCGCCAGTTGCGAGCGGTAGCTGAGGTCGGTGTCTTCGGTGAGCGTGTCGTGTTCCCAGCCTCCGGCGTCGTCAATGGCCTTGCGGCGCCAGATTCCCGCGGTGCCGTTGAAGTTGAAGAAGACGCCGGCGCGCGAGCGCGCTCCGTGCTCCAGTACGAAGTGGCCGTCGAGCAGAATAGCTTCGACCTCGGTGAGGAACGAGTAATTGCGATTGAGATGCGTCCAGCGCGTCTGCACCATGCCGATTTCGGGATCGGCAAAGTGATGGATGACGCGCATCAGCCATTCGGGCTGCGGCATGAAGTCGGCGTCGAAGATGGCGACGAACTCGCCGGTTGCGGTCTTCAGTCCGGCGTCGAGCGCGCCCGCCTTGAAACCTTCGCGGTTGGTGCGGTGGTGATAGCCGATGTTGTGACCGAGCGCGGCATAGCGCTCGACCACGCCGCGCGCGACTTCGACTGTCTCGTCGGTGGAGTCGTCGAGCACCTGAATCTGCAGCTTCTCGCGCGGATACTCGATGCGGCAGACGCACTCCACCAGGCGGTCGATGACATACTGCTCGTTGAAGATGGGCAGCTGGATGGTGACGCGCGGCAACTCGGCGAAGCGCGTTTGCGGCTCGGTTACTTTCTTCCTGCGGTGCTTGTAATAGAGATAGACGAGCTGGTAGCGGTGCATCCCGTAAAAGGCGAGCAGGATAAGCACCACGAAGTACGGAACCAGCAGCAGCATGTCGAAGGCATTGGCGTGGTAGAGTCCGCGGAAGGTCGGGTCGAGAAAATGGGACTTCAGATAATGGCGGAACCCGTGCGGCG
>DATJAI010000029.1:0-3416 GCA_035516415.1 Binatia bacterium | reverse complement strand
AATCTTCACCACGACCAATGCTCTGCCGCAGACGAACCGTGCCACCCGGCCGAGCTTCATGGCTGCGTCAGTGGTAACGCGCCGCTCCGATCATCCGCCGCGCCGATTCTACGATCTGGATCACGAGCACCCCATCCCGCGAAAGAAGAAATAGCGGGAAGGCGAAGAGCGCCTCGTCCGTTTGTGGACAAATAATGTCGAATCTGGACGACTTGTCTGCCGAAAAGCTCTTCCCGCCTAATGTTTCCAGCGACTTAAGCACTGCCGCGGCTGGCGATGAACGTGTTATTTCCCTTGCGGACCTTCAGCCCCTGCGGAGATGTGATGTCGAACTTGCTCCAAGACCTGCGATTCGCGATTCGCCAATTGCGCAAGAGCCCGGGTTTTGCCCTGACCACAATTCTGACCCTCGCCCTCGGCATCGGCGCGACCACGGCCATCTTCAGCCTGATCAATGCGGTCCTGCTGCGGCCGCTGCCCTTCCCCGAGCCCAACCGCGTGATGTGGGCCATGGGGCTGGACAGTTCGCAGGCCAAACCGGGTTTGCCCAGCAGTATCAGCTACCCCGATTTCTTCGACTGGCGCGCGCGCAATCATAGCTTCGAGGCCATCGCCTCCTACCGCCGCAACGGCCACACCCTGACCGGCAGCGGCGCCCCGCAGACCCTGGAAGGAGTGACCGTTTCCTCCGATTTCCTGCGGGCGCTGGGAGTGCGGCCGATTCTGGGCCGGGGCTTTGTGCTGCAGGACGAAAAACCGGGGAGCAACGTGGTACTGCTCAGCCACCAGCTATGGCAATCGACCTTCGGCGGCGCGCCCGACATTGCGGGACGAGCGATCACCCTGGACAACATCCGCTACACCGTCATCGGTGTAATGCCCCGAGATTTTCAGTTCCCAGTCCAGCAGCCGGCGCCCCAGATTTGGACCACGTTGGCCGACGACAGCCGGGACAAGACTCCGATGACGGCGCAGCGCGGCGCCGACATGTTGACTCTGGTCGGCCGTCTAAAACCCGGCGTGAGCGTGCAACAGGCGGCCGCCGACCTCAACCTGATTGCGCAGAACTTATCGGTGCAGTATCCCGACTCCAACAAGCAGCTCACGGGCGCGACCGTTGCCCCTGAACTGGAAAACGTGGTGGGCAGCACCCGCTCGGCGCTAAACGTTCTGTTCGCCGCGGTGGGGTTCGTGCTGCTGATAGCCTGCGCTAATGTGGCCGGCCTGCTGCTGACCCGGACCTCTCGCCGCCGCCCGGAGATAGCGGTGCGCTCGGCCATGGGCGCGTCGCGCTGGCAGGTCATGCGGCAAGTGCTGGTGGAGTCGGTCGTGCTGTCAATCTGCGGCGGCGCGGTCGGGGTGGCCCTGTCCATCTTGCTGTTGAAGACGATGCTGCGCTTCGTGCCGCAGAACCTGCCACGGCTCGATCAGGTCACAATCGATGGCCGGGTGCTGGCCTTTGCCGCCCTCGCCTCGCTGCTTACGGGCGTGCTGTTTGGGGTGTTGCCGGCCTGGCGCATGTCGCGGCTGGATCCCGCCCTGGCTTTGCGCGAGGGCGCGCGCATCATGACCAGCGGACGCCGGCAGCACGGTCTCAACAGTGCGCTGGTGGTGGCGGAGACGGCGATCGGCCTGGTACTGCTGGTGGGCGCCGGGCTGCTGATTCGCAGCTTCGTGCGGGTGCTGAACGTCGATCCCGGCTTCGATCCCCGTCATGTCCTGACCGCCAGCCTGGACCTGCCGGAAAATCAGTATGCCGAGCTCAAGAAGACCCAGTTCTACGATGAGTTGCTGCCCCGTCTGGCGGCGCTGCCCGGCGTGGAATCGGCCGCGGCGGGATTTCCCATTCCGCTGTCGCGCAGCAACATTGGTCTCTCCTTCGCCATCGAGGGTCGGCCGGTAGCCAAAGGCGACGAACCCACCGAACCGGCCAACATTATCGCGCCCGGCTACTTTCGCACCCTACGGGTTCCGCTGCTGGCGGGACGCGAATTTCTGCCCTCCGACGCCCCCAAGTCGCTTCCCGTCGTGATCGTGAACCAAGCCTTCGCGCGCAAGTATTTTCCCGGGGAGAGCGCGCTGGGCAAGCGCATCAAGCCTGGACTGGACGACGACCTAACCCCGGAGGCGTTCCGCGAAATCGTCGGGGTAGTTGGCGACGTGAAGTACAAAGGCATCACCGCCGAAATGCGGGCGCAATATTATCTGCCGTTCCAGCAGGCCATCATTCTCTCGCCGCCGGTGATTATTCGCACCGCCGGCGACCCGCTCACCATGGTCGGACCGCTGCGCGACCAGTTGGCGCAGCTCGACAGTAACGTGCCGCTGTACCGCATCAGCACCATGGACGACTACCTGGCGCTGTCGGCAGCACAACCGCGCTTCCAGACGCTGCTGATCACCTTCTTCGCCGCCATGGCGCTGCTACTCTCGGCGGTCGGATTGTATGCCGTGCTCTCGTACATGGTGACGCAACGGACGCTGGAGATCGGCTTGCGCCTGGCATTGGGCGCGCAGCGCGATACCGTCCTGGGCCTGATTCTGCGCCGCGGAATGTTGCTGGCGGCAGCCGGGCTTGCGATCGGGATTGTCGTATCGCTGATCTTGACGCGGTTCATGCAGGAGTTGCTGTACGGGGTCAAGCCGTTCGATCCGCCGACCTTCGTGGCGGTGAGCGCGGTGCTGCTGTTCGTGTCGCTGATCGCCAGCAGCGTGCCGGCTTGGCGCGCGGCGCGTCTGGATCCTATGCAGACGCTGCGCGAGCAGTAGAACGTTGTCAGTTGCCGGTGGTCAGTTGTCAGTCGGATGGGCTTGTTGTGAGTTGTCGAACCTTGGGTGCCAGCGCCGATGCTAGGTGGAAGGGCACGGCTTTAGCCGTGCCGAAGAGCAGCTCCGAAAACGAGGGCTTCAGTCCCGGTCGCGGCTGAAGCCGCTATCGATTGAATCTGTGCGTCACCGGGTTAAAAACCCGGTGCTTCCACCGGAACGAAGGAGAGAGAGTATGGCCAAGACAGAACGCATTCGCCAGGAAGCGCCCACGTCGTTCGGGCCGGAGGAGATCGCGCGCCAAGCTGAGCAGGGATGGAAGCTTGTCGCCGTGGAATGGGAGCGCGAGCTCCCCGAAGCCGAAGGCGCGGCATCGGCTGCCGAAGAGGTTCCGTTCGGCCTGCGCGTGGCCCCGGACGCCGGCCGGCTGGAAGAAGATCCCACCGAGCAGGAAATTCTCTTTCTCATGATGGACCTGACGGTTCAGGACGGTCCCTACTCAGCCATCGCGGAAGAACTGAATCGCCGCGGCTATCGTACCCGGCAAGGCATGCGCTGGACGCCGATTTCCGTCTTCCAGATGCTGCCGCGGCTGATCGAAGTCGGCCCGCGCATCTTCGGCACCCAGCAATGGCAAGAACGCCGCACTC
>DATJAI010000028.1:0-4342 GCA_035516415.1 Binatia bacterium | reverse complement strand
CTCTTCAGCCGGCGGCCGATAAAGCGTCTCCCACCCCGTCAGCGGTCTTCGATGAGCATGAACTTCTCACCCGTCTGATGGGCGACCGTAAGCTGGCGCACAAGCTGGTGGGCAGCTTCCTGCACGATGTCCCGGAAAAGCTCGCCGGCCTGCACCGTGCAGTTCATGACGGCGACGGTGAAGGCATCCGTCGCGAAGCCCACAGTCTGAAAGGCTGCGCTGCCAATCTCTCCGCTCCCATCCTTAAGACGCTGGCGGTGCAGTTGCAGCAGGCCGGCACGGCCCAGGACCTGCACCATTGCGCCGAACTGGTTTTGCAAATGGAAAGCGAGTTTGGCCGCTTCCAGGCCGCGCTGCAACAGGCGAATTGGTTGCAGCCCGGCGTCAACCCATAGAGAACAACTCCGTTTCGCACTCAATCCGGCCACAGGGTGGAAAGCCGCTCGCGACTGGGTGTGAAGTACTCCTCGACACAAACCGAACCGTCAACGGTGTTGTCCAGTCTTGGCGACAGCTATGGCCTCGGTCTTATTCTACAGATCTCGCCGTGGCAGATACAGCGCGAGCAGAGCCACGACAGCGCGCCAGGGCGAGGCAGCTCCCGCTCATCCTTGCAGCTGATAGAACACCGTGCGCAAGTATCGCTGCGGCACGAACGCCGGACACAGTCCGGTCAGCGATTCGGTGCTGCCAATGATCAGGCCGCCATCACGTGCAATGCAGCGCGCGAAGTTGTTGAACATCCGCGCCCGGTCTTGCTCGGCAAAATAGATGGCGACGTTGCGGCACAGGATGATGTCGAAGGGAACGGGGAAAGTGAACGGCTCCAGCAGATTCATCTTGCGGAAGGTGGCCAGGGCGCGGATCTCGTCGCGGATCTTCCAGTTGGCAGCTTCCCGCGTGAAGTGCCTTTCCATAGTGCTGAGGGGCAGCCCGCGTCCCATTTCCAGTTGGCTGAAATAGCCGCGGCTGGCCGCTGCTATCGCCTGGTTGGAGATGTCCGTGCCCAGAATGCGGATGTCGTATCCGGCAAGACTGCCCAGCATCTCCTTCAGCACGATGCCGATGGTGTAGACCTCCTGCCCGGTGGAGCAGGCCGCGCTCCAGATGCGAATGGAGATAGGGCGAACTTTGGTTTTGCTGCGGCGGTCGACCAGCTCCGGCAAGATCTTGTTCTGTAGTAACTCGAAGGGCGCGGAGTCGCGAAAGAACGAGGTCTCGTTGGTGGTGATGGCATCGACGACTTTGCCGCGCAAAGTGTCGGAGGGGTCCGCTCTCAGCCGGTAGAAGAGCTCGGAGAAGCCGCTGGCGCCGGTTTCGCGCAGCAGCCCGCCCAGCCGCGTCTCCAGCAGGTAAGCTTTGGATTGGTCGAGGACAATGCCGCAGGTCTCCTGGATATAGCGCGCCCAAAGCGTGACCTCGTCTGCGGTGATGGCGACACTCATGATTGCGATCCACGGACCAGGTTGACGATACGATCGGCAATGGCCCCCAGGGGAAGCACCAGATCGACGACTCCGGCTTCGATGGCGGCCTTCGGCATGCCGAAGACCACGCAACTGGCTTCGTCCTGGGCGATCACGGTGGAACCGCCGCGCTTCAGCAGGCGCAGTCCCGCGGTGCCGTCTTCGCCCATGCCGGTCAGGATCACCGCCAGCGCCTTGCCGGGAAAGTGGTTGGCCACCGAGCGGAACAGGTAGTCGACGGCGGGACGGCAGCAGTTTTCCGGAGGATCGTCGGAGAGTTGCAGCAAGCGGGCGCCATTCAGCGTCGGCACCACTCGCATCTGTTTTCCTCCCGGCGCGATGTAAGCGGTGCCCGGCCGCAGCACTTCATTGTGGGCTGCTTCCCGCACGGGAACTTTGCTGTGGGCCGATAGATTTCCGGCCAGCAGCTTGGTAAAGATTGGCGGCATGTGCTGTACGACGATGACGGGCACGTTCAGCCCCTGCGGCAGACCGGCGAAAACCGTAGCCAAGGCATTCGGGCCGCCGGTGGAAACGCCGATGACCACCAACTCCGGCTTGTGGCGAGCGGCCGCAACCGTGGCCGCGGAGTTGGGAAGCGCTGGCGTGGGTGCCGGGGAAGCTGGGGGTTGGGGGCGCTTGGCAGCGGGCGTCGCCGGCACGGCTGCGCTACGGAGAATTTTGTGCACTTCAAGGCGGCTGGCCACGGCGCGCAACCGGGGCGCCAGTTCCTGGCAAATGCAGCGAAAGTTTTCCTCGACGCTGCCCTCGCTCGGCTTGGTGATGAAGTCGAAGGCGCCGTTCTGCAGCGCTTGCAGCGTCAGCTCTCCGCCGCTCGCGGTCAGCGCGCTGACCACCAGCACCTTGACCTCGAGCCGCTCGCGCCACAGCGCCTCCATCACCTCGATGCCGGTCATGCCGGGCATCTCGATATCCAGGGTCAGCAGGTCGGGCTTGAGCTCCTTCACCTTGGCTACAGTGGACGATCCGCTAGCCGCGCTCCCCACCACCTCCACGTCGGGCAGAGACTTCAGCGCGTCGGTGAGCACCCGCCGGTAGAGAACGGAATCGTCAACCACCAGGACTTTGACCGCCATGACATCTCACCGCCATTCCGGCTAGGCGCCGGCTGCTTTCTCGCTGGGCTTCAGGATGGTGCTATGGTCCAGCAGCGTCACCAGCCCGTCGGGACAGCGGTAGACGCCGCGCAACGCGCTCTCCTGGAGGGCGCCGAGATTGGGCGGGGGCGGAGACATGTTCTCCGCATGCAGAAAGACGGTGTCGTCCACCCGGTCCACCAGCAGCCCCACCAGCTCGCCTTCGGAATCGACAATCATGATCCGGCTGTCGCCGCCGCGGACGGCTTCGCCCAGCTCCAGCCGCATCCCCAGATCGATTACCGTGACAATCCGGCCCCGGAGATTGCGAATGCCGATGATGTAAGCCGGGGCATGATGCACCGGGGTCACGCTGCCCATCTGCACCACTTCCTGGATCTGCGCCGCGGGAATGCCGAACATCGCATCGCCCAGGCGGAAGACCGAGACCAGCAGCGCCTCTTCGCTATGCTTTTCGTTCGCCATGACTGACCATCCTGCGCAAGGCTCTCATTTTTCTTACTGGTAAGATCGTCTTATTGATAAGATCGTCTTACCAGTAAGAATTTTGCAGCGCTTCTCCTCATTCCGCTCCCGGCCGGACGGCGCAAGTCCTTGTAAAACCATCGGATAGCGCCCCGCAGCCAGGTTCAGACGCTGAACTGCGCCACCAGCACCTTCAACTGCTCCGACAGCCGCGACAGCTCCACGGCGCTGGTCTCCACCTGCGCGCCGCCCTCGCGAATACCCGCGGTTGCGTGGTTGACGGTCGCGATATCGCTGGCGATGGCGCGCGACACAGTTGCCGTCTGCGCTACCTGATCGTTGACCTCGCGCACCACGGCGGTGGCCTGGGCAATTTCGCCGGCCACGTTCTTGGTCACGGTCGCCTGCTCTTCGATGGCGGCAGCCGTGCCCGCCACGGTGTTGCCGATCTCCTTGATCACGCCGGTGATGGTCTCGATGGTCTGCACCGCGCCGGTGGTGGAGTTCTGCACTCCGGCAATCTTCGCCTTGATGTCCTCGGTTGCCTCGGAGGTCTGCTTGGCCAGTTCCTTAATCTCGTTGGCAACCACGGCAAAGCCTTTGCCGGCGGTACCGGCACGGGCGGCTTCGATGGTCGCGTTCAGGGCCAGCAGGTTGGTTTGCGCTGAAATGTCGGTGATGGTCTCGGTGACCTTGCCAATCTCCTGTGCCGCACGGCCCAGCTCCGCCATGATGGTGGAGATGGTTTGCGCCTGGGCCATGGCCTTCTCGCTGATCACGCGAGCCTTCTCGGAGTTGGAGGCGATCTCGGCTACGGTCGAGCTCATCTCCTCGGTTGCGCCCGCCACGGAGGTCAGGTTGGCGCTGGCCTTCTCCATGGAGTTCGAAACCGCGGTGGTTGTCGCACAGGACTCCTCGGCTGCCGCCGCCACCGTCGCCGACTTCTCCGACATGGACTTCACGCCACCGGCAGTCTGGGCCGAAGCTGCCGTCAGCTGGGTTGCTGACGAGGCCACCGTCTGGATGCCCTGGGAAATGTCGCGCAAGAGCTTACGCAGGCTCTCGGCCATGGTCTGCACCGAGCGGCCGAGATCGCCGACTTCATCCTGGCGCCCCAGCATCTCTGCGGTGACGTCCTTGCTGATGTCGCCTTCGCTGACCTTGGCCAGGAAGGCGGTCCCCTCACTTAGCGGCTTGCTGATGCTGCGGGTGATGAAGATTCCGAAGCTCACGCTGGTGAAGACAGCCAGCAACGACAGCACCGCCAGGACCCATCGCATCTTGAGGGTCACT
>DATJAI010000027.1:0-2054 GCA_035516415.1 Binatia bacterium | reverse complement strand
TAGAGCCGCGGGTGGTGAAGGCCAAGGCGCCGACCGTCACCCTCTCCATTTTGCTTCCGGTCCGAAACGAAGGCATCAACCTTCGCGTGATGGTGAAGCTGCTGACAGCGGTCGTGGAAGTCCCTTATGAGCTGTTGATCGTTTATGACTTCCCCGAAGACGACAGCATCCCGGTCGTCCAGGAGATGCAGAACAACCATCCCAATCTGCGCCTGGTGCACAATCAGAACGGCCGCGGAGTGGTCAATGCCATACGGGCCGGAGTTGAAGCTGCGGTTGGAGATTATGTTCTTTTGTTTGCCGCCGACGAAGTTGGGCCCTTGCTGGCCATTGAAGACATGCTGGCGCTGATGGACGAAGGCTGCGATCTGGTGAGCTGCTCGCGCTATGCGCACGGCGGCCGTCGGCTGGGTGGATCGATGATCGGCGGCGCACTATCGCGGCTGGCGAACCGGCTCTTTCACCGCCTGGCCGGGTGCGTGATGAGCGATGCAACCACCGGCATCAAGCTATTTCGCCGCTCCTTGTTCGACAGTCTGCACCTCGAAGCCAGACCGGTGGGCTGGGCCGTCACCTTTGAGATGGCTATGAAGGCGCAGCTCGCAGGCTGGCAGCTCGGTGAAGTGCCCATCATCTCCATCGACCGGCTCTACGGCGGCAAGTCCACCTTTCGCCTGGGTCCCTGGACCGGCGAATACCTCCGCTGGTTCATATGGGGCTGGCGGCACCTTCGCCGCGCGCCCCGGTCCGAGCGGCCCGCCATTCGCATACGCGTCGCCTCGGCGTTTCCCAACACGAACAGGGAAGAATAAAGGTAGTGGCGAAGAGCTATCTGGTGACCGGCGGCGCGGGGTTTTTAGGCAGCGCCCTGGTGCGGCGCCTGCTGCAGGAAGGAAACCGGGTGCGCGTGCTCGACAACGGCTGGCGAGGGTGCAGCCGCCGCCTGCAGGATCTGAGAGACGATTTCGAGTACGTGACCGGCGATATTCGGGACCGCGAGGCCGTACGCCGGGCTGTTCGCGGATCCGACTGCGTTTGCCATCTGGCGTTTGTGAACGGCACGGAGTTTTTCTACGCCCAGCCCGACCTGGTGCTGGAGGTTGCGGTAAAGGGCATCGCCAACGTGCTCGACGCTTGCTTTGAGCACCAGGTCCCCGAGCTGGTGCTGGCTTCGAGTTCCGAGGTTTACCAGGAGCCTCCGTCGGTGCCCACCAGCGAAGTAGTTCCGCTGTCGATTCCCGATCCCACGAACCCGCGCTACTCTTATGCCGCCGGCAAAATTATCAGCGAAATGATGGTGCTCAACTATGGGCGTACCCGGTTTCAGCGCGTGCTCGTCTTCCGGCCGCACAATGTCTACGGTCCGGACATGGGCTGGGAGCACGTGATCCCGCAATTCGTGCTGCGCATGCGCAAGCTGGCGGGTACAGGTTCTGGAGCCGTTCGCTTCCCGATCCAGGGCACCGGCGAGCAGACGCGGTCTTTCGTTTTCATCGAGGACTTCATCGACGGCCTCATGGCGGTGCTCCGCGACGGCGCCCACCTCGGGATTTACAACATCGGCACGCAGGAAGAAATCGCGATCGCTGAACTGGCGCGGATGGTGGGCGCCTATTTTGGCAGGCAAGTGGAGATCGCGGCCGGACCGGCGGCGCCAGGCGGCGCTCGCCGCCGCTGTCCAGATATCGCGAAAATTGCCGCCTTGGGATATAAGCCGAAGTTTCGCCTGCAGGACGGCTTGGCCATCACCGCCAAATGGTATGACGAGAATGCCCATCTGGCGCCGCCGTCCCGGGAGAACAAGGAGACATAAATGGCAGTGCTGGATACGGCGCCGCTGGCAGCGCACACCGGCGCGAGCGTGGTGGTAGAGCGCTGTCAGGTTTGCGATTATGCTCCGCTGTCGCAGGTGCTGTTCCTGGGGTATCTGCCGCCGGTGAACCAGATGAGGACCATCGGCCAGTTGCCCCGGGAACAACCGGCCTATCCCGCCCTGGTATTGTCGTGTCCGCGATGCACTCTGGTCCAGCTTGGCCTCATCGTCGATAAAGAGA
>DATJAI010000026.1:0-12307 GCA_035516415.1 Binatia bacterium | reverse complement strand
CTCTAGTGTGGGACGCTCCAGTGTGGGACGCTCCAACGTCGCCTGCTCCGGCATACTTCCTCCTTATAATTTCTGTTGCATGACCGGAGGCTTTCAACAATGAACCGTTCACAGCAGCTCGAAGCCTCTGGGAGTGCTCCGTTGCACCCTCCCGGGTCATGAATTGTCATGAAGATTAACTCCGCCTAGTCTGCGATACTGTGACCCTGGTCAACCGCGAATGTGACCCAAAGAAATCACGTTGCCACAGGGACATGTGCGGATTGGCACACTATGCAGTGACATGTCGTTGGCATTCCAATATACCCGCGGCGAAATCGCGGGAAGGCGCTGTTGACGCGAGTGGGCATGCGATAGCATGAATGGGAACCGGTCATCTCCGCCGGGAGGACGCTATGGAGTTGTTTCCGATCTCGCTCAAGCTAGGCGGCAGGAAGTGCGTGGTCGTGGGCGCAGGAGTAGTGGGCGAGGCGAAGGCGCAGGGCCTGCTCGCTGCCGGCGCGGATCTGGTGGTCGTCGCACCCTCGGCTACGAACTGGATTGCGCGCTGCGCAGCCGAGCAACAACTGACGTGGCACCAGCGTCCGTTTGCAGCGTCGGATCTCGATGGAGCGTTCCTGGTAGTGGCAGCGGCAGGTTCCGGCGAATGCAACGCCCAGGTTTTCCGTGCTGCAAGCGAGCGGCGCGTGCTGTGCAACGTGGTCGACGATCCGGACTGCTGCGATTTTTTTTACCCCGCAGTGGTGCGGCGGGGCGCGCTGCAGATTGCCATCTCTACCGGAGGGCACAGTCCGGCGCTTGCCCATCGCTTGCGCGTGGAACTGGAGGAGCAGTTCGGCCCGGAATATGCGGAGTGGGTCGAGGAAGTGGGCCGCACGCGGCGGGAGATCCTGCAGCGCGACCTTCCACCCGAGCAGTGCCGCCAGCTAATCGAGAAGATTGGCAGCCGGGAGTCCTATGAAGAGTTCGTGCGGCGGCGCCTGCAGGCAGCCCGCGAGGACACCGGCATCAGACCAGGCGGCGAAGCGGACTAAAATCAGCGCCATCCCACTCGAGGCCGCACTCTTACTTCTGACGCACCTGCGGCGCGGTGAGGAACTCAGTCACCCATATTCGTGACGCCGATCACCCATGCGTGCGCCTCACCCCTGCGCTGTGCGTCACACTCGAATATGACCCGAATCACCGCTGCCAGTCTGCACCGCGGCGTATACAGAACCCATATTCGGCAGCCGAAATGTTCGACTGTGCTGAATGCGAGTAAAGCACCACAGCCGACTCGGTGAACTGCGCAAAGGAGAAACAGCTATGGCCGATGCGAGCAACGGCAACCCGAAGACGGAGCTGCTGGACCAGCTGGAGAAAGGCCCTTGGCCCAGTTTCGTCAAGGAAATCAAAGCAGCCGCGCAAACGAATGATAGTGCCAAGGACCTCCTGGGCCAACTGGAACTCTCGTACGAACAGAAGATCGGACACTGGAAGCACGGCGGCTTGGTCGGCGTGCTGGGTTATGGCGGGGGAGTGATCGGGCGCTATAGCGATATTCCAGAGCAGTTCCCGAAAGTCGCTCATTTCCACACCCTGCGCGTCAACATGCCGGCCGGCTGGTTCTACACCAGCGAGGCGCTGCGCACCATTGCCGACATCTGGGAACGGCATGGCTCGGGGATCACCAACATGCACGGCTCCACCGGGGACATCATCCTGCTGGGCACCACGACCGACGAACTGGAGCCCACCTTCCAGGAACTGTGCCACGCCGGCTTCGATCTCGGCGGCTCGGGATCCGCGGTGCGCACGCCTTCCGCCTGCGTCGGCATGGCGCGATGCGAATGGGCCTGTTACGACACCATGAAGCTCTGCTATGACCTGACGCAGAACTACCAGGACGAACTGCACCGCCCGGCGTTCCCGTACAAGTTCAAATTCAAGTGCGCCGGTTGTCCCAACGACTGCGTGGCCTCGATTGCGCGCGCCGACCTCTCGATTATCGGCACCTGGAAGGACGACATCCAGGTGGACGAGAGCGAGGTGGCAAAGTATGCCAGCTCGGGCACTGACGTTCAGAAGGAAGTGTGCGACCTCTGCCCCAGCAAGTGCATGAAGTGGGACGGGAAGAACCTGAGCATCAACAACCGCGACTGCGTGCACTGCATGCACTGCATCAACGTGATGCCCAAGGCGCTGCGTCCGGGCAAGGAGAAGGGCGCGGTCATCCTGATCGGCTCCAAGGCGCCCATCATGCAAGGCGCGCTGCTCTCCTCGGTGCTAATTCCCTTCGTTCCGGCGGCGGAGCTGTTGGACACGATCAAGGAACTCGTCACCCGCATCTGGGACTTCTGGGATGAATACGGCACCAACCGCGAGCGGATCGGGGAACTGATCCAGCGGGTTGGCCTGCCCGCTTTCCTGGACGCCATCGGACTGGATCCGGTGCCGGAGATGGTGGCGGCACCCCGCGACAATCCCTACATCTTCTTCCAGCTGGCAAAAGGAGGTGCGCAATGACCACAGCCGCCAAGACTCCTCGCATTACCGACGTCGGTCCGCCGCACTATGAGAAGTTTCTGCCTCCCATCGTCAAGAAGAACTATGGCAAGTGGAAGTACCACGAGGTGCTGGCGCCGGGCCTGCTGTGCCATGTCGCCGAATCGGGCGACAAGCTCTACAGCTTGCGGGTTGCCGGCCCGCGGCTCACCAGCGTGCAGACGTTGCGCGTCTTTGCCGGTCTGGCCGACAAGTACAGTGGAGGCTACCTGCGCTACACCAGCCGCAATAACATCGAGTTCCTGCTGGACAACCCCGACAATATCGAGCCCTTGAAGGCGGAGCTGTTGCAACTGGGCTTCCCGTGCGGGGGTACCAAGAATTCGATCAGCAATATTGTTCACACGCAGGGGTGGATCCACTGCCACTCTGCGGCCACCGATGCGTCGGGCATCGTGAAATCGGTGATGGATGCGCTGTGCGAGCACTTCACACATCACGACATGCCGGCCAAACTGCGCATTGCCCTGGCCTGCTGCCTGAACATGTGCGGCGCCGTGCACTGTTCTGACATCGCCATCCTGGGCGTTCATCGCCTGCCTCCCAAGGTGCAGAAAGAGAAGGTGCCTAAGGTCTGCGAGGTGCCGACGCTCATCGCCTCCTGCCCCACGGGCGCCATTCGCCCGGCGACAACCGACGGAAAGCCGACCGTGGAGGTAGTGGAGGAACAATGCATGTTCTGCGGCAACTGCTACACCGTATGTCCCGCTATGCCCTTGAACGACGCCGAGAACGACGGACTGTCAATCTGGGTGGGGGGCAAGGTGAGCAATGCGCGCAGCGCTCCGAAGTTTTCCAAGCTCGCGATCCCGTTCATTCCCAACAACCCGCCACGCTGGCCGGAGGTGGTCCAAGCCGTGGTGAATATCGTGGATGTGTACGCCAAGCATGCCCACAAGTACGAGCGCATGGGCGAGTGGATCGAGCGCATCGGCTGGCCGCGCTTCTTCGAGCTGACCGGGATCGAGTTCACCCGCTATCACATCGACGACTTCAAACACGCGGGGCTGACGTACGCGCGCTCGGCGCAGGTCAAGTATTGATCTGCAGCAGTCACGGTTTGCTCGTACGAGGGGTTGGGCCATGGCCCTGTTCAAGGAAGTCAGGAAACCGGTCATCAGGGGGGCAGCAGCGGGCACGGGCGATGTAAGCCCGCTCCGCCCCCGTTATGTTGAGAAGACGCCGCCGTGCGCGGATCGTTGTCCACACGGCAACCAGATTCGCGATGTGCTGGTCAGCCTCGCGCAACATGAGGCATATGGCCGCCCGCCGGCGCAGGCATTCGAGCACGCGTGGAAGCAAATCAGGGAATGCAACCCCTTCCCCGGCGTCTGTGGCCGCATCTGCCAGCATCCGTGCGAGCTCGGGTGCAACCGCAAGGCCAAGGATGGCGCTGTCGCCATTCACCTGATCGAGCGCTTCCTGGGGGACTACGCGATAGCGCACGGCTTCAAGCCGGCGAAGGCAAACGGAGCGAGCGCGGAAAGGGTCGCCATCGTGGGCGCTGGCCCGGCGGGGCTTTCGTGCGCGTATCAATTGGCGCGCCGCGGATATGCGGTCACGGTATTCGACGCCGCCCCGCAACCCGGTGGCATGATGCGGTATCGGATGCCTCGCAGCGTTATCCCGGGTGACGTTCTGGATGCAGAGATCGCGAACGTCCTCAGTATCGGCATCCAGGTCAACTGCGGTTGGGCGATCGGGCGGGAGGTAACACTCCCTGACCTCCGCCGCGATTACGCCGCAGTTTTCTTTGCGATGGGATTGCAGAAGCCATCGCAGCTTGTTCTTAAACGCGAGGGCGAAGGCGCCGTCGTCGCGGGCGAACTTCCCGCCGGCGTGCCTGACGGCCCGTATGCCGAAGCCAGCGAGGTCGACGCGCGTGTCGCCAACACCATCAGTCCCGCGATCGCCCAGGGATGGACCGTGGCGGAAGCGATTGACGCGTTTCTGCACGGTCATCCGCCGGAGACTAGAGCCGCCGCTCCTCCCGTAATTAAGTCGGATCGGATGAAGCTCGATTGGTACCCGGCGGCGCCACCGCATGCCGAGGTCTCCCCAGCAGCGCAATTCGGTCTCACCGAAGCCGAGGTGATCGAAGAGGCCAAGCGCTGCATGTCGTGCGGCATGTGCATGGACTGTGAAACCTGCTGGATGTACTGCAGCAGCAACTGTTTTGTGAAACTGCCCAAAGGTGAGCATTACAAGATCAAGCTCGAAGCCTGCAACGGCTGCAAGAAGTGCGCGGAAGTATGTCCGTGCGGATACGTCGAGCTCAATTGAAAGCGAGGTCAGAATCGTGCCGCTATTCGAAATTGAAGGACGCAAGTACGAAGTGGATGAAGATGGATTCCTGCAGGAGCCCGAGCGCTGGAATCAGGACGTGGCCAGGGATTTTGCATCAACAGAGCACGTCGCCGAACTGACCGATGGGCACTGGAAGGTGATCAATTACATCCGCAACTACTATGTCCAGTTCGGCATTGCGCCCATGGTGCGAAAACTTTGCAAGGAGACGGGATACAAGCTGAACGAAATTTACCAGTTGTTTCCCTCGGGCCCGGCCAAGGGCGCCTGCAAGCTGGCAGGACTGCCTAAGCCAACAGGTTGCGTGTGATGTCATGGCGAGCACTCATGAGCTCGTAGAGCGGTGGTTCGCGCAAACGATTGAATCGTACCCCGACCTGAGCGCCGGCTTCCTGGCGTCGGAAAGGGACCCGTTCCGCAACCCGGCGGGGCACGCGTTGCGCAGCGGCATGAGCGCAATCATGGAGGAACTGCTGGGAAACTGGGACACGGAGAAGATTGCGGCCGCGCTGGATCCCATCATCCGGCTTCGCGCCGTGCAGGACTTCACGCCCAGCCAGGCGGTCGGGTTTGTGTTCCTGCTGCGGCCCATTCTGCTCGCAACCAGTCTCGCTCCCCCGGCGACGATCGAGGCGCGCATCGATCAGCTCGCGCTCATAACCTTCGACCACTACATGAAATGCCGCGAACAGATCGCGGAGGTACGTGCCAACGAAGTCCAGCGCAGAATCCGGTTAAGGCCGGTGCTGCGGAGCCAGTAAGGCTAAAGATGATGCAGGCAGTGTATTCATTTGTGACGGTTGTTGCCGTCGTCGCTGCCGCCGCCGTGGCGGGACGGATGCACGGGGGAGACGCGTTGCTCTTGTCCGCCATTGCCTATGCGGGTTTTGCTGTCTTCCTCGTCGGCTTCTGCTATCGCGTCGTGAAATGGGCGGCAGTGCCTGTGCCATTTCGCATCCCGGCCACCTGCGGACAGCAAACGTCGCTGCCCTGGATCAAGAGTGCCGGCCTGGACAATCCTTCCACGAACGCTGGCGTAGTGGGCCGCATGGCACTCGAAGCGCTCCTGTTCCGCTCGCTGTTTCGCAACAGCCGGGCGCGGCTGGACGAAGGCCGGCTGATCTGCTCCGAACAAAGGTATCTCTGGCTGGCGGCGCTGGCGTTTCACTGGTCGTTGCTGACCATCCTGATTCGCCATTTGCGGCTGCTGGTGGAGCCGGTGCCGGCGGTGGTGCTGGGGATCGAGCGGGTTGATGGATTTTTTCAACTTGGC
Source organism: Binatia bacterium (assembly GCA_035516415.1). Lineage (GTDB taxonomy): Bacteria > Acidobacteriota > Terriglobia > Terriglobales > Acidobacteriaceae > Bog-257. The sequence continues at coordinate 6,180 of DATJAI010000026.1, read as the reverse complement.
ACGCCGCCCCTGTACATCTCGGATGTGGTGTTCGCGTGCGCGCTCCTATACCTGCTGCTGCGCCGTTTTCGCGACCCGATGGTGCGCTACATTTCCCAGTTCAGCGACTACTTTGCGCTGCTGGTTATCGGCGGGATTGCCGCCTCGGGCCTGCTGATGCGCTACTCAACCCGTGTAGACGTGATTGGCGCGAAGGAGTTTGCGCTCGGGGTGGCATCCTTCCACCCGGTGCGCGCGGCAGCGCTGGGTTCGATGTTTACGGTGCACGTAGCGCTGATTAGCCTGCTGGCCGCCTATTTTCCGTTCAGCAAGCTGATGCATATGGGCGGAGTCTTTCTCAGCCCGACGCGCAATCTCGCCAACAACAGCCGGGCAAAGCGGCACATCAATCCCTGGAATTACCCGGTTAAGACCCACACGTACGCGGAGTGGGAAGAGGAGTTTCGCGACAAGCTCAAGGCGGCGGAAATACCCCTCGAGGCCGACCATGGCGGAAGAACTGCTGCAGATTGAGGTTAAAAAACCGCGCGGTGACTGGAAGGACCCTGCGGTCCAATTCCGCAAGGGGGTCTTCTGTTATAGCGCCGCGCCCAAGAATCTGCGCGCCCTCGATCTGCCGAATGCACGCGAGTGGCAGCCTTTTGACGCCGACTGGAAGCTCCCGCCCGATTGGAAACGCATCCTGCTGGACGGCATGCGGGAGCGGCTGCGCAAGTATCGCTCCTTCCGCCTGTTCATGGACATCTGCGTCCGTTGCGGAGCGTGCGCTGACAAGTGCCATTTCTACCTCGGTTCCAGCGATCCGAAAAACATGCCGGTGGTGCGGGCAGAGCTGATGCGTTCCGTATACCGCCGCTACTTCACGCTGACCGGCCGCCTCTTCGGCGCGCTGGCGGGCGGACGCGAGCTGACCGAAGATGTCGTCAAAGAATGGTTCTTCTATTTTTATCAGTGCACGGAATGCCGCCGCTGTTCCGTGTTCTGTCCTTACGGCATTGACACGGCCGAGATCACAATGATCGGCCGCGAGCTGCTGAACCTGATCGGTTGCAACACCAACTGGGTGCTCGAGCCGGTAGCCAACTGCTTCCGCACTGGCAACCACCTCGGCATCCAGCCGCACGGTTTTAAGGACAGCCTGGAATTTGCCGCCGACGAGCTGGAAGAGATCACCGGCGTCCGGGTGGAGGTTCCGATCAACCGCAAGGGTGCGGAAATCCTCTTCGTCATGCCGTCGGCAGACTATTTCGCCGAGCCCCATTACTACACCCTGCTCGGCTACATGATGCTGCTCCACGAGATTGGCCTGGACTTCACCTTCAGCGCCTTTGCTTCCGAGGGCGGCAACTTCGGGCTGTTCAGCTCGCACGAAATGATGAAACTGCTGAACGCGAAGATCTACGAAGAAGCTCGCAGGCTGGGAGTGAAGTGGATTCTGGGCGGCGAGTGCGGCCATATGTGGCGCGTCCTGCACCAGTACATGGCCACCATGAACGGCCCGGCGGACTTCCTCGAGGAGCCGGTCTCGCCGATCACCGGCACGAGATTCACCAACGCGCGCAGCACTCGCATGGTGCACATCTGCGAGTTCACCGCCGACCTGATCCACAGCGGCAAATTGCGTTTGGAGCCTGCGCGCAACGATCGCTGGGCCGTCACCTTCCACGACTCCTGCAATCCGGCGCGGGCTATGGGACTGCTGGAAGAGCCGCGATACATCATCCGCAACACCTGCAACCGGTTTTTCGAAATGCCGGAGAACACGATTCGTGAGCAGACCTTCTGCTGCGGAAGCGGCGCCGGGCTGGGCACGGACGAAAACCTCGAGATGCGTCTCCGCGGAGGTTATCCACGCGCAAGCGCGGTGAAGTACGTGAAGGGGAAGCACGGCGTCAACCTGCTCGCCTGCATTTGCGCTATCGACAAGGCTACCTTGCCCACCCTGATGGACTACTGGGTGCCCGGGGTTCAGGTCGCGGGTGTGCACGAACTGCTGGGCAATGCTCTGGTGATGCACGGCGAGAAAGAGCGCACCAGGGATTTGCGGGGCGAACCGTTCGCGGCGGAGGCGGCGCATGCGTGACCGCGTCCTGATCGGCCTCGCGCTCGTGCTGTTCCTCACATTGGTCACGTACCCCATGTGGCATGCCGTCTATGCAAGAACTACGGCCGCCGGCCCGCAACTCAAGCTGCCGCAGACCGCTAAAACCTGCGTTGCTCCCGTGGCCTTCATGCGCGCGTCACACATGAAGCTGCTCATCAACTGGCGCGAGGGCGCGGTGCGGGATCACCGCTTGGAGTACACGGCGTACGACGGCGAGAAGTACCGCGTGAATCTGTCCGCTACCTGCCTCGGCCAGTGTCACACCAATAAAAAAGAGTTTTGCGATCGCTGCCATAGCTATGCGGCGGTCTCCGGCCCGTACTGCTGGGATTGTCATGTGGACCCGACCACTGTCGTCGCGCGGAGGATGCCGTGAAAATCACGCGGAAGGAGTTTCTGCGGATCACGGGCTTATCGGTCGCCGGGGCAGGCGCGGCCAAACTGGTGCGCGCCATCGGCGTGGCGGGTCCGGCGCCGCCATCTTCCGTTTCGGCAAAGCGCTGGGGCATGGTCATTGATTTTCAAAGGTGCCGTCCCGGGGATGACTGCGATGACTGCATCAAGGCCTGCCGCCTCGCGCACAACATTCCTGAGATTCCCGAGCGCGCCCATGAGGTCAAGTGGGTGTGGAAGGAGCGGTACGAAAAGGTATTCCCGTTCCAGCAGTCCGATTACACGCGCCGCGCCTACCAGGGACACGTGCTGCCGGTGCTGTGCAATCAGTGTGCTCAGCCGGCCTGCGTGCGCGTCTGCCCCACCGCCGCCACCTGGAAGCGTGAGGATGGCGTGGTCATGATGGACTGGCATCGCTGCATCGGCTGCCGCTACTGCATGGCGGCCTGCCCCTACGGATCGCGCAGCTTTGACTGGGAAGATCCGCGGCCATATATCAAACACCTGACAGCCGACTTCCCCACGCGCACCAAAGGCGTGGTGGAGAAATGCAATTTTTGCGAGGAGCGACTGGCCAATGGCCGCGCGCCGGCCTGCGTCGAGGCCTGCCGGCAGAAGGCGATCGTTTTCGGAGACCTCAACGATGAGCAGTCGCCCGTGCGCCAGCTTCTGCGGGCGCGGTTTTCGATTCAGCGTCAGCCCGAACTAGGTACTGGCCCCTCGATTTTTTACTTAGTGTGATCGCGCATGTTGATGTTCGAAAAGGCGATGGTAGGCAGCCGCAGATACTGGGAGTGGATCGTGTTTCTCCTGGCCCTGATCGCCCTCGGCGGCGCCTTCTACCTGCGGCAGCTTAGCTACGGACTGGCCATCACGGGCCTCAGCCGCGATGTGAGCTGGGGACTGTACATCGCTCAGTTCACGTTTTTCGTCGGCGTCGCGGCGTCGGCGGTGATGGTAGTGCTGCCCTACTACCTGCATGATGTGCGGCAGTTCCACAGCATCACCATCCTGGGCGAGTTGCTCGCCGTCTCCTCCGTCACCATGTGCATGCTGTTCATCCTGGTGGACATGGGGCAGCCGATGCGGGTCCTGAACGTGCTCCGCTATCCCACGCTGCACTCGATCATGTTCTGGGACATGGTTTCCCTCGGCGGCTACCTGCTGCTGAATGCCGTCATCGCCTACACCATGCTGCGGTCGGAGCGCGAGGAGGTCGCGCCTCCGTCGTGGATCAAGGTGCTCGTCCTGCTGTCCATTCCCTGGGCGGTCAGCATCCACACGGTCACGGCGTTCCTTTACAGCGGACTTCCGGGGCGCACCTTCTGGCTGACGGCGATTCTGGCGCCGCGGTTTCTCGCCTCCGCTTTCGCCTCCGGTCCTTCGCTGCTCATCCTCCTGTGTCTGCTGCTGCGCCGCCTGACCCGGTTCGACGCCGGCCAGGAGGCGATCCAGAAGCTGGGCGTGATCGTGGCTTACGCCATGTCGGTCAGCATCTTTTTTGTGCTGCTCGAAATGTTCACCGTGTTTTACAGCCACATTCCGGAAGACTTGGAGCACTTCCGTTATCTCTACGTGGGGCTCGATGGCGATCGTCACCTGGCGGCGTGGATGTGGGTGTCCGTCATCACCGGTGTGGCGGCGCTGGTGATCCTGCTCGTGCCGCGGCTGCGCAAGAACGCGGTTCTGCTCCCACTGGCCGCCGTCCTGGTGATCGCATCGTTGTGGATCGAGAAGGGGATGGGCCTGATCGTCGGAGGCTTCGTACCCGCCCCGTTTGGTGACGTAACTCGCTACTCGCCCACCTTGCCCGAGTGGCTGATCGTGCTCGGCGTCTGGGCGATTGGCGCCTTGATGATTACGGTGTTTTACAAAATCACAGTTTCGGTTCGCGAGGCTAAGTGATGTCCGCCAGGATGCAGCCCGGAAAAGTCTATTTGGTCGGCGCCGGTCCGGGCCATCCCCAACTGCTCACCGTCAAGGCTGCGGAGCTGATCAAGACGGGCGACGTCATCGTCTATGACCGGCTGATCCAGGAGGAAGTGCTGGCGCTGGCGCGCCCCTCGGCGGAGCGCATATACATGGGCAAGCCGGTGGGCCGCCACGAATCGCGCCAGGACGAGATTCACGAGTTGCTGGTGCGCTATGCGCTGGAGGGAAAAACCGTCGTTCGCCTCAAGGGCGGCGATCCCTTCGTATTTGGACGCGGCGGCGAAGAAGCCGAGTACCTCGCCAGCCACGGCATACCTTTCGAAGTGATTCCCGGGGTATGTGCTGCGCTCTCAGCCCCGGCAAGCGCAGGCATTGCCGTCACCCATCGCGACACCGCTTCCTCGGTGGCCATCGTTACCGGACACAATGCCACCTCGGCCGAGGACCGGATCGACTGGAGCGCCATCGCCCGCGTGGATACGCTCGTGTTCCTGATGGCGGTGCACAATGTCGGCAAGATCGCCGCCAAACTGATAGCCAACGGCCGATCGCCGCAGACACCTGCTGCCATGGTGCAGATGGCCTACTGGCACGACGAGCGAGTGGTCAGCGGCACCTTGCAGGACATCGCCGACCGCGTGCACGAAGCCCGGATCAGCCCGCCTGCTACCTTGGTCGTGGGCGAGGTGGTGCGGCTGCGCGAAAAGCTGGCCTGCGCCCAACGCGACCTGCGGCGCCACGCGAGCGCGAATCCTTTGTTCCAGCCCGCGCCGGGAATGAACCAGCTGCTGCGAATCGCCTCCGGCGGCATCGGTACGCAGGTGCTGGGTTGGGCGCTGGAGAAGAACCTGTTGGACCTGCTGGAGGAACCCCGGACGGCCTACGACCTGGCACACAGCCTCGGGTTGAACGCCGAGGGGTTAAGCGAAATCCTGCGCGCGCTGGTCTCGCTGGGCCTGCTGGAGTCGCGACCCGAGGGATACCGCAATCTCGAACTGGCGTCGCGTTACCTGGTTTCCGCCTCGCCGCTCAGCCTCCGCGACCTGCTGCTCTACAACTGTTCGCAGCTCGTACATTGGCAGGCGCTCTCCGATTTTGCCGAGCGCGGCCGGACTTCCGCGAACGCGGGACGCGATGGCAGGCTCCACCGCGCCGCGTGCGAGGCGGCGGCACGGTTCACCTCCGCCGCGGTGGTGGAAAAGCTGGCGATGCCGCGCAGATTCGAGGCCCTTGTCATCGGCTGGGGGAGCGTGGCCCTCCGAGAAGCGCTGCTGCGGCGCTGGCCCGAGGCGCGCGTGACGGCCCGAAATCCCTGGCAGGGCGAAGCGCTAGGGGATGCCGATTGCGATCTGCTGCTGCTCTCGGGCGTGCTGGAGAGCGGAGACGCAGACGGCATCGAACAAATCTTTCGGTACGCCGCGTCACACCTGCGGGACGGCGGTCAGCTCGTGATTCAGGATAACGTGCTGCACCTTGCAGTAATGCCCGCGCCCGAAGTGGCCCTGGCGGCGCTGGCACGGCATGTTTTGAACCGCGAATGCCATACCTGGTCGCAGGAACGGGTGAGCGCGCTCTTGCAGCGTCACGGATTTGCACCCGCCAGGTTCGATTCCGTGCTGGCAGGGCAGGTGATGATACTCGCCACGAGGGCGCGAGCGGGCGCCCTGGCCGCGGCAGCCGATTAGCAGAGGAGAGCAATTATGACCGAAGCTGTAACCATCGAGACAATTGCAGAGGAGATGTACAAGCTC
>DATJAI010000025.1:0-3692 GCA_035516415.1 Binatia bacterium | reverse complement strand
ATCACATACAATATTAATTTAGATTATACACGGTCGATTGGCGTGCGAATAGGCGAACGCTGGCGCGTGTGAGAGCTGTGCTGGGCCTGCGGGTGTGACCGCGCGCAAGAGCCGGGCACTCCGAGTTCGGCAAGATCGGTCAGGCCGCCCCTTATGACAAAATAGGTCGTTAGGGCGCGTCGTTTTGCCTTCCGTATGTCCCAGGATCAACAGCAGCAGGATAAATCACAATCGCCAGCGCAGCAGATTTCTTTCAAGGAGTTATTGGAGAAAGTGCCGCCCGGAAGAACTGCCTCGGTTGAGAGCTTGGCGAAGCGAAAGTCAACCAGCACCGGTGCTGTCTACTATCAGTTGCAACGTGAGCTTTCGGCACGCCTGCGTAGGTGGCGGCTCGGGTGTGAACTGCGGCGGATGGGATCACTCTCTCACATATTTCGCAAGCAGGGAATCCATATCATCGCCGACCCCGTAACCGAAGTTGTGGCTGACGCCGCGTACTTTATCGAGTCGGACGATTAGGGCATGCTGGTCGCTGGCAGATAGCTGGGCGATGGCTTTCAGGGCCTGGTCGAACATGCGGACCAGTGCATCGAAGTAGCCGTCATCCTGATACCCGATGTCGCTGCAGAACCCTGCCGCGCGTTCGCAGTAGAAAACCATCAACTCCGCGAGTCCGGCAGGTTCGCCGACAGCTTTTCTGTAACTGGAGATCGCCTGTTTGGCTTTCATGACGGACGTATCCTGGTTCCGCAATACGTCCGGCCAGAGCCAGCGGTCCAGCGTTTCCTTGTAGGGCCTCAGAACGTCCGCGCCCAATCCAAAACGGGCGTGAAGAAACGTCTGATTGTCCTTGTGGGCGGCGTAGAGATCCTGAATCAGGCCCAATAATCCCAGCCGATCGAAGTTCGCGAGTTCCGTCTTAACATCTATCCATGAAGGTTTTGATGCGGGTTGGCGCCTTGCCATAATGTTCTCGTTTGAGACATGAGCCTCAGAGAACGCAGCCCTGAGAGACCCAGTAATGCCAGTCGCCGATCGCTTCCTCGGTTGATTCGTCTGGATCGATGGCGGTCAGTTGCGAGAGAGGAACGGCCATTTTCCGCCCCTGCCAACGGATCTGCACAAACATGTCGTGCTCGCAGACATCTTCCGCGGCCATGCGTACGACCTCGGTGGTTTCTCCTTTCCTGAGCGGCGAGACATCCTTCGCGATAAGACACCTCGCCTGGAACGGGAAACGGATCTTGCTTTCCAGATAGTAATACCAGCTCATTGCCTGCTCATCCGGACTGGCATCGACGATAGCTTCGTTGTGAATGCGGTCCTCCCGCACAGGGTCTCGCTTGGGTCTTTTCATAACTTCGCTCCCAGGATTCGGCGGACTGAGGTGCGTCCGATCTGCAGCCGGCGAGCGATCTCCGACTTACTGACGCCAGCGCGATAGAGCTTTCTGATCTCAGCCGCGTGCGCGACCGCCGTTGCCGGCCGGCCGAGACGTTTACCATTCTGGCGGGCCTGGGCCAGTCCAGCCCGCGTTCGTTCCCGCAGAATTTCCCTTTCAAACTCGGCGAATATGGCTAATAGGCCGGCCATCGCTCGCCCAGTCGGCGTAGTCAGGTCCAGTGCCTCGGTCAGCGATACGAAGCCTACGCCGAGATGCTCCAGTTCCTGAAGGGTTGCCAGCAGATCCGTTACCGACCGGCCCCAGCGGTCCAGCCGCCACACCAGCACTACATCGATCTCTCGGCGGCGGGCGGCCTCGAGCAGTTTCTCACGCGCTTCTCGCTTGGCCGCACCGGAGCCAACCTCACGGACTTGCGCGGTGATCGTCCAGCCGCGTCGGGTGGCATACTCCCGCATGGCGCGGCTCTGCATAGGAAGGGTCTGTTGATCGTTGGTAGAAACGCGGGCGTAGAGGCCGGCGCGGAACATTTTCGACGGTTTCCGTCGCTGGCCAAAAACGTTGTCGGATTTTGCGTTCGGAAAGGCCTGTCTGGCGGCCATTGCAGAATGTCACCCAAGCATGGCCGCAGACGATCCTTTTCGGCCAGGCTGACCCAGCATATTACGGAGAAGCAGCGTGCGCCAACGTCTCACGGTAGTTCCAGGGCATCCAGGCAGCGGGGTTCGCCGCCAGTTCGGCAGCATGGCGCTGTAGCTCCACCAGGTACTCAAAGGAGTTGGCTCCGGATAACTGGCAGGTGTGGATCAGACTCATGAATAAGTCGCCCACTTGCGCCCCGTTTAGCGTGCGATAAAACAGTGCATTCTTCCGATGTAGCACCGCCCGTTTCAAGCTTCTCTCGACGATGTTGTTATCGAGCGGAGAGCCCGCTTCGCGCAGGAACAAGGTCAACGGCCGCCAGTGCCTTAACAGATATGTGATCGCCTTGCCCAGGCCGGAGTTCGGTTCCACCTGATGCTCAGCGAACTGCCTCTCCAGCCAGCCCTGTAACTCGCCCATCACCGGCCCGCTGCGTTGCTGATGGAACTGCAGCCGCTCGTGTGGTGAGAGGCCGCGCTCGCGCGCTTCGGCATCATGGCCATACACCCGGCCCAACATCTCCAACACGTAACGGCACTGGTCGGGAAAGTTCGCCGCGACTTCCACGACCTGCCGTCTGCCGTGCGCCAGACAGTTCGCTAGCAGGACTTCCACTCCGGGCGGCAGCTTCGGAACATTCCGTGACAAAGCGTCGCACATTTGAATCGCTGGTGGTAGGTCCGCCACGCGCTGTTGCAACACCTCTGCCAGGTTTTCACCGGCATGCTGGCGGCCGGTAAAGTACAGCGCGATCTGGCGCCCTTCGGCTGTGGAAACAATGCCGCTGGTGAACACACCCGTGCGCTCATCGCCCGGCTCGCGCTCCAGCTTCAACACCTTCATGCCGGTGTCGTCGTTATGTAGCACCTCACCCTGCGCCGCCTGACGGATCAACTCATCGCGCGCCGGTTGGATCACTTCCGCCTCCTCTTCCACAATCTCCCATTGCGTCGCTGCCGGCAGCGGAATGCCCAGTTGCTCTTCCAGTCGTTCCAGCCGGTAGAACGGAATGCCGCTGCCGTACTTCAGCTGAGCAATCATCGCCGCGGCCGTCTCATCGTACTTCTCAGGGCCCACGCCCTCCGGTTCCTGCGCTGTGAACACTTGCCCGCAGGCGTTGCAGCGTAGCCGTTCCAGTTCATACACGGTGGCGGCCAGCGGCGCTTGCCCCGCGATCCGCACCAAGGCCTTGGGCTCCTTTTGCCGGTAGACGTTGCCTCGGGCGCAGTCCGGGCAGCGATCGCCGTGAGCCAGCTGGGCATGCGTGATGCGAACCTTCTCTGCGCCGCGATACGCCGCTGCGCCGTTGCGCCCATGACCGGAAGGTCGGTCCGCCGCTGCCGGCATGTCTTGCATGGCGTCCTTCTCGGCATCGCCGAGCACCGAGCTGGTCTTCTCTGTGCTCCGCTGTGGCAGAAAGTTCTCGGCCAGCGCATGCAGAGCCGTCTTGAGCTTCTGGCTGTCGGCTTCACTCAGCGGAGCCGTCTTGGCGTCATCGATGATGCGGTCCAGCTCTTCCACGTCTACGTCCAGCCGCTGGCGCCGTGGGAGTTTCTTTTTCATAACTGGTTGAGTAAGTCGCGGAACTTCCGGCTCAGTGGATAGCCAAGCACTTCTTTGATCGATCGATTCGGCACGTAACTGTTCG
>DATJAI010000024.1:0-93218 GCA_035516415.1 Binatia bacterium | reverse complement strand
CGCGCCAGACCGTCTCCGCCATAGACCAGCTTTTCGATCTCCAGTTGCAAAGGCCCCTACCGCTCCCCACCGTAGCCGCCCGCTCCACTGCCCCGCTGGTGACGCGGATCCGCCGCACCCGTCTCCTGCCAAAGCCGCGGTACAGCCGACATTCACTAATCCTAATGCTGGTTGCCAGTTCCTGCTCACATGTAGAAAAGGCTGAGTCGTGGCACCCGGTACTGCTCCAGCAATCGTTTGTAGATGTATTGCTTGTGGAGCTGCTCGATCTGCGGAGCGCTCATTTTTCGGCGATAGGGCGCCAGATCGCGATCCGCCTCAGAACGCGCCCCATAAAGGGCGGCATCCGGCGTGGCGGCCATGAGCGCGGCGAGCAGCTTCTCTTCAGCGACCGTAAGCCGCCGCTCCAGATCCTCCATGTGCATGGTACTTTCCGGCCCCAGCGACGCCGCCAGTTCTCTGAGTGCGGCGGCGGTATCGTGGGCGATCAACTCGACGGAACCGGGCAGCTGAAGCTTATCGAGCTGCTCCGCGTTGCGTCTCAGATACCCGGCAACCGCAGCCTGCTCCAGACCGGTGTTTCGAGTCTCTGTCATCGGCTGCCCAACAGCAGCTTCCTTCAGTTCCTCCGCCGAAGCCAACACCTCCTGCGCGCAATAGGCCAGGCCGTTTACCCTGCGTGTCCGGCGCGGCCGGCGCTCCCATTTTTCGAAGGTAACATCGATGCCGCGCAACACCGCCTGCAGCGGCACGCCTGCATCTTTCCAGGTCTCCATCAGGGCCCAATCGAGCGGCGAAAGCAGGAGCAGCGTGCCACGGCGGCGCTGGAAATGCTCCTCGATTTCCGTGAAGTAATTGAAGTAGTTCTCCACGTGGATAAGGGCTGAACCCACCAGCAATGTATCAGCCGGGGCGCAGAATGCCGTATCCCAAAATAAAAAGGGCGCGACGCGCGCACCCATTCACTGAAACCCGAGTATTTCTACTCTTCCATACATCGCGTGCGGCGTTCAACGTACTTCTGGAGTTTGCCCTTTCTCTCCAGAGACATCAAATCGTCGAGCAGCGGGTACTTCGCAGAGGGATCGAAGCGCTGAATGGCGCGATAGGCGCGCAGAGTGCCGGCGAGCCCGGCGGCCTGAATGGCGGCCGTGTCCTTCACGTCAGGATGCTGCAACTGGAAGGCGGCCTGAGAGTACATGGCCTGCATACGCAGCTGATGCGAGTAGGTGTTATTGACCGCGTCGAGCGACTGGAGCTCCTTACAACAGACGTCCACCGTGACCTCGGGCGTGTTAACCACCCACTCGGTCAGCCACATCCGTTTCTGCAGGCTGTCCTTGGCGAGCGGATGCTCTTCCAGGCTGCGGGTATACTCCAGCACGCGCTCGCGATCTTCCGATGTCGGAGTGCATCGCGGTCCTGCCCACGACGGCAGGGAAAAAGCGGTGACCAGTAGCAACAGGACGGCAAGTAATCTGCGAGTCATGTGTCTTCTCCCGGAACCGCAGGACTCGGCCAAGCAGGTTTCAGGAATGATACTGCTATTCAGGGTGCGAAAAGAAGCCGGATGTCAATGGATAGACACAATTTGGGTCGCGGTTTGTCCCGCAAAAAACGCAATTGGTCACTATGGACCCTCCCCGTCGCTGGGCAGCAGGAGCTGGTCTGACATTTCCTGGCTCATGGCATAATCGCATCTGCCATGAAGCGAATCATTCATGCCGCCTGTCCGCACGATTGCCCCGATGGCTGCGCGGTGCTCATCACGGTCGAGCAAGGACGCGCCACGAAGATCGAAGGCGATCCCGAACACCCCGTCACGCGCGGATTCCTGTGCGGCAAGGTTGCGCAATATCTGCACCGTGTTTATTCGCCGGATCGCGTTCTGTATCCGATGCGGCGCATGGCTGCGAAGGGGACCCACGGTGACGGTGTTTTTCAGCGCATCACGTGGGACGAAGCTTTCGGCGAGATCGTCGCCCGGCTCAAGCAGGTCAGCGCCGAATTCGGGCCGGAGGCGATTCTGCCGTACTCCTACGGCGGCAACATCGGCGTCCTCAACGGGGCTGCGATGGACCGGCGCTTCTTTCATCGGCTGGGGGCTTCGCAGCTCCATCGCAGCATCTGCTCGCAGGCGGGCGGCGAGGCCCTGATTTCCATCTACGGACGCAAGCTCGGTACCGAGCCGGAGCAGTTTCGGCACTCGAAGTACATCATTGCGTGGGGCGCGAACATTCACGGCAACAATATTCACCTGTGGCCGTTCATTGAAGAGGCGCGGCGCCAGGGAGCGAAGCTGGTGGTCATCGATCCTTACCGCACGCGCACCGCCGGTGTGGCCGACTGGCACATCGCCATCAATCCGGGTACGGACGTCGCGCTGGCGCTGGGGCTGATGCATGTGATCGTGCGCGAGGGCTGGCACGACGCAGACTACATCGCGCGCCACAGCGAGGGCTTCGGGGAACTGGAGAAGCGTCTGCCCGAATACACACCCGAGCGGGTGGCGCAGTGGACCGGAGTCAGCGCCGAGCAGATCCTGCGCCTGGCGCGCGAATATGCGACCATCAGACCGGCAGCGATCCGGCTGAATTATGGTATCCAGCGCTGCCAGAATGGCGGCGCGGCAGTGCGCGCGGTCTGCATGCTGCCGGTGATTACCGGCTCGTGGAAAGAAATCGGCGGCGGCCTGCAGCTCTCCACCAGCGGCGGTTTCCAGCTCAACGACAAGGCGATGGAACAGCCGGAGCTGATGCTGAAGAGTCCGCTGAAGAGAGCTTCCCGGATCGTAAACATGGTGGAGCTGGGAAAAGTGCTGACCGGGCTGGATAGCCCTCCCATCAAGGCGCTGGTGGTGTATAATTCCAATCCCGCCGCGGTGTGTCCCGACCAGCATCTGGTGAGGCGGGGTCTCAGCCGTGACGACCTCTTCACCGTGGTGCACGAGCAGTTCTTCACCGACACGACCGACTACGCCGACCTGGTGTTGCCCGCCACGACCTTCTTTGAGCAGAAAGACCTGGTAAAGGCTTACGGCCATTACTACCTGCAGGTATCGCATCAGGCCATCGAGCCGCCAGGCGAGTGCAAGTCGAACGTGGAACTGTTCCGTGAGCTGGCGCTGCGCATGGGCTTCGAGGAGGAGTGCTTCCGCGAAAGTGTCGATGCCATGATCGACAGCGCGCTTTCGTCGGGGGTGGCGCAGCTCGAGGGCATCACCCGCGAGCGGCTGGAGAGCGATCCGCATGTCCGCCTGAACCTCACCGGGAACGCCAGCGGGCCCTGGCTTCCATTCGCGAATGGATTTCCCACGCCGAGCGGCAAGGCCCGACTGTATGACGGGAATCTGATCGCCAGCGGGATGGATCCGGTGGCTTCGTTCGTTCCGCCGGAAGAGTCGCGGCGCAATGCGAGCAGGGGTTATCCACTGGAACTGCTGGCGCGCAAGGCCGACAACTTCCTGAACTCAACCTTCGTCAACCTTCCGGCGCATCAGAGAATGGAGCTCCACCAGGACGAACTGGAAATTTGCTCCTCGGACGCGAAACGCCGCGGCATCGCCGATGGTGACCGGGTACGGATCTTCAACGATCGCGGCGAAATCTTCCTGCGCGCACGAGTCGATGGCGCGGTACAGCCGGGCGTGGTGGGCGCGCGACTCCATTGGGCGAAGCTGTCGCAGGGCGGGGTAAACGTCAACGTGCTGACCTCCTCGCGGCTCACCGACCTCGGTGCCGGCGCCACGTTTTATTCCACCCTGGTGGAAGTGGAACGGGCCGCCCCGGCCGCCACCGGCAAGGGCAGCGGGTGACGCGCGTGCCGGACGCAACTTCCAGCGACAGTGAGGGTTAGCGTAGCCGTCAGGCTGCGACTTTGGTTTCCGAACCAGAGTACGCGTACCGTATAATTGCGCTTTTATCAACCGAGCTGAGGGTTTCATCATTTCCTGCCACCGTCAGGTAAGGCCTGCGATGCGGTTGGTTCGCGGGGTTCGTGGTTGCGCCACGGCGATCAGTTGCTTTCTCGCGCTCCTGTTTTTTGCTGCCAGCTGCCTGGCGCAGCAGGAGGTGATCCAGAACATCGTGATCCACGGCAACCGCCGCATTCCGGCGGAAACCATCCGCGCCCGTATGTTTACGAAGGCGGGCGACGTTTACGACCAGGCCGCGCTGGAGCGCGACTTCAATTCCCTGTGGAACACCGGTTACTTCGACGATCTGCGGATCGAGCGCGAGCAATCCTCGCAGGGCTGGATCATTCACGTCTATGTGAAGGAGAAGCCTACGATTCGCGAGATCAAGTACGTGGGCCTGAGCTCGGTCTCGCAGAGCGACGTGCTCGACAAGTTCAAGGAGCAGAAGGTCGGTCTTACCCAGGAGAGCCAGTACGATCCGACGAAGGTGAAGCATGCCGAGGTGGTCATCAAACAGCTTCTGGCCGCGCACGGGCGCCAGTTCGCCACCGTGCAATCCGAGGTGCGGCCCATTCCGCCGGCCGCCGTGTCGCTGACTTTCGTGGTGAAGGAAGGACCAAAGGTCAAAGTAGGCAAGATCAGGTTCGAGGGCAACAAGGCGCTGAAGAGCCGGGACCTGCAGCGCGCGATGAAGAACCTGAAGCCCATCGGCATCCCGCACTCCATCATCCTCGAGAACCTCTTCGCCCGGACCTACGACTCCACCAAGCTGACCGAGGATGCCGAACGTGTGCGCTACTTCTACCAGACGAAGGGCTACTTCAAGGCGCTGGTCGGAGACCCCAGGACCCAGATCCACGACACCAGCGGTGTGCGATGGTACTTCCCCTTCAAGTCGTCGCCGGGCAAGGCGGTGGACATCACCATGCCGGTGGAGGAGGGACAGCGGTACCGGCTGAAGGAGATCACCTTCAGCGGCAACAAGGCGGTCAAGAACACCCAGGGGCTGCGCGCGCTGTTCAAGATCAAGAATGGCGAGATCTTCGATACCGAGGCGATACGCAAAGGCCTCGAGGCGCTGCGCAAAGCCTACGCCGCCCTGGGCTACATCAACTTCACCCCCGTTCCGAACACCGAAGCTGACGACGAGAAGCGCCTGATCAGCCTGCGCATCGATCTGGATGAGGGCAAACAGTTCTATGTCCGCCGCATCGAGTTCCAGGGCAACACCACGACGCGCGACAAGGTCATCCGCCGCGAGCTGGCGCTGGAAGAAGGGCAGGTTTACAACGGAAATCTTTGGGAACTGAGTCTGCTGCGGCTGAACCAGCTGCAGTATTTTGACCAGCTCAAGCCGGAGCAGGATTCCGAGATCAAGCAGAATGTGCAGGACGGCACTGTCGATATCACCCTGAAAGTCAAGGAGAAGGGCAAGAACAGCATCGGTCTGACGGGCGGTGTCAGCGGGCTGGCCGGGGCTTTCGTCGGCCTCAACTACACGACCAACAATCTGTTCGGCAAGGGCGAAAGCCTGACGCTGCAGTTCGAGATTGGCCAGTACGAGCGCAACGAGACGCTCTCGTTTACCCAGCCCTATCTCTTCGACCGGCCGCTGCAGTTCGGCTGGTCGGTGTATCACAACAGCTACAACTACAACCAGGCGGCACTGACGCAGATCCAGCTCAACCAGACGCTGAACCTGCCAGCAAGCTATCAGGCACTGTTGCAGAACTTCACGCAGACGAGCACCGGCTTCACCACTTCCCTCAGCTATCCCATCAAGCGGACCTTCAAACGGGTTGGAATTACCTACGCGTTCGACAATTCCTCGGTGCAAACGTTCAGCGCGGCCTCGACGGCCTACTTCGAAGCCCTGGCATTTCGCGGCATCTCAGGTCCCAATGCGCTCAATGGAATTATCACCAGCAAGGTGGTACCGAATTTCTCGTTTACCAGGATCGACAACCCGCAGCGGCCGCACACGGGTCAAAGCCTGTACCTGGCCACCGAGTTTGCCGGCCTGGGCGGCAACGTCAAATACCTCAAGCCGATTGCGGAGTACAAGAAATTCCATCCCGTGAACAAGGGCCGCAATACCCTCGGTTTCCGGATGCTGGGCTCGTGGATCACGGGGTACGGCGGGCAGGTAGCTCCTCCGTTCGACCGCTTCTACATGGGAGGCGATACGGATATCCGTGGGTTCGATATCCGCGCCATCTCGCCGGTCTCGTTCTTCCCCACCGTAGTGGTGGTGCCGCTGCAGAACCCCGACGGGAGCATTGTCCCGCTGAATCCGGCGAACCCGCGGCAGGGCAACTACAACATCACCATCCCGGTGGAACAGATCATCTTCCCGGGCGGCGATACCAATCTGGTGACCAACCTGGAATACCGTGTTCCCATCATCGGGCCGGTTACGATCGCACCGTTTGTCGACACCGGCTGGGACTTCATTTCCCGATCGTCGCAGTTGCAAATCGCCGAAACGCAGGTCACCACGTTGCAGACCACGGTGTTCGGCTGCCCCGGGGTGAATTCCAGCTTCCAGTGCGTGGGCGGCACGACCTTGCCGATAAGTCCCGTGCTGCGGCCGGTTTCAGGTACCAATTACCAGACGCGCATGTCGACGGGGCTGGAGCTGCAGGTGATCCTCCCGGTGGTCAACGCTCCCTTCCGCGTGTACTGGGCGTACAATCCGCTGCGCATCAATGAAGTGGTGAATTCGCCGAATCCGATTACCCGCTCCATGTTTCCACCTGGAGCGGCGGGCGATTACACGTACGCCCAGACGATCTCGATCTATCAGCCGAAATACTATCTGGCGGAACCGCTGAGGACGTTTCGCTTTACGGTGGCCACGACATTCTAGGAGAAATGGCGCAGGAGGGCAGGTCCCGCTGGTCATGTGCTATAGCATGTACCTTCAGGAGACAACGTTCCGGTTTGACGCTGAGAAGGCGGTTTTTCTATAATTCCAGCATCCGCACCGCCGAATTTTCCGGTCGGGGAGACGTCCGACCGTGTTTCAGGCCGAGCGTCAGTGCCCGTCAGTCCAGACAAGACGCAGCCGCAACCGCCGTCATTCCTGGGACGCCTGAAGAATTCCCGGAGCAGTTCAAGGAGCTACACCAACTCAATGAAGCGCACTTTCACAGGCATAGCCGTGCTCGCAATTGCCCTGACAACTGCGGCTCTGGCACAATCGAGCCCGGCCGCCGCTAAACCCACCACGCCCGCCGGCACTACCACGTCAACCACACCGACCGCCCCGGCCGCCACTCCGTCCGGCAGCGTCAAGGTCGGCATTATCGATATCCAGCAGGCCATCGTCGCCACCCATGAAGGGGCGCGCGATTTCGAGGCGCTGCAGAAGAAATTCGAGCCCAAGAAGAACGAACTGGCGAGCCTGAACACCGAGGTCGAGAACCTGAAGAAGCAGCTCAACACCCAGGGCGACAAGATGAACGAGGAAGCCCGGGCTACTCTGGTGAAATCGATCGAGACCAAGCAGAAGAGCCTGCAGCGCTCGGTGGAAGACGCGCAGAATGAATATCAGCAACAGCAGAACGAGATCGCGCAGCGTATCCTGCAGAAAATGGCGCCGGTGATCGACAAGTACGCCAAGGCCAACGGCTACGGCCTGCTGTTCGATTCCTCCAACCCCTGGCCGCAAGGGCCGCTACTGTGGGCGACGGCGGGCGTGGACCTGACCAAGACCATTGTCGACGCTTACAACGCGCAATCCGGTGTGGCGCCTCCGGCGGCGACTCCCAAGCCGGCTGGCTCTCCGGGAGCTACCACGGGCAAGCCTGTGGGGGCGGCCACTACTCCAGGCAGTAAGCCGGCTTCGACGGCGACGGCCACCAAGCCGTAAGGCGGCGAACTTCGTATTGCTGATAAGGCCGCCACGAATGGCGGCCCTTTTCTTTCCTGCTTTTCTCTCACCAAAGCGAAGCTGAAAGCGGTTACACCGTGCCCCAACCCTCCTCTGTGGCCCACTGCAGAACGCGATTCGGGGACCGGGCCATTCGAACTCCGCTTGCAGGGCGGTTCCGGGTCGGTTTCCATTAACGTGCTGGACGGAGCGAGGTTCCAGAACTCCTCCGGTCCTGTGGAAAACTATGTGGAAGAGTGGATTGCGATGAACGGAGCTCCTATTTTTCAGCTACTTACCGGCGTTGCTCCATTCCGCGCGGCAGAATTAACCCCCGCAATATCAATGCAGTACGGAACAGTATTCAAAATTTCGACGGGACTCTTTGACGTGCTTTGTATCCGTTTTTGATTTGCGGAGTTTTGCACAGGCAATAGCGCTTTGGTGCTGAGCACCGGGTTGACCACTCACACTCCGGAGCCACCCTCGAACACTTTTTTCATGTCGTAGGGATAAACCCGAAAAAGGCTATAGCTGATTCCTGTGTCGGAATACTGGCGGAAGAGCAGGTCGCCACGTCCGTTAGCATCGGCGTCCACGGCATCGACAATCTCCAACCTCGGATAGGCATCCAGATGATTGCTATCGGTCACTGAACTGAAAATTTTGATTGGCGTCCCGTTGATGTCCTCGCGCGCCACGACCGTGACAAAGTAGTCGAACTCACTCCCGCCAGGAGCCCGGGCGCTTACCACCGGCAGCGTGGCCGTAAGCACCAGCGTGGGCGAGTTGCTGTAGTCGAGATCATAGGCACGGAGATCATAGTGGGCGATGGTGACGTTTTTCGGCAGTGCCGGCGCGTTGCGCGTCGCCATGAATTTGCGAATCTCTTCCAGCGCCAGCGAGCGCATCTGCTCCGATTTCCCGGTTTGCTCGGCGGAATTCATGGCATAGAGCAGCGAGCGAGTTTCATAGGGGCCGGCATCCGACACGGCTGCATAGGATTTTGTCCGGGTGCTGACGAGATTTGGCTGTGCCGCTTCCGCCCGAGTTGCCGTGGGTACGGTGGGAGCGATATCAGGCTCTGTAGCAGCCGCCTGAGAGGCGGGCTTGCCGCGTCGAAGGACCGGCCGATTGGGATCGTTTTCATCCGGTGAGGCGGCGCTGGAAGGCGCATGGCCGGCAGCCGCGGTTTGTGCCGGTGGTGCGGAAGATTCGGGTGGTTTCTTCAACGTCGGACGACCGGAATCGCTATCAACTGGTGAAGCCTGGCCAGCAACCCCAGGTGGCGCTGATGCGCCCTGTCCCGCGCTATTGCCGGTGGCTGGGGTGCTGGAAGAGGCGCCCGATCCGGGGCGCCGAAGGATTGGCCGCTCGTCGTCGACATTGCCCGCCGGCTTCGGTTTGGGCTGCTTCGCTGCCTGCTGGGCGAGCTGCTCGTCGAGCGGGCGGCGGGGACTCCATTTTCCCTGGGCAATCCAGCTGCCCTTCAGCTCCTCCGGAGTGGTCACCGTGAACAGCCCCACTGGCTCCCCATAATTTGTGGCTTCGTACACGGTGTCAGGCTCAAGCGCCATCGGCTGGGGATTCGCGCCGTAGAGGCTGGCATCGTAGAAGCGATTGTCAATCCACAATGCCACCGGTACCAGCCGCGTGCCGCCGCCGGGCAGGAACTCAACCACGGCGATTGCGCGCGGGCCACGTCTGCTCTTCTTCGGGCTGGCTTGCGATACTGGCGGCTGCTGATCGCCGTGCTGCGTCCGGTCACGGATTTGCGCCACACCGCTCTGCCCGGGCAGGAAGAGCGCAAGCGTGGCCGCAAGCGCGAACCACCGGCGACATATGCCCCGCTTTGGCGTGGTGCTGGCCGGGCCTCTTCTGCCTCGCCGGGGGTGTTCGAACACTGGCCGATTGCGGTATAGATATCTGATCATGGAAAAATCGAAAGCTCCGGCCTTCACCCTGCCCGACGAAAATGGAAACCCGGTTGCGCTGGACCAGTTCCGCGGCAAGAACGTGGTCCTGTTTTTCTATCCCAAGGCCAATACGCCCGGCTGAACCATTGAGGCGTGCGGGTTCCGCGACGCATACAGCAAGCTGCAGAAGGCCGGGCTGGTTGTCCTGGGCATCTCCGCCGACAACCCGAAGGCACAACTCAAGTTTAAGGAAAAACACGACCTGCCGTACACCCTGCTGGCCGACGAGAAGAAGGAAGTCGCCAGCAAGTTCGGGGTACTGAAAGAGAAAAACATGTATGGCAGGAAATCGATGGGTATTGTGCGCACTACGTTCCTGATCGGCCCCGACGGAAGCATCGTCTACACCTTCTCGCCCGTGAAGCCGGAGGGACACGCGGAGGAGGTACTGGAGGAAGTGAGAAAAAACCGCCGATAAGTCAGAGGATCAGGCGCTCATCCCCCACCCGCCGGGTCACCCGCTCGCGGTCGAGATATTCCAGCAGAGGAATGGCGTGCTTGCGGGTGATCCCGAAGAGGTCCTTGAAGTTTCCGACATTGAGCTTGGGGGTCTTCGCCTTTTGCGCCACGATCTGGCGCCGCAACCCTTCCAGCACATCCCGATGGAAGACCAGTTCGTCGCCAAGCTTTACCAGCACGCGATCGCGCAAAAGCAATGTGACGATCTTCTGTGCCCGCGTCTTTTCCAGCGGTAGCGAAGCCAATACGTCTTTCAGCAGTGGCACCTTCAGTCCCGCGCGTGCGAACGTCTGTTCAATCTGCGCTTTCGACTCCACCTCCTCATCGCGCAGGGCGACTCCCTTTCCCGCGGCGTGCACCACTTCGCCATCGATCTCCAGCTTTCCGTCGCGCACCAGCGAATCCAAAATTCCGCGAAATACCTCGGCCCGTAGCTCCAGCGTCTCCCGCAGCTCCTCCTTGCTTATCCCCTGCACCAGGGGATTTGCCCGGTGAAAAAGTTCCACCCTGGCCGCGATCCGTTCGCGCAACGAATCCACCATTTCGCGCGATACCAGTACGTCGCCGAAACGCACCAGTCCATCGCCCTGTGCAGCGTCAGCCGCAAGCTGCTCCAGCTTGTCCGGTGGTAGTCCCGTCTCCGCAACCGCATCGTTGATCCCCAAGCCTTGTGCGCCACGGCGAGCCACCCGCGCCAGAAGCGATTGCCGCGGGCCAGCCTTCACCAGCGTGTCCAGGAATGCAAACCGTTCCGCAACCTTCGTTCTGGTCGCAAATTCCGTCGCATCCAGCACCCGTCCGCCCCCGATGGTGATGACGGGCGAAAACTGACGGATGATGAATCGGTCGCCTGGCAACAGCAACATCGGACTGTCCAGCTTCAGGCGAGCGAGGCCGGATTCTCCGGGCTGCAACTGTTTTGTGCGAAGCAGGCTCACTTCTGCGACGGTTTCGGCCGTGAAGCAGTGCAGATGTACGCGTGCGCGATCACGTAGCGGTTTGGCCGAGCCCAGAAGGTCGAGCGCTACACTGATGCGCGTGGTAGGTCGAAACAGTTGCGGCAGCGTCAGCATCATGCCGCGCCCCAGCTCCGAGGTCTCGATCCCGGCGAGGTTCACCGCGGTGCGCTGTCCGGCGATGGCCTGATCCGCCGCTGCCCCATGCACCTGCACTCCGCGGACGCGTAACCGTTTGCCTCCAGGATGCACTTCCAGCTCCTGGTCCCGTCGCACGGTCCCCGCCACCAACGTTCCCGTCACGACCGTCCCGAAGCCCTTCATGCTGAAAACGCGGTCAATAGGCAGGCGGAAAGCGGCGGTCGAATCCTTCGTCGGGATTTCCGCCGCCACGCGGGCCAGCTCGCTGCGGAGCTGCTCGAGTCCTGCGCCGGTTCTGGAGCTCACTGCCACCATGGGAGAAAACGCCGGGTCGAGGAACGAGCCCTTCAGGAAATCAGCCACTTCCATCCTGACCACTTCAAGGGTCTCCGCGTCGACCAGGTCTGATTTCGTGAGGACAGTTATCCCACGCTGCACCGACAGCAGGCGGCAGATATCCAGGTGCTCCCGCGTCTGCGGCTTGACGGACTCGTCGGCCGCGACCACCAGCAGGACAAGATCGATGCCGCCGATACCGGCGAGCATGTTGCGCACGAATCGCTCATGTCCCGGGACGTCCACGAAGCCGATGCGAATCGCTTCGCCTCCCGGACCGCTCAGATCCAGATGGGCAAAGCCAAGGTCAATGGTGATACCACGCCGCTTCTCCTCCTGCAGCCGGTCAGGATCGATGCCGGTAAGGGCACGTACCAGGGCGCTCTTGCCGTGATCAATGTGACCCGCGGTTCCGACGATAACGGCCTTCATAGCTATAGTTTACCGAACACTTTCCGGAACTCTCCGGCGCCGGGGGACGAATCGCTTTAGGGGCCGGGCTGTGCGAAAATAGTAACCAGAACCAGCAAGCGGCCCCCGGGTTTACTACGGTTGCGCCATCCCCTGGAAGCCTTGGGCTTTCGAAGGCTGGGCGGCGTCTAATGTAATGAGCTCCAGGCGTACGTGATCCAGACGGATGGCTTCAATCCTCATCCCGCCCGAAACGCCCGTTCCTGCTTCCGCGCGCGACGAGAGGCAACTTGCGCTTTGGGACGGCAGTGTGCCCGCCGATGCCGAACTAACACCCCACCTGCTGATTCAGCTGGAAGACGATCTTGAGCGCTCGCGCATGCGCGAGGCGTTCTGGATTTCCGTGGCCGTTCACCTGATGGTCGTCATCCTCCTGGTGATGTCCCCGAAAATCTTTCCTGGGACCAAGGGCGTCCTGCTGATCTCGCCCGCCGACCTGATGCGCAACCAGCAGATGACCTATCTCGACCTGCCCCCGGACATGCAGAAGGAGCCGAAGGTCGCGCCGAAGACGAACGTGCTTTCGGACAAGAACCGCATCGCCGAGAGCAGGCATCCCACGCTCGATCGAAAGACGCTGGAGGAGTTGAAGCGCGCGGGTCCGCCGAAGATTCCCTCCACCCCGGCGCAGGAGGCTCAGATGACGCCTCCGCAGCAGTCGGCGCAGCAGCAAGCGCCACAGCAGCAAAACCAGGGACGGGGACAGCAGATGGCGCAGCTGCAGCCGGCAATCCCGCAGGACAATCCGCGGCTGCCCGCGCAACAGCAGGACACGCCAAAGTTCCCCGGGAATCTGGCGGGGATCATGTCGCCGGGCTCCTCGATTGAGCAGGCGGCCCGCGCGGTTGCGGCCCGTCGCGGCGGCGGTACCTTCGGTGGCGGGGGCGACTACGGCGTTGGACCCGGCGGAACGGCCGCTCGCGTTCAGGGAAATCTGGAAGTTCTCAGCGACACCCAGGGGGTTGATTTCGGCCCTTATCTGTCGCGGGTTCTGCAGGCCGTGCGCATGAACTGGTACAACCTGATTCCGGAAGAGGCGCGGCCCCCGCTGCTGAAAAAAGGCAAAGTATCCATTGAGTTTGTCATTCTCAAAGATGGCAAGGTTGCCGGCATGGTGCTGCGGGGCCCCTCAGGCGATGTCGCTCTCGATCGCGCCGCGTGGGGCGGCATTACCGCCTCCGTTCCCTTTGCTCCCCTGCCCAACGAGTTTCACGGGCCTTATCTCGCCTTGCGCTTCCACTTCTATTACAACCCGGGCAAGGGCGATCTCGAGTAGCCGGCTGCGCGTAGAATTGTGCAGTGAGCGACGATCAGCAGCACCCGGCCAGGTTTTCGCGACAGGAGGACCGCGAGCTCGCATTGCAGCATCGGCAACACGCCCGTGATCGCCGCAAGGTGATTGGCGTGCTCGCCATCGTGCTGTTGATTCTCGCGCTGGCATTCATCCGTTTTGGCAGGACCATTCCATGGGGCGCGCGATGAAGGCGCCATCCGATGAATTCTCCTCCCGGTGCTGATCCGCCGCTGCTGGTCATCCTAGGACCAACCGCCTCCGGCAAATCGGCGCTTGCCATCAGCCTGTCGCAGCAGTTTTCCGGAGAGATCGTCAGTTGCGATTCCGTCGCGCTCTACCGCGGTTTTGAAGTCGGCACTGCCAAACCCGGATCCGCCGAGCGCGCTCTTGTTCCCCACCATCTTCTCGATGTCGCGGAGCCCGGCGAATCATTCACGGCGGGCGATTACTCACGGGAGGCGCGCGCGGCTGTCGCCGACATCGCCCGGCGTGGACAACTGCCGATCGTCGTCGGTGGAACCGGTCTGTACCTGCGCGCTCTTCTCGAGGGCCTGTTTGCCGGTCCGCAACGCTCCGAGGAGGTGCGCGAGCGTCTGCGGTCGCGCGCGGCGGAACGCGGTTCGCCGTACCTTCATAAGATCCTAATTCGCCTCGATGCGGCGGCGGCGGCACACGTCCATCCCAATGACGCAGCGAAGCTGATCCGCGCCATCGAGGTATGCCTGACCAGCCGCGCGCGCATGAGCGACTTGTGGCAGCAGCGGGGACGCGATCCCCTGCGGGGGTTCCGGATTCTCCGGATCGGGCTCAATCCGCCGCGCGAAAAACTGTATGCACGAATCAACATGCGTGCGAAGCAGATGTTTGACAGCGGCCTGGTGGAAGAAACCAGATCGCTGGCGGCGCGCTGTCCGACGCAAAACGTCATGCCGCTGGAATCGCTGGGATATCGCCAGGCGATGCAGTTTCTGAAGGGAGAGTTGACGCTTGAGCAGGCGATCGCCGCGGCGCAACAGGGTCATCGCAACTACGCCAAACGGCAGATGACCTGGTTCCGTAGCGAACCCGATGTCGTATGGCTGGACGGCTTCGGCGACGATCCGGTCATTGCCAGGCAGGCTGCCGAAATGGTTGTTGCCAAAACTGCACGGCCCACAGCCACTTAGGTCTGTAAACCCGATACTCGTCCGCAAGCTCAGGAGTCCCGACGGTTATGCCGAATGGAACCGATTCGCCGCCGGATGCGTACCATGAACATAGGAGGGCCAGAGTCATCCCAGGTCTGGGCGCTGCTTCAGCCGTTTTCCCTTCGTCGGAGGACCACCATGAAAAACCCTGCTACAAGAGTGCTGCTCGCACTTCTCGTCGCCGTTTCGGCCATACTGCTGCTGGGCGCCTGCAGCGTCCACGTAGACGACAAAGACAAAAAGAACGAAAAGGTCGACATTGAGACGCCCTTTGCCAACCTGAAGGTGGACGGCAGCGAGAAGGCAGCCGATAACGGGATTCCGGTGTATCCTGGCGCGCACCTGCGTCCCGCGGAGAATGGCGACAGTCATTCCGCCAACATCAACATTGGCGCCGCGGGCTTCGGACTGAAGGTCATCGCCGCCGAGTACGAAACCAACGACCCGCCAGAGAAGGTCAAGGCTTTTTACGAGGACAAGATGAAGCGTTTCGGGACCGTCCTCGTCTGCAACGGACACAACGGCGGCTCGGATGTACACATGTCGAAGCACGGCAAGAACGAGGACAACAAGCTTAGCTGCTCCGACGCTCACGGCGATGGCTGGGAGATCAAGTCCGGCACCAGCGACAACGAGCACCTGGTATCGATTGAGCCGCGCGGCTCCGGCACGCGTTTTGGAACGGTGTTAATACAGACGCGGGGCAGGCAGGATACCCTCTAGCCCCGGGACATCATCGGTACTTCGCGGCCATCAACCTCTCGTCGGGGGTCATCTGCTGCCACATGAGATCGCGATTCTGCCGCGCCCAGTCGCTGTTGGGGTCGGCAGCCAGCGCCGAACTGAGCCAGCGATAAGCCTCTACCCGATTTCGCTGCACGCAATTACCTGTCGCATACATCGAGCCCAGCCGGTTGCGCGCGCGGGCGTTCTCCTTTTCCGCAGCAGTCTTCAGCAGGACCACCGCCTGTTCGCAACTGCGCGGAACGCCATCACCCTTCATGTACATCTCAGCCAGTCGCACCGGCGCGTCCGGATTGCCTTTGGCCGTGGCCTTCCACAGCCACGCTGCTGCCGCCACAGAATCGCTGGCATTGCGCGCTTTGGTCATCTCCTCCGCACCGGGAGTGACCTGCCTGACAGTGACTTCCTGAGTTTCAGACTCTTGAGTCTCACGGGAAGGCCGGGCCGGCTTTGGTTTTTCGGCCGCGTTCTGCCGGGTTGCTGCCGCAGCTGAATTCTCCCGGTTGGCAGTCTCGCCCGCGGCCGCCGTCTGTCCCGCAGGCGGTTTCGATGGAGCCGGCGGTTTTTGCGAATTCGCTGATGCGCTCTGTCCTGAAGCAGCACTCGGCGCGCTTGCCAGGGAGGCTGTGCTCGACGGCGGGTTGGGTTGCGCCGCCGCGGGTGCCGGAGTGGAACCCCCAGCATTGGCTCCCAAACCATTGCCCGTAGCAGAAGTGGTCTCTCCCGGCGCCTGCGGTTTGGGCTGCTCCTGGACCTGCATCTCCGGTTTGGCATTGTTGTCGGGGGATGTGGCTGGCGCAGGCGCGGACTGAGCTGCAGGGCCGGCCTGACTGCTGCGCCAGTCGCGAATTTTTTCCCTGATGACTTCGACCGGACCGCGGTTGGTCTGGCGCACCTGCGAACGCCACTCCATCGCTCCAAGGGCCGCAAAGATCATGAGGACCGCGAGAGCAAACCACGCTCGCCAGTGGCTGGTGCGCGGTGTTTCATCGACGCCCGCAGGCTCGACCCCGATCTGCGGAGCGTCGCTGAGTCCGAGGAATGAAGGCCCGACGATGGTGGAAGTGCCTGGGCCTACAGGTTTGCTCTCCGGCGCCGGATCGTTAACGTCGAGAAAGCGCGGACGTGGCACACGCGCTTCCGCCGGAGTTCCGGGCTCCAGACCCAGGCGGTCTTCCACGGAATCGCCCGAAGCGGGCGCGTCCATGACATTCGAGGCTGCGTCGCCGCGCACCGGCCTGGCCGACACTGCTACATCCGTTCCGGGCGCCGGCCGCGGAGTAACCACATGCAATGGCTCCCGCTCCACAACCGCAGCCTCGCCCCGCATGGTGGTCTCGGCGCTTTCGTTTGGCGGCTCGTACCTGAACTTCTGCACATAATCTTCGAGGGAAACGTCTGGTACCAGTTCCTTCACCGCCGGCGGCTCGTCCGCGACGGCTGCGGGAGCTCTGACTGCCGTGTCGCTGGCCGCTGGTGCGGCCGCGGTCGTCAGACCGGCACCCGTCTGCGGCGACTCCGCCAGGGCGCCCGCCTCGCGCGTCACGGTCGAGGGGGCATTCTGCCCGCTTCTTCCGGAGCCGCTTTCCAGCGGCACGCGGGTAAGGCTCAGGGTGCTCTGCGCGCCGGGCGCAGTAATCGGTGGATGAGGCAGAGGTATGCCACACATTCCGCAGAAGCGCATCCCTGCCGGACTTTCGAATCCACAAGCGCTACAGACCACGAATCCTCCTGGGTCCAGACCATCCTACATGAAGGCCGCAACCGCGAGGCTTTACCAATCAGATGAGAGCTGTCGGACGGGGTTGCACCGGCGTCCCTGCTACGGAAGCGCCACACCCGGCAACTTCCTTTATTTTCTCCCTGTCCATGGCTGGATGGATGGAGAACCTGAGCCTGGACAGCGCACCGGCGCCTGCGGGCAAACTGGTCAGGGCCGCGGGAGCGGATTGATAGGCTTCAGGAAACGTCCAAGTCTGGCTGCCGCGCTTTTATCCCGCCGCCGGCGCGCTCAATTCATGAACCATCCCCCGCTCACCGCCCAGACCGCTTCCTGCGCCGTGAGGGAAACCAGGACCGGCCCACCCAACCGAGCAGCGCCAGATTTCCTGCCCCAAACAGCGCCGCGGCGAGTGGATTCCGGTTCAGGATTCCAATGACATCGGTCCTGGTGACCACGCTTCCGTTCCTGGTCACCGTTCCCTTGCCGGAGGCGCTGATTTCCAGTTGGTCTTTGTTGATGGCGAACGACGACACGGTCAGTGGAGACTTCCGCTCGGCGTCAGCTTCAAATGTTGCTGAATTCAGGGCGCCGGTGTTCAGGTTGAGCCCGCCTATTTTTATCCCGCTGGCGGTAAACCGGTCGCCCGCTGAAGTTCCAAATTGCAGCAACTTCAGTGCAGCGCTCCGGTTGCGCCATGGGTCTGACTTCTCGCTCAGGTTCTGCCAGCGGAAGCGGAAGTTGGCTCCCGCGGGCACCCGAATTTTGATGGGAAAGAATCCTCCGGTGGTCTGTTTCCAGCTTCCCACGGAGAGCTCCACCCTGCATGGCGAAAGCAGGTCCTGCATTGCGCCCTGCGAGGTCAGCGTCACCTCGGCATCGCTGCCCGCGAAGGCGATCGCCACGCTGCGAAATCCGGCAAGGGAGTCGTTGTCCGTCTGCGAGAATCGCGCACTTGCGGGAGGCGACACTGGCGCCACCTCAATTTTCGTACTGCACGACCCCTGTCTGACCGTGCTGGTCAGATAGGCCATCGAATCGGGGGAAGAGGGTGCGGAGACCTGAAGTGAGCGGAAGTTCTGGAGCGTTTCCGGCGAGAGTTGGGCCTTTTCGAAATATGCGTCCACCAGTACCGGCTGGGCTTCCGTCGGAGGCGTGTATTCGAACGAGAAGGTACTACCGTCGGTTAGTCCTGGTTTCTCGAAGCTTATGCCTTCAGCACGCGCCCGAACCGTCACGGGAAATTGCCCGCTCACCTCCTGCGGCAGCGGGATGTTCACCAGGTAATACTCCAGGGCGGCAGCGGCAAGCAGGCAGGCCAGCGATGCGATTCTTCCGCCCATGGGCTTCCGCCAGGCCGAAACTCCGCCGCGGGCCGCGACGGGCTCGGGGCGCTTGTCGGCAGGATCGCGCATTTGGCGCGCTTCAGGCATTTGTGGCTTACTCCACCGACACAATGTTGCCCGACAGGGCGGTAACCCAGTCGCCGCCTTCCTTGATGCCATACCATGCGCGCACCTGGAGGGTGTGCTGGCCGTTGGGCGCGAGCAGCCATTTCTGCAGCTCGGGAGGATACTCCTTCACCACTTCCGGCGGCTTGGTGCTCCCGTCCCAGTCGCCATTCTTGCGCTCGTTCTGCATGATGCTACCCATGGATTTCTCGCCAACCGCGGCGGCAATGATCTCTCCATTGCCCGATTTCGCCAGGCGCACGAAGGTCACCTCCGTGTGTTTGAAATCGAAGAGCGAATGGAAGCTGTACTGCGCTTTCTGATGCTGCGCCAGTTGAATGGTGGCGGGCGCAAAAGTCACCTGATCGATCCCGATGGAACCCACGGCCTGCGGACCGGCGGCAATGCCGTTAATGTGCATGTGCGAGGGCGAGACGGCCCCTACGTTGTTGTCCAGCGTCTGCACCAGGTACTGCGAAACCCGCAGTTGGTTCCCGATCTCCTGCGGCAGTTGAAGGCGGGTCTGCCAGTGCCCTTTCTTGCCGTCGAGACGGAACATTTGCGGCTTCTGGCCCTCGGGAGCGATTACCACCAGCACCAGACTGTCCTGCTCCAGCGTGTAGTCGACCACCACGGGCCAGTTGCCTTTGGAGAATCCCATGACGGAAAACGTGCTCATGCTGTAGAGCGGCGGCACCTGAGGGCCCTGTTTGTCCAGAAGCTGTGCCCGGCGTTCCGACTCGCCCGGTACATTGGAGCCGCCAAACGGGCAACTGCCAAAGGACACTGGAGGTTGCACGAAAATCACCGTCTGGTTCGGCTCGCCCGGATTCTGTGTGCCGGAAGACTGTCTTGTGTAGGTTCGGTCGGATTGAGCGGCAGCAGTCGAGAGGGGCAGCAGAATCAGCGTAATCAGCAGCGCACACATCGGAACGCGTACTGGCGCCCTGGCATTCATCCCGGGCAGCGGAGAGTGAGATCCCTGAGAAAGGTGTTGCATATTTCACCTCCGGACCTGATTTTTCGAGTGAAAGGGAGTGTGACTCAAGCATAGAACGAATTCGCCTCCGGTGAACAGCAAAATGGCGAAGAGCGAACCATCTCAGTGCGAGCCGACAGCTCCCAAAGTGACAACCTCCGCGCCACCCTTTAGCATTAAAAGGTTTGGATCTTCCAGCAGGAGGCAATCATCGATGGCGACCATGGAACAGAAGGCGCCCAGCATCGGCGCGGGCGCTCAGGAACTGACTTTTAAGAACTTCATCGGTGGCGAGTGGGTCCCCAGCCGCACCGGCCGCACCTTCGAGAACCTGAACCCCGCCGACACACGTGAGGTCGTTGGCATCTTCCAGAAATCCGGCCGCGAAGACGTCAACATGGCCATCGAGGCGGCGAAGCAGGCGTTCAACAAGTGGCGCCTGGTGCCCGCGCCGCGCCGCGCCGAAATGCTGTACAAGGCCGCCGAGATCCTCATCGTGCGCAAGGAAGACTACGCGCGGCAGATGACGCGCGAGATGGGCAAGGTGATCAAGGAGACGCGCGGCGACGTGCAGGAGGCCATCGACTGCGGCTATTACACCGCCGGCGAAGGCAGGCGGCTGTTCGGCCCGACCGTTCCCTCGGAGCTGCCCAACAAGTTCGCCATGGCGGTGCGCCAGCCGCTGGGCGTGTGCTGCATGATCACACCGTGGAACTTCCCCATGGCCATTCCGTCGTGGAAGCTCTTCCCCGCGCTGGTCGCCGGCAACACCGCCGTCATCAAGCCGGCGCAGGACACACCGCTCTCCACCTTCAACTTCGTGCAGGCGCTCACCGATGGCGGCATTCCCGCGGGAGTGGTCAACATCGTCACCGGCTTCGGCAGCGAGATCGGCTCCGCGGTGGTCGAACATCCCGAGGTGCGCGCGGTTTCGCTCACCGGATCGACGGCCGTGGGTCGCGTTGTCGGAACTGAAGCGGCGAAGACCTTCAAGCATTGCTCGCTGGAGCTGGGCGGCAAGAACCCGATGATCGTGCTCGACGACGCAAATCTCGACCTCGCGCTGGAGGGTGCGCTATGGGGCGCGTTCGGCACCACCGGCCAGCGCTGCACTGCCACCAGCCGCATCATCGTGCAGAAGGGCGTGTACCGGACGTTCGTCGACCAACTGGTGGCGCGGGCGCAGAAGCTGAAGGTCGGCAACGGCCTGGACGAGAGCGTGGACATGGGCCCGGCGATCAATTCCTCGCAGATGGAGACGGACCTGAAATACATCAAGATCGGCAGGGACGAGGGAGCGAAGATGCTGTGCGGCGGCCATCGCCTGGAAGGCGGGCCGTACAACCACGGCTGGTTCGTCGCGCCCACCGTTTTCACGGATGTCGATCCCAAAATGCGCATTGCGCAGGAAGAGATCTTCGGCCCGGTGGTGTCCATTATTCCCTGCGACAGCCTCGAGAGCGCTATCGCGATCGCCAATGACATCGAGTACGGACTCTCGTCCTCGATCTACACCAAAGATGTCAACAAGGCGTTCACCGCCATGCGCGATCTGTACGCCGGGATTACTTACATCAATGCGCCGACCATTGGCGCGGAGGTGCACCTGCCGTTCGGCGGCGTAAAGGCCACCGGCAATGGCCATCGCGAAGGCGGTATCGGCGCGATTGACTTCTACACGGAGTGGAAGTCGGTTTACGTAGATTACTCCGACAAGCTGCAGAAGGCGCAGATCGACCGGCCGGAGTAGTCGCTTCGAGGAGCGCGAATCGCCAGCCACTGAGTTCCGCTGTGCTCCCGCACAGCTGTGCCCAGGCATTCCAAAATGGGAACCCAGAGCAATTTCTGAACTCTACGGGCGCGTAGTAATTGTGCCGACACCCTCTACGAGCGGAGAATAGAGGTACCCAGAGTTCGAAGCAACCTTACAGAACCCGTGGATTCCTTCCGTGAGTCGCCCTGGACGGGCTCGCACTGGAGGGTGCATGGCCAACGAATTAGCGTTCCCAACGCGATTTGCACATCTCGCGCGTGAATCATTCGGAGAGGGTTTCCGTCCCCAGAATCTGTCAGTCGAGGCGATAACAACGGTGTCCGTGATCTCCGTAGGGAGGTTGTCTGCAGGACTGATAGTCAGGGCCAGTTCTTGCAATTCAATACCCGAGCACATCCGCCCGAACTCAGAGGCTTTACGGCACCGTGGGTCCGTCTCCTTGAACACCATGTCAGAGCTGAAGGCATGACAGGAGGACGTAATGTCGCTACGCAAGCTGATCATCTCAATCGCATTAATCGCCTTCTGCGCGGCTGCTGTCTTTGCCCAGGAGGCCAAGCTACCGGTAAAGGTCAATCCTTCCCAAGCCTATGTGTTCCTCGATGGTGTCGCCATCAAGGACGGCGACGTCATGTTGAAGACGACTCCCGGCAAGCACACCATCGCGGTTTACAACTACGGCTTCACCGGCGAGGTGCGCGATGTCACACTCCAGGCGGGCAAGAATGAGCCCCAGAGCTTCAACCTGAAGCCGGCTGGAGATCCCGTGCCGGGAAACTTTGGTTATCTGCAGATCGAAGGCCCCGAGCGCGCCGCCGTGCTGCTGAACGGCACCACGCCGGAATACCATGTCGGGCACGTCGACATGTTCAACAACCATATCGGGTGGTTCCAGCAACTGCTGCTATTGCCGGGCACGCATCAGGTAATGGTCACGCGCAACGGTTCCACGGTATGGTCCGGTCCGGTGCAGATCAATGCCGGCGAGCGCGTCATCCTGCGCATTCCGAAGGGTGAAATCACGCGGCAGTCGGTCAGCAATACCAATGGACCCAAGCCGCGATTCACCGCCGCTCTCGCCAGCGCTGCCGTTGCCATCGCGCCGGTAAGCGCCACCCTGGCCGCAACGCCAGGGAACATCAACTGCAACGACACTTCGAAGCTGGCCTATTCCTCCGTGGATGCGCTGCACACAACCATGAAGGACGAGGCCGAGGCGAAGCCGCTACCCAATCTGTCGGGTGAAATGAGCGTCCAGCCAAAGCACACGACCACTTACGATTTCCAGGCCTCGGGGCCAGGCGGGCTGGCGAAACAGCAGGCCACGGTCAACGTGAACCCGGTAGTGACGTCCACGCTCGAGGCCACGCCTGCCGAGATGGGCTACGTTAAGGTGGGCAACAAAATCCTCCGCCAGGACGCGGCCGACCTGAAGTGGACCACCACCAATGCAGACACGATGTCGATTACGCCAATGGGTCCTGTGGCTGCAAGCGGAGAGCAGAAGATAACTGCTGAGCCAAAGTCAGCTGCCAACGGGCCAGTGGACGAGACCCAGACCTACACGCTGACGGCGACGAATGTCTGCGGGGGCTCGGACACGAAGACGGCACAACTGCGGACCAAAGGCATGATCGAGCCTTATGTGCTCAGCGTCTTCTTCCCCACCGCTTATCCGGACAGGAAGCACCCGGACGCGGGTCTGCTTGCCAGTGAGCAGGAGCGCCTGATGAAGCTGACCAGCATATTCCCGCTGTACGCGGAGCACACGCCGGATGCCAAAATCCTGATACGCGGGTATGCCGACCTTCGCGGAAAAGGCAAACGCAACATGGCGCTCAGCGAACGGCGTATTGCCATCGTGAAGGCGTTCCTCGTCTCTCACGGCATCCCGGAGAACAAAATTACCATCGATGCCCTGGGAGAGACCCAGATGCTGGATGAGGCGACGGTGAAGCAGCTGGACGGAGAGAATCCGTTCAACGTCGACAACGCCGCGAGCAAGCACAAGCCCCGGACAGTCTGGCTGGCTTATAACCGGCGGATTGATATCGAGGTGCAGCCCGTGGATGTACAGACGAGCCGCTTCTTCCCGTATTCGGCGACGGACTCGGAGCTGTTGCTCCAGACCAGGGTGCCCAGCCTGAAGCAGGTAGCGGAAGCGGAGCAGGCGCCCGGGGTAGCGGCTGTAAAAGGAGGGATGGCTCCGTAAATCGAACAGGCAACTGCCTCTGACGCTTATTCTTCCTGCGTGATGGCCCTCCCCCAGGCCAGACGCGGTAAAAGGGGCTCCCAGAAGGGAGCCCCAGTCTTTCTCGCGGCAAATTACCTGCGCTTACCAGATGGTGAGCTTCGCCGAGTCGATCCACTCGTGATATCCGCCGCCCCTGGCATTGTCGTCGAGCTGCCACTGCACTCCGAGATTGTCGCCCCAATGCAGGTTTCTGGCATTGCGGGTGATGTGGACGGGCGTGCTGTGGCCATCCACCACCAAGGTCACGTAGG
Organism: Binatia bacterium; assembly: GCA_035516415.1. Taxonomy (GTDB): domain Bacteria; phylum Acidobacteriota; class Terriglobia; order Terriglobales; family Acidobacteriaceae; genus Bog-257. The sequence continues at coordinate 69,435 of DATJAI010000024.1, read as the reverse complement.
TGTACTGATGTGCGGAGGGGTTGGTGGTCATGTACCACTGAATGTGATGCCAGGTGTTGGTGCTGAACCTGGGGCAGGAAATCGAGCTATGAATCCAGTGCCCGGAAGCCTCGTCCCAGGTATCCCACTTTCCTGAGCCGTAGTCACACTCGGTGCCGATCATGTAGTTGTATCCGCCGATAAACTGGAAGGCATCGAACTCCAGCGCCTGGGCATAATTCTGGGCATTGCCATCGAGATAGAAGTAGAAGTCCCAGAGAAAATTGCGCACACCGTTGTTGGCTCCCAGCTTCTGTACCCAGAGCGTGTTGCCCCACGAGCCTGAGTTGTAGAACTCGGTGCTGGAGCCATCACGCGAGGGTGAACCCTGATATTGCGCCATCCAGTCGGTGCCGCTGCCGCTGCCGCCGGAGCACGCCGGATCATGGCAGGAGTGCCAGTTCCCCCTGTCCTCGATGTGGTTGAACACGATTGCTCCCGGAGGTGGGGTAGGCAGGCCGTTACCGCCTCCACCGCCACCGCCGCCACCACCCGAGGTGACCGTGATCTGCTCCCACGCGTCGCCGTAGGCGCCGGTGCTGTCCCAGGCGCGAGTGACCAGTTGATGGTGTCCCTGGGGTGCGTTGAGGTTGGTGTTGATGGATTGTGTGCGGCCGGCGGTGTACACGGCGCGGCTGTCAAGATAAACTGCCCACCCGACGATGGGATATGAACTGGAGGCATGCGCTGCCTCATTAAAAGGAGAGCCGACTTGCGAATTGTTCGTGGGGGTCGTGACAGTGACGTGTACCGCGGCGGCAGCCGCCATTGACAGGTTCAGGAAAGCGGCGGTCAACCAGAGTAGATGTTTCATCCTTTCTGTTCCTCCGTACTTGAATTCGGCCAGGAACTTCTCGCGCATGAGGCCGCACGCACAACCAGCAGCCGATGAGCGAGTATCCCGTCCTTTGTTCCTGGGGCAAATCGGGCGTTCTGCCTGGAGGAGTGACCTACTTTGACTGCGGCAATCCAGAGTTGAACTAAGGTGGCGGGCTGCGGACCCGGCACTGCGCACGCTCCCCGACTGCGCCGTTGTCGCGTGATTGCACGCTGCGGGCGTCTTCCGCCTGCCGGGATGTTAAGATTTTTGCCGATGGTGAGATTTGTTGTGCTGCGCATCGTAGCGGTGGTACTGCTCGTCGCGGCAAATGCGTTCTTCGTGGCGGCCGAGTTCGCTCTGGTCAGCGTGCGCGAAACGCGGGTGCAACAGATGATCGCGGCGCACCGCATCGGTGCGCGCACCGTCCAGAAACTTCATCAGCGGCTCGACCACGTTCTCAATGCCGTGCAGTTTGGGGTGACGGTCTCCAGTCTCGCCCTGGGCTGGATCGGAGAGGCCTCGATTGCGCACATGCTGGAGCCGCTGTTTCGCCCCCTGCCGCACTCGCGCTTTTACGCGCACGGCGTCGCCGTGGTTGTCGCCTTCACCCTGATGACCTATGTGGTAGTGATTCTCGGCGAGGTGGTTCCCAAGTCCATCGCCTTGCAGCGCACCGATCGCGTGGCGCTCGCGGTTGCCGGCCCCATGGACTTCTTCATGACCGTGGCGGCGCCATTTCTGGCCTTCATGACGGCATCCACACACGTCGTCCTGCAGGCTTTCGGTATGCGGCCGGTGCGCGAAGGCGGCGTGCATTCGCCCGAGGAACTGAAGCTGATCGTCTCTGCCAACCGGCGCCTGGGGCTACTGGGGCCCGCGCAGGAGGAGCTGATCCATCACGCGCTGGATCTGGAAAACATCTCGGTGCGGGAGATCATGGTGCCGCGCCCCGATATTTTCTCGTTACCGGGGAACCTGTCTCTGGAAGCTGCGCTGCAAAAGGTAGTGGATGAGCAGCACTCCCGGGTCCCGGTTTACGACCCGCAGCGCGGCCCCGAGCACATCATCGGCGTGCTGTACGCGAAGGACCTGATGCGCTGGTTGCGTTACCGTGTGAACCTGACCGCAGCGGGACGGCCGGTAACCCGGCCCAGCGGGCTGGAAGTGAGGCACATCATGCGGGAGGTGCTCGTCATCCCGGAAACCAAGCCGCTCCCCGACCTCCTCGCCGACTTCAAGACGCGCAAGCGGCACCTTGCCGTGGTGGTCGACGAGTTTGGCTCAACCGCGGGTCTGGTTACGGTGGAGGATGTACTGGAGCAGCTGGTGGGCGAGATCGAGGACGAGTTCGACATCAGCGAACCGCCGTTCGCGCCGGGAGCCGCTTCCATGGTGCTGGAAGGCTCGGTCAACATCCGCGATCTGGAATCGCAGTACCACATTGAGCTGCCGCGCGATGAGGGTTTCGAGACGCTTGCCGGTTTCGTGCTGGCCCGACTGCAGAAGATACCCGCGGTGGGAGACAGCTTCGAGCACGACGGGCACCGCTATACTGTCGCCGGTATGGACGGATTGCGGGTGGAGTCCGTGAAGGTGGAAACCCAGCCGCCGCAAGCGCAGGCCTCCTCCGCAACTCCGATGGCGAGCTGATGCTGCGCTACCTGCTCTCCCGGCTGCTTTACATGTTGCCCGTGGTGTGGCTGGTGGTCTCGGTAGTTTTCCTGCTGATTCACCTGGTGCCGGGCGATCCCATCCAGCAGATGCTGGGAGAGGGCGCGGCGGCCACCGACATAGCCGCAGCACGGCACGCCTATGGGCTCGACGTTCCTCTCGGGCAGCAATATGTGAACTACTGCCGCGGGATTGTGCACGGCGACATGGGACGCTCCCTGCGTCTGAATCAGAATGTGGGACACATCATCGAGCAGGCGTATCCGGCGACGATGGAGCTGACGGTGGCCGCACTGCTGGTCGCGCTGGGGCTGTCCATTCCCGCCGGAGTCCGTTCCGCCCTTCGCCGCAACCGCTGGGACGATCGGGTGCTCAGCTTCGTTTCGCTGCTCGGCCTCTCCTTCCCCAACTTCGCGCTGGGACCGATCCTGATCCTGTTCTTCGCCATTGAGCTGGGATGGCTGCCCGTCTCCGGCTCCGGCTCGCTGGCGCACATCGTGCTGCCGGCGATTACCATGGGCGGGGCGCTGGCCGCAATTCTCACCCGCATGGTGCGCACCTCGATGCTGGAAGAGCTTGGCCAGGACTACATCCGCACGGCGCGGGCCAAAGGTCTGCCGGAGCGGACGGTGGTTTACCGGCACGCGCTGCGCAACGCGATGATTCCCATCCTCACCGTGGTTGGCCTGCAGTTCGGGGCGTTGCTGGCGGGCGCAATTGTCACCGAGACAATCTTTTCGTGGCCGGGAATCGGGAGGCTGACCATCACGGCGATCTCCAATCGCGACTACTACCTGGTCCAGGGCTGTATTCTGATGATCGGACTGACGTACGTGGTGGTGAATTTCCTCACCGATCTGCTGTACTCCGTCTTCAACCCCAGGATTCGGCAGTAAAGACCGCAATGCACATGGGACAGGGCTGCCTCGACGGGCCACAGGTGCGGCAACGGCTAATTGACCGGCCATCCGCTCAGAGAATCAGGGCGTAGGTCTCACTGAAGAACTGCTCCGCATAGGCGTACGGGAAGTAAGCGTATCCATGATCGCCCCAATTTTCGCCCCAACTGTTCCTGGCCTTGAATACGCTTCGTCCGTCATCGTAGCCGACCACGCATACGGCATGGCCGCCCATGATTCCTTCGGAGGTGGCGGGTAGCGGGACCTCGCCAGTCTTGCTTACCGTATCGTTCATCATCGAGCTATATACGGTAATGCCGGCCAGCAGCGGGCCAAACTCTTCCAGGCCGGATTTGATCTCCATGAGTGTGGAGAGCCGAACGCTTTTCTTTATTTTGTAATGCCGCGCCTCCTTGATCGATTCAGGCGGTGTCTCCCTCAACTCCCCGGCCTTGTATGGCCAGGCCTCCTCCGGTACGGCCCCGGTTTTCTTCAGCACCAGCAGGACGCTGCGTATGTTTGCTCCCGAATCGGTTCCGGCTGTGCCATCCAGCACTTGGGCGGAGTAGTAAATGAAGCGAGGACTAAGGGTTACCTGTTCCCCCAACTTTTTCCTGATCTGGTATTCCACGACCGCCGCTGCCGCAAATCCCACTACGCTACCCTCCTGCCCCTGGTTCCTGACCGGGCCCATCTCAGGCGAGTAGTCAACGTGCCGCGCAAGCGTCCCTGCCTCGGAGAGCTTGGGCTGCCGGGCGCCCACCGGTTCCATAGAGACGATCAGGCGTTCATACTGCTGCTTTGCGAACGCCACCAATTCCGTCTTCTGCTGCGCTACCAGTTCGGTGACCTGGCGCTGACCTTCCTGAAGTGTGAAGTCCTTGACCTGCGCCTGAATCAGCCATTCCGTCTGTTGCCGGATCAGCGGCTCGCCCTTTTCCGCCATGAGTTCCTTCACGCGCTGGGCCACCATCTCCTCGGTTTTCTCCTGAATGAGCGGCTGCCCGATCTTCTCCATCAGGCGTTCCACCTCGTCCTTCAGCAGTTTTGTCGTGAAGTCAGCAACCGTCCTGAACCCGATCAGGCCTATGACAACCGTTGCCAGCCCGCCGATCCCAAGCCACCACAAAACCTGCTTTTCAGCTTTGTCTGCAATGCGCTGGGAGACAAGGTCTTCCTCTATCTTCCTGTACTCTCCAAGCTGGCGCTTAAGATCGTCGTTCTCCTTCTTCAGCTGGTTTGGATCCTGCGACGCCGGCTGCTCCCGGGCAGAGGGACCCTGAAACGACGCATTAGCGCGCAGAGTGGCGTGAGCGATCGTGAGTGCGACAGAAATCAGCAACAGCCGCAAAACTACCCTGTTCCGGTCCATGGGCGACCTCCGCATTCGCTGGGCCCCGACAAAGTGTCTGACTTGCTGTGGATAACACAAAATCGACATCGCGAAAAGCAGTGACTGCCCAGTCCGGACTGGAACTGCTGGGGCGAAGTGAATTAGGCCTCACCCTGGCGACCCGCCTGGATTCAGGGTGACCTGAGCCCTACCGGCTCAATGATCGCCCAAAGCCCCGGGGTTTGTGACGGCCGGCCTTGATTTCTTGCCTCCAGCAGTTTCCAATGTTGTGGCGTCAGCATCTTTCTCCAAGCGGAGGCGGACATGGCCCCGGCAGATGCGTTTCGCAGTTCCCGATCGCACGGTAGAAAAAAATCCCGGCCTTCGCCGGCTGAAGCCCGGAAGCGGCAGGAAAGCTCCGGCAGCGGTTCACCAGGCTCCCACCGGGCGGCAACCTCAACCCTACCCATCTCCGCCCATTCCGATCCCGAGCAGGAGCGCGACGCTACTCCGTCCTCCAGGGCCCGCACGGGAATTGTCTCGGTGAACGGCCGCGATGTCGGCCACATGCACTGCACCGGCGGACGCGGCTGAAGCTATCGGCACAGCGGCTGCCAGGGCAGGCTTTTTCCCCCAACAATCGCTTCGGGATTGAGGGTTACGAGCGCTTCCGCGATCCCGGCGCCCACCATTCCGGCTACCACATCACGCGCCTCCGACATGATCGGTCTGCGGTAGACGGGATCGTGCGCGTCGCTGGCGATGACGTGGACTGCCTCGCGGCTGAGCAGCCACTCCGCCATTCTCCTTGATCGCTCACCCCATGCGCCTGTCACCGCATTGGCGGTCACCTGCACCAGGCAGCCCAGCTCCACCAGCTTCAGCACCAGGTCAGGATCCTTCAGCAGCGGCGGGTTGCGCTCCGGGTGGGTGATGATGGGCACCATTCCCCTGCTGCAGATGGCGAGTACATCCCGCATGGCGCGGGCAGGGATTTCCAAATCGCTGAACTCGATCAGCAGATACTGCGTGTCGCCAAGGACGTAGCACCGCGGGTTGTCCAGGGCGCTGCAGATGTTCTCGGGGGAAAAATGGAAGTCGCAGCCCAGGCTGAAGGTCAGCCTGCCGCCACCGGCATCATGCAGCGGTCCCAGCATCGCGGTATAGCGCTGGCGGTCGTATGCATACACGTCGTTGCTGTGCGGCGTAGCGACGATATGGGTGATGCCGTCATCCGCCGCCATGCGGCACATCTCGGCGGTCATCTCCCACGAGCGCGATCCGTCATCAACTCCGGGCAAAATGTGGCAGTGAATGTCGACCATTCGGAACTATCGATAGCGTTCGCGCATGAACTCCGTCATCGCGTCGTAGGCCACGCCCAGCCCCGGCTCAGGTGGAAGAAAGACGATGCGCATGTGCCGTGTGCCCGTCTTCTGGCCAAAGCCGGAACCGTGCACCACCAGCACATGCTTCTGCCGCAGCAGGTCGGTGACGAAGGCGAGATCGTCGTCCGGGATCTCCAGCATGGGATGGGCGTAGAACGCGCCCTTGGGTGGCGTCAGCTTCACCCGCGGGGTGCGCTTTGCCCAGGCGACGGTGAGTTCGGCGCGCCGGCGCAGTTTGCGCAGCACCTCTTCCAGATGGTCCTGCGGTCCCTCCAGCGCGGGCCGGATGGCGTGCTGAAACGGATGCGGCGCCGACAGCCGCGCACGCAGCAGGCGGTGCACGGCTTCCATATAGGGATGCAGCACCTCGCGCGGACCGGTGGCGATTGCCCATCCTATGCGCCAGCCCGGCACGAGATAGGCCTTCGACAGCCCATTGAAGCTAATGACGGGCACGTCGGTGGCCAGCGTCGCGATGGATACGTGCTTCTCCGCAGGATCAAAAATCAGCTTGTCGTAGATTTCATCGGCGAAGATGACGAGGCCATGCCGGCGTGCCAGCTCGAGAATCTGCTCCAGGGTACGCTTCGAGTACACTGCCCCCGTCGGATTATTGGGCGTGATCAGCAGGATGGCGCGGGTGCGCGAGTTGATCTTGCGCTCGATGTCGGCGACGTCCGGCTGCCAGCCGTTGTCCTCATCGAGATCGTAGGCGTTCGGCGGGCAGTCCAGTTTGGCCAGTATGGCACCGTACAGTGGATACTCGGGGCTCGGTGTCAGCACGTTGTCGCCAGGGTTCAGCAGCGCGGTCAGGCAACTGTCGATGGTCTCGCTGCTGCCATAGCCGGTAAAGATGCTCTGAATTTCGCGAAAGCCGTTGCGTTCGGCCTGGTTGCGAATGGCGTCAAGGGCCGACCTGATGCCCAGCGACTCGGCGTAGCCGTTGTGGCCGTCAACCATGGCCTTCAGCACGGCCTCAATCATGTGCGGCGGAGTATGAAAGTCGAACTTGCAGGGGTCGCCGATGTTCAGATAGAGGATCTCGTGGCCCTGACGCGCGACCTCTTCGGCGGTAACGACCAGATCGCGAATGGCATAGCGCACGTTTGCCATGCGCCTTGCAGCGAGAACTTCAAGCGACGGCTGGATAGGCATATGGGCTTCCGTGGAACGGCAACTTACCGGCTACTCTCATTATCTCCCAGCGGCAGCCTTCGGCGACGCACAATGTCGCAGGGTGGCCCCCGGCAGTCTCGGGGTAGAATGCCAGCCGTGTACACCACATCCGTAGCAGCTTCTCCCCAGCGCCGGGCAGACGCCGCAAGATCCGGCTTTCTCGCACGTAATCGGGTGGTACTCTGCTACGCCTGTCTCGTGGTGGTGACCCTGCTGTTTGCCTCCATCCGATACCGCCTGCGCACGATGCCCCTAGAACGTGATGAAGGCGAATATGCGTACGCGGGACAACTGATGCTGGAGGGAATTCCGCCCTACAGGCTGGCTTACAACATGAAGCTGCCGGGAACTTATGCCGCATATGCCGTGATTCTGGCGTGCTTTGGGCAGAACCCCACCGGCATCCACCTCGGCATGATATTTGTGAATGCCGGTGAGACGCTCCTGATCTTTCTCCTAGCCAGACGCCTGTTCGGATGGCTGGCAGCAATTGTGAGCGCCGCCGCTTACGCGCTTGTGTCTACCAGCCCGTCCGTTCTGGGCCTGGCCGGACACGCAACACATTTCGTTGTGCTTGCAGCCACGGCAGGAGTACTCGTTATGCTGTACGCCGTCGAAGTTGAAAGCCGGTGGCTCGTCTTTTGCAGCGGCGTGCTCTTCGGGCTGGCTTTCCTGATGAAACAGCCGGGCATCATGTTTCTGGTGTTCGCGGCTGTCTGGCTGGTGAGGGTCAAATGGAACGTTCCATGGGAAGACAGGCTCCGCAGCCTGTTTCTTCTGCTGGCAGGCGGCATTCTACCCTTCGCCGTCACCTGCGCTCTTCTGTGGAAGTTCGGGGTTTTTCAGAAGTTCTGGTTCTGGACGTTCGTCTATGCGGTCAAATACGCGTCGGTTGTTCCGTTGTCGAAGGTCGGTCTGGTCTTCTGGAGTGTTTTTCCTGACGTGATCCAGCCGGCGTTGTTGCTCTGGGTACTGGCAGCCGCAGGTCTGACTGCGTTTTCCTGGTGCGCGGCCGCCCGGAAAAATGCTTTCCTGCTGACGACGCTACTTATTTTTTCAGTAATAGCCGTCAGCCTCGGCTCCCGTTTCCGTCCGCATTACTTCATCCTGATCTTGCCGGCAGTGTCGCTTCTGGCCGGCGCTGCCGTTCATTACATGACGCTCAAGCTTGCCGCCGGTGCTCCATCGAAGGCCCTGCAGGCATTGCCTGCCTGTATGTTCGTGATGATCTTCGCGTATGGCATCTACCAGCAGCGAGCGGCCCTGTTTGAGATGTCACCCTACGCTCTGACGCGGCAAACGTACGGCTCGAACCCATTTCCGGAGGCGGTCACGGTGGGACAGTACCTCAGGGAGCACTCGCCTGCGTCCGCCAGAGTTGTAGTAATGGGCTCCGAACCGGAAATCTATTTCTACGCTCACCGCCATTCGGCGACAGGTTACATCTACACGTATCCGCTGCTGGAGGAACAGAAGTACGCGTCAGGCATGCAGGAGGAGATGGCGAATGAAGTGGAGGCGGCGCGCCCCGAATTTCTGGTCCTGGTGATGGTCGACAGCTCCTGGTTCGAACACGCTCCCCAACCTACCCTGCTTTTGCCCTGGTCGAAGAGCTACATTTCCGATTACTACGAGGAAATGCAGAAGGTCAGCATACCCAATCCCGAGGAACAGGGAGTGCCCGAGGAATTCCAGTCCGGGCCGCACTGGTCCATTCACATTTTCAGGAGAAAAGCGTCGTGACTTTGCGCGAAACGGCGGCAATTCTCCAACCCACCCGGGCTGCGGTTGAACGAAGTTATCGAGGCTTCTATGGGGTAATCTCGAAGACGACGCCGCTGTTATAGTGGCCTCCCACCAGCGTAGTGCCGTAGACGTTGCCATTGGCATCCACAACAACATTTCCAGGAGAGCTGATCCATCCTTTACGGTTCCGTCAGCACGGTGTGGTAGGGATCAAGCACCATCTGCTTCACCTCCGCCGGAACCGGTAAGGCGAAGCGGGTTTCGGCGCCTTCGGCGAAGACACGGCCAATGTAGAGCTGGCGCTCACCGGCGATGCCGTACACCGGGACGCTGGTCACCAGATCGAAAGGCGCCGAGTTCTGGCGAATGACGCCAGTCGCTGTCGCTCCTCGCGCGCTACGGACAAACTTCACGCCCGAGACCTCCAGTTGCGGAAATGCGGTGCCGTTCACCCAGCCATCGAAGAACCAGTCGAGCGATTTGCGATTTTCAAACCACAGCGAGCGGGGCAACACCTCTTCGACGGCCTCTTCGAAATCGGTGTTTGTGATCTCCTTCTGCTGATAGCGCTCAACCAGATTGCGGAGCAGACCGAGAAATATTGTGTCGTCGCCTTCCGGGTTGGCCGGGGTACGCGATGCATCGCGCAGCATCCAGCGCAGCATGTGAATCAGCCAGGTGCCGCGTCCATAGGTGATGATCTCGTAGCCGTCAGGAAAATGCGAAGAGGACAGCCTGCTGCCAAGGGTCACCGGGCCGGCTTCCACCATAAGGCGCCCTTCGCGCGACCTGCTGGCCAGTATCTGCCGGTAGTTTTCCAGCGTGAGCTGAACGTCGGCGGGCCGGGTGCGTTCCAGCAACAGCAGCGAGCAGTAGTTCGCCAGCCCTTCCAGCAGCCACTGCTCGTGATAGCTCGCCCACGATACTTTGTCGCCGTACCATTGATGCGCCAGCTCGTGCGGCATCATGACCTCGCTGTAGATGACGGCATCGGCCTGCGACAGATTCATGGCACGCAGCTGCTCGGGCTGCAGATAGGCATAGCTCGACAGGAAGACCAGTCCCGGCCAGCCCTGACTTTCCGCGCTCGGATTCTCTGTGAGCGAGAGCGAACTGAAGGCATACGGACCGAGCATCTGTGACAGCGCGGTCAGGGTCTGTGCCGCGCGTTCGGCCAGCGACTCTCCCGTGCCGGCGGGGTTTTGCAGGGGCGGCGGCATGGGTACGGGATCCACGGTCCCCGGCGCGTGCGGCGACAGCAGGGGGGACGGCCCGGTTGCCGCATTGGGTGCCGATCGCTGAAATTCGCTTCCCCTGGCGGCATAGGCGTCCACTTCGATGTTCCCCGACCGGACGCTGCTGCGCACGTAATCGCCGACATTGAAGCCCGCAATCGGTATGGGCTGTTCGCTCACCCAATGACCCACGAACCCATCGCCCTGAGATTCAAGCCACACCCGCCTGCCGGTGGCAATCAGCGACCACGGCTGAGGAAAGTGGAAGGTGACATCGTAATTGGCCATGGCTATGCCGCGATTAGGATACCAGGTGCCGCGTGCGCCTACATACAGCAGCCCGCCGCCAGCATCCGCCAGGACCGATCCCGCGTAAGCGAATCGCAGGAGAAAATGCGTCCCCGGCTGCAGCGGCGCGGGAAAGACGACCGCGATGGTGTCGTTGCCGCGGCGGGAGAGTTCGCTGCCTTCAAGCGCCTCATTCTGGATGAACTCCAGCGGCTTTCCTTCGTACTCCACCGTGCGTACCTGCAGATAACGCGAGAGTTCGAACAGGACGATGCGCGCGCCACCGTCCTTCACATTGACGTCCAGCACGGCGTCGGCCGAGAGGTTGCGGGAGCGGTCGAGGGTGGCGTCGATGGTGTACTTGCCGATGGACAGCACCTCGGGCGTCCACAGCGGGCCGCTGGGACCGCCGAAGCGGGTGTCGGAGAGCGGCGTCTTGCGCAGCGAGCGCATCGGAAAGCTCATCCACAGGTCGTAATAGGTGACGTCCTCGTGCGACGAGGTATTGCCGACCACGATCTGCTCGGGACTGCGGGTATCAAAGAAAACATCAAAGACACCGTAGTGCTCACCGGCAACCCGGGCGTGCAACAGGCGATCCGGTACGGGTGGGGTTACACCTGTGCTGGTAAACGATATGCAGAGCCGCATTGCATCCATCTGGGCGAGCTTGCGCGCCTTGCTGTCATTGCGCGCAAGGAAATCGGCGGCCTCTTCCGGCGGCCGCAGAAAAGGCTCCAGCTCTTTCGCGGTGTTGTCGTTGAAGCGCAGATACGCCGACGAGAACTTCTCCTCCAGCACGCCGGCATTGATAAAGAGGCCAAGCGAGGCGCGTTCCATACGATCAGGCGGGCGAACCAGCACTTCGCCTTCGCCTTCGAAGTAAGCGCCGGTGACACGACCATCGACGGCCTGTGTAAAGCCGATGGTTCCGTCGGTCAGCCACAGATGCACGTCCTCGCGCTCGATCTCCGCTTCACGGACTTTGAAGATGCGCTGCGGATCCAGTCCTACGCCAGCCAGCGCGCGGTAGAGCGGCAGGACAGGTCCGGAGGTCAGGCTGGCCGCAGCCTGGGGCGACGGCTGGGGTGACACAGGCGCCGGGCCGGCTTGCGCCAGTGCCTTCAGCGAATACAGCAGCAGGAACCCGGCAGCAAACCGGCCCACAGGCGGGATGGCCCAACATCTCATGAGGCTGGCTTCAAGGATGCTACGGGAAGCGGGTACTTGTCATCCTGCCGGGGACGACTGGTGGCGAGGCGGACAATAATTTTGCGTTTGACGTTGCTCTGGTCTCTGCCTGTTTGGTCCCGCTTTGGCTGGCGCGGCGGAGTCATCTCAGTCGGGAAGGGAACCTGAGTCGGGATTTTCCGCGACTACGAGTTTTTCCTCCAACTCGGCGACGTGCTCCATCAGGTAGTGGTCATAGCCTTTGAAGTTACGCAGGCGGTACAGGAACTCTCCCAACAGCAACAGCCGGCAACAGACAACCACGATGAAGAGCAGAGCAACCGAGATGTCCAGATTGGCGTGAAAGCGGCTGTACGCTTCCTCCGTGCCGAGACGGTTGGCGGACCGGATGGCTACGACCTCCAGAAAGATTCCGCCGAGGAACAGGCCCATGAGCAGGAAGATGAAAACCAGCGCCCGCATCACGTAGACGATGGTAGCGAAGGCATTATTGTGGCATTCGCAGAGATTGAAGAGCTTGGAGTTGACCGAAAGAAGCCGCGCCTTGAGGATCCAGGTGCCCAGCCGCTGCGGAGGCAGGGAGACAAAATGCCGGACGGTATCGGCATAGAGGGCGAACAGACCGCTGCAGATGACCAGTAAAACCTCCAGCGGGAGGGCATGGTCATGCAGCCACCAAAGGAGCGCATTGAGCATTATTGGCGCAAATATAACACGGAAGGCCCCCGGAGCGGACCTGCGGCAGCCCACTGCAGGCGGCCCGACGGCTCCTGCTGTGCCGGTTATAACCGGGCCCGTGCTTCGGCCGGAATTCTGCTGCCGGTCTGCGCCGCTTCTGATATCCTCCCGCAGGAGTAAATTTCACACCCCGGAATCGCCGCACGATGAAGATTCTTATTCTGACCACCGATCCGGAAGTGGCTCTGCTGCGCCAGCGCATACTCGAGTCGGCCGGCCATAAAGTGGTGACCTTCAACACCGAAAAAGAGGCGCTGGAGGCGGCGGAAGAGAAGGTTTCGTTCGATGTCGCCCTCGTCTGTCATCGCCTGCCCGACGCCAGCGCGCGCAAGATCATCCGCATCTTCCGCGACGGCAAATGCCAAGGCAAGTTCGTGTACATCGCGCACATCTATGGCGAATGGCCCGAGGTGGAGGCCGATCGCTACGTGGTGGGAGCCGACGGACCCGATGCCCTGCTACGGGTGGTGGCTGAAACCGGACCGCACGCAACCGCCTAGCTGGGCCTCTCTGGTGTGTGCCCCGGAGCATGGGGCCTGGTGGCGCGTGGGACGCCTGCTAACATCATCAGCAATGTCGGATACGGCTGCAGATCTGGTGGCACGCGCTGCGCGAGCCAAAAGAGAGCATCGCCTCGCCGATGCCCGGCGCGACGTGATGCGGGCCATTGATGTGCTGCGTCAGCAGCACAATGCCATTGAGCTGGCAGGGGCGCTTCGGCTGCTCGCTGAGGTCGAGAGAAAGTCGGGTGACGGCCCGTCCGCACGCCGGCACTACGAGGAAGCGGTGGGCCTCTGTCGCCAACATGGCGATTCGCTCGTGCTGGCGCACACCGTTCGCCACCTCGGGGACGTGCATCAGCAGGCTGGCCGCGCCGACCTGGCCGAGCCCTGCTATGAAGAAGCGCTGAATCTCTATCGCGCCCGGAGCGATGCTGCGCCCCTCGATCTGGCCAACGTGATCCGCAGCATGGCCGTGTTGAAAGACAACACCGGGGACATTGCCGAAGTGAAGGTACTCTGGCAGCAGGCCCGGGACCTCTACACTCAAGTCAACGTGGCCGATGGTGTGGCCGAAAGCTCGGCCCGGCTGGCCCGGCTTGCGGACCGGCAGTCGTGAACACCGATTTGCCGGCGTCCGTCAACCCGAACGCGTCATTCAACGCCGGCCGTTTCTCCAGCCACCCAACGTTTTCAAAAGTGTTACAAAATAGAACCAGAGGTGAAGGTGTGGGGCATAGTCTGCGACCAAAGTTACTCCCCTGATTCCGAATTAAGGTGCAGCCGGAGAAAAGTTGTGCTACAAACATTGCACAACTTTCGGTGCGATGCAGGGTTTGAGACCCTGCTGCAAAGCGGATGTTGGGACGAGAATTGGCCCGGCGCCAGCCGCCGGGATGGGGTGCCACATGGATCTGGTGACGATAGCGGTAGTGAGCGTGATTGTGGTGAGTTATCTGGTCGGATCATTGACGAGTTCGGTGGAAACCGAGCAGAAGCTGCCGCATCGCTACTGAGCCGCCAACAGGATTCTGGGAGGCGCGGAGAAGAGCACACGAGCTTTTCCGCGCCTTCGTTGTCTTTGCTTCCGGGACCGGACACTCCAGCCAGGGCTATTCGGCCGCAGCTCATCGACGGGCGCCGGCGCCAATGTCCGAATGGGTGAATACCGCCAATCCTCGGCTACAATTGACACTCGCATTTTTCGCCCGCTGGCGCCCTGCACATGACTCATGCCTGGCACGACATCTCTCCCGGGGATAAGGTTCCCCTGGAGTTTTTTTCGGTAATCGAGATCCCCTTCGGCTCCAGCGTGAAATACGAGCTCGACAAACAGAGTGGGCTCATCCGCCTCGACCGCGTGCTGTACTCGGCGGTTTACTATCCGGCGAACTACGGGTTTATTCCGCAGACGCTTGCCGAGGACGACGATCCTCTCGATGTGCTGGTCCTCTGCCAGGAAGCTGTCGTGCCGCTTACCCTGATCCAGGCACGGGCCATTGGGCTGATGACCATGATCGATAGCGGCAAGCGCGACCACAAGATCATTGCCGTCGCCACCCATGATCCCGAGTTCAACTCCTACAAGGAAGCTTCCGAAATGCCGGACCACCGTCTGGCCATGCTGCGACGCTTTTTTCTGGACTACAAGCAACTGGAAAACAAGGCGGTGGAGGTGGACCAGATCGAAGCGGCGAAGCACGCCTTGCCCGTCATTGAGGACGCGCTCGCCCGCTATAGGAGGCAGCGCCGCAAGGGAGCTGACAAACGCAAGTAGAAGGGCAAGAGGCGAGGGCGGAAAGCGGGTGAATCCAGCGGTAACAGCATCCATCCGTCAGCATCACCCGGCAGGGCACGCCGGGAGGGCTCCGCTGGCGCGAGCCGCCCACGTCCTCTCCTGGGCGATACTTCTCGGCGGCGCCGCGACGGTCGCGGTCGCGGTGTATCTGGTAGTGCTTGGCCACTCCAGACTTCCCTTCTGGGATGCATGGATGCAGATCGACTTCGCCGCCAACGAAGGTCCGGCCCACACCTTCGACTGGCTGTGGCGGCAGTTCAATCAGCACCGCGTGCTCATCCCGAAGCTGTTCCTGTTAGCCGATCTGCGCTGGTTTCATGCGACCCAAACATTCCTTCTCATCGTCAACCTGCTGATCCAGTTCCTGCACCTGTCACTGCTTGCCTGGAGCATGCGGGTTTTCGGCGGCTGGCGAGGCGCCTTATGGCGTACCGGCACCGGGCTGGCGGCGTTCTGCCTGTTTTGTCCGTCGCAATGGCCGAACCTGCTTATGGGATTTACCGGGCTGTGCTGCTATCTGCCGCCGCTCTTCGGCACCGTTTCATTCATCGGTCTGCTGCTTTACCGGCAAAAATCCCGCGATCCGGTCGCCAGCCGCGGCGCGTGGAAATACCTGGTGCTGTGTATTGCTGCCGCGATGTGCGCGACGTTTTCGCTGTCGAACGGAAATCTGCTCTGGCCTCTGCTGATCGGGGCCGCGGTTCTGCTTCGGGTGGGTTTTGCGGCAAGCGTGACTCTGGCCAGCGCTGCGGTCATCGGCATTGCCGCGTTTTTTTATAACTACACCGTCTATATCCGCGCCTCCTCTCTGGTCGATTCGCGTGAGACACTGCTCGCACTGCTGAAGTACATAGCCGTTTATTTCGGAAGTTCCTGGGTGCAGAGCAACATCCGCGTGGCGGAGATGCTGGGAGTTGCGGGATTCATTCTTTTCCTGTTCGTGCTCTGGCAGGTACCGTCGTGGTTCCGGACTTCGCCCGCGCTGTGTACGCAGCTTCTGCTCACCCTGCTGTTCGCGCTGGGCACGGGAATTGTGACGGCGCCGGGCCGCTTCGTCTTTGGCATTGACCAGGCATTCTCGGGACGCTATCAGTCCTTCGCGCTGCTGTTCTGGGGCTGCATGGCGCTGATTCTGCTTGGCAGATTGGCGACCGTCGAGGGGCAAACAGCGGCCATGGTAGGCATGGAAGTTCTTCTGCTGGCTGTGCTGCTCTTGGCGGCAACGAAAGCTGAAGCGCCCCTCGGCAAAGCCCGATGGCAGGCCTTCAACCTTCGTGCCGCAGCTTTTGCCCTGATGACCGACGTTCCGGACACGGCGCAGTTGCTGTGGGCCGATTCTCATCCCGAGTATCCGCGCTCGCTGGTTCCGTATATGAGGAAGGAACGGCTGTCGGTGTTTTCGCAACCCGAGGCGAATCTTCTGGGCGAGCAACTCACTTCGGTGTTTGCCGTGACATCCGCCAACGATTGTTCGGGGAAAGTTGAGTCCTCGACTGCAATCACCACCGGCTGGCCGCGATCGCTCCGGATTACGGGCTGGGCATGGGACCCAACCGTCCATCGACCGCCGTCGGAAATTGTCATTGCCGGCGATGGCGTCATAGCAGGATTTGGCGCAGTGGGAGACTGGCGACCCGAGAGCAGCCACGCCGGCAGGCCGGTGAGCAGCAATTTCACCGGCTTCACGGGATATGTTCGCGACGTGTCGAGAGCAACTGTGGTGGAGATTTATGCTGTTCACCGGGGGCGGAGCAGGTCGGCCTGCCCGATCGCGACCTTGCGTCCTGAATGACGCAGTACGCGATGATTCGCGCTCTGGATTTCCTCCCGGTTGACCCAGGAAAGGTCCTTCTCCCAGCACTCAAACGGGCGCCCGCCGCGTATACTTGCGTCCTGCGTCCATGTCTGTTGGAGAAAAGCTCGCGGCCCCTCGCAACCTGCACATTGCTGTGAATGCACAGCGGTCCGGCCAGAGGGCCGCTGCACCTCGAGCGGAGCGCTGGGCTTCGGCGGCTACCCTAACCCTTTCTGTTCTGGCGGTCGCGCTCCGGTTTTTCTTCTGGTACTACACGCGGCGGACGTGGGAAGACGCTCTCATTACGGTCCAGCACGCGGAAAACGCGGCGCTGGGCCTCGGTCTCACTCATGTGCCGGGCGGACCACGCATCCACGGATTTACCAGTCCCCTGAGTGTACTGATACCGCTGCTGGGGGAGTGGGTGCATCACGGCTTCGGACTGCCATTGCTGAAGTTCGTGTCGGCGATCTGCGGCGGCATTACCGTCTGGCTGGCGATGCGAATTTGCCAGCGCCTGGGAGCCGCCTTTCCCATAACCCTGCTGGTTGGCGGTTATCTTGCAATCGAGCACCAGCAGCTTCTGTTTGGCATGGCAGGTATGGAGACGCAGATCGCCGTAACCGTTCTCCTGCTCTCCATCTACAGCCTCTTCGATTTCAGGCCCATCCTGATTGGCGTCAGCCTCGCTCTATGCATGCTCGCGCGTCCCGATTTCTGCTTCTGGACGCTGCTTGTTGCCGGATTGGTGGGCTGGCGTTGCCGCAAGAAGCATGACTGGGGCGCACTGGAAACGGTCGCAGTCGCTCTGCTGCTGATCTACGGCCCCTGGATCGTCTTTACTACCTGGTATTACGGGAATCCGATTCCGAACACGATTCTGGCGAAAGCCTGGGGATTCGGCAGCTGGTACGCCAGCCTGTCGCCATCGGCCTTTGTGTTGAAGCTGTGGGAGCGCACGCGGTTCATATTTGCCATACTCAGCCCCGCTTATGGAGGCAATGGTACCGGCTACGCATTCTTCTCCTTCGACCCACGGGGGACGATCTCCGTGGTTGTTCTGATGTTCGCCGCGGCAGGAACGGTGGTGGCGTGGCGGACCAGGAGCATTCCCGGGCTGGCCATCGCCGGCTTTGTTGTCGTGTACTCAGCCTACTATCTCTTCCTCGTCAGCGTTGTGGCCCTGTGGTACTGCATTCCGCTGGCAGCAATCGCCATAATGGCCGCCGGTCTGGGCGTGAATGCAATGCTTCACGCCTGCTTTCGCGGACGCTGGCGCGCGATTGCAGGATATGCAGTGGCCCTCGCCTATCTGGCTTCTCTGGCAGCCATCATGCCGCAAACTTTCCGCGGCGAGAGAGATGTCCAGAGATTTGTGGAGGAAGGAGTACGGAAGGAAGTCGGGTTGTATCTTGCCTCAGTCATGGGTCCGAAGCAGACCGTCGGCTGTGAGCCTCTGGGCTACATCGGCTACTACTCGAGGCACGTCGTCTATGCCTATCCGGGCATGTGCAATCGCGAGGTCGTGCGCTTCGTACACCAGCACCCGAAACAACGCAACCTCATCGATATGCTTGCGTACTTTCGACCCGACTACATTGCCCTGCGCCCGATGGAATACAGGCGGGGACTGCGGACGGGGAACTACTGGCTGACGACCGAATACCAGAAGGCCGCAATATTCCGCACTCCTGAGCAGGAGCGATTGCAGTTGTTGTTCCCGAACGACAATCTCGACACCGAATTTTATGTTCTGAAGCGCACTTCCGCCGGCGGAGAGCCATGACGAACTCCAACCGCAGTTTCGATGCCTGGCTTGAGCCCTGGCTTACCTGGCGCGTCCCGTGCATGGCAGCCTACTCCCGCCAGCTCGCCGAATTTCACGACTGGGTACGGACCGATGTGGACGCGCAGGCGAACTACACGGACCGCTACGCGCCTCCGGCACTGGAGACCTGGGACCGCAATGGCGAAGTGGTGAATCGCATCGTCTGCAATCCGTGGTACGAGGGGCAGCACGCCGAACTGTATCGCCGCGGGATCATCGGCCTGCCCTATACCGGCAGCGCTCCTCACGTGCTCAGCTTCACCATGGGATACATTCTAGCGCAGTCGGACATCAGCCTGCATTGTCCCGTGACCCTGACCGGGGCGGTGGCCTATGTGCTGGGCTCGCACGCGCCGGATGCCGTGCGGCAGCGGTTTCTGCATGACGTGGTCCGAATGGATGGGGGAGCGAAGACCGGCGGCACATGGGCCACCGAGCAGCACGGCGGCAGCGACGTGGGCGCGACAACCACCACCGCGGTTGCCCGTGGCGATCACTTCGCACTGCACGGGCTGAAGTGGTTCACCAGCAACGCCAACAGCGGACTGGCCGTGGCCACGGCGCGGCCCGAAGGCGCTGCTAGCGGTTCGGCCGGGCTTGGGTTGTATCTGGTGCCAAGCCATCTGGACGACGGCCGGCCCAATCACCACCGCATTCGCCGGCTCAAGGACAAACTTGGGACCAAGGGCCTGCCCACGGGGGAAATCGACCTGCTGGGCGCGGAAGCGGTGGAAATTGCGCCTCCGCCGGCGGGATTCAAGCTCATGATGGAGGCGCTGGAGTACAGCCGGGTGCACAACGCCGTGGGTTCGGCGGGAGTGCAGCGCCGGGCGTTGCGCGAGGCGCTCGCCTGGGCGGAGTCGCGCCGCGCCTTCGGGCATTTCCTGACGGAATATCCCATGGTGCAGGACGAGCTGCTGCGCCTGCGTGTGGAGTTCGAGGCGGGCGCGCTGCTGGCCTTCGAGGCGGCAATCACCTTCGACGAAGTGCAGAGGGATGCCGCGCGCCGCACATGGCTGCGCCTTACGACGGCGCTGGCCAAGTATCTCACCGCGGAATACGCCATTGCCGCAACCCGAGCAGCGCTGGAGCTGATGGGCGGCAACGGCTATACCAGCGATTATCCGATCGCGCGGCTGCTGCGTGACGCCCAGGTGCTTACCGTGTGGGAAGGCCCGGCAAACATCCAGGCGCTGGAATTGCTGCGGCTGCTCGCCGCGCGCTATGGCGGCTGGGAGCAGTATCGTTCGCGGGTTGAAGAGATCCGGGAGCAGCTCCCGCATAGCCTGGACAATCTGCGCGAGGCCCTGCACCGACGAATGCAGCAGGACACGGAAGCGGTGGCCGTCACCCTGCGCGACGAGCAGAGTGCGCAACGGCATGCGCGCAGGCTGCTGCATCGCCTGAGCCAGACCCTGGGCTTCGCACTGCTCTGCGAAACTGCGGGGACGACCGGCGACCCCATGCCAGCGCAATCGGCAGCGCGGTACTTCGCGCAGATCGAGCCGCACGCGTTCGCCCCCGAAGCATGAAGCTGCGCGAGCATGGGGCATGCCGCTGACCGTGATGCCCGCGGGGCGAGAAGCAGGTCCCTCGACTGCGTTCGGTCGCGCAAGGCGACCTCACTCGGCCAGGGATGACACTAAAAATTAAAGCGGTGCTCGGCACGAGTAACCTCGTGCCCCGATACGGGGGCTGCGGTTCAGGGTTGCCGCCGCGAGGAGCTACGGCTTTGGACCCGGCGAAACATACGCGGGTTTCTGCAGCGCCTTGCGCGTGCACTCCAGGGTATGGACCAGCGATTCCTGGGGCAGCTTGCGGACGATGGGCTCGATGATCCATCCCAGGCCGGTGGGAATGTCGCGGGTCAGCGAAATGGCGCGGCACTCGATGTAAACGCCGTCGCCCGACCGTGTGGCCATGCGGCGTTCCTCGCCAGGCGGCGCTCCCGTTTTTCTGCCGTCGAACTTCCAGTACGAGTTGAGACGCCACAGGAATCCGTATCCGGTATCGGGCTCCAGCACCCGCTCTTTGGGCGTGCCGGCATCCTCCACCTCGGCGATGCGCGTGGTAAAGGAACGGCAAAACCAGCGTTTCGCCTCCACCGCCGCATAGTGAACGTCATGGTCGGTGTCGAGCACGACGGTGATGATTTTCTTCTTCAGCAGCCGCAAAAAAATCCGGAAGTCGTTGTCTTCGCGGCTGATCAGCCGTGAATCGATGACTTCGGGGCGGTAGATGTTTTTGTGGTCGTCGTAGTTCTGCACCAGGCTGAGCACCTGCTCGACGGTAACGTCGGGCAGAAAGGCCGCTCCCGTCCAGTCGTGGATCAGGCCATTGGGTATCCTGACCGGCCAGTCGCCCGACCACAGCTGCGCCACAACATGTCCCTGGCGGACCTGCTGCGCCCTTTGGGATTCAAGTTCAAGGAAGGCGCTTTCTCCGCGCAGCGATGGCTGCATGCCTTCCTCGGCTTCGCGGATGTAATCCTCGAAAGCCTGGAGGGTCTGCGGCTTCAGCGTCACCATGTTGGCGGTTTGCACCATCTGGCCACCAGCCTGAGCCTATTGTAGGGAGTTGGTCCTGGTTGTGCAGCCGACGTATGCCCGGGATCTGTTCCCGGGTTGAACGCCAGGAGCTTACTGTACTCGCGACTGGGGCAGGGGTCGCGCGCTGTCACGCCGGTTGCCGTTTCCCGCGTCACGTGCCTTGCCGTTCCGTCCCGCCGGCGCGTGTTCGCTGTCTCCGGCCTCTGACGAGAGCAGATAGTGCTCGATCTCATCGATACGCCTGTCCGCGTCGTGATAGCCGAGATGAATCAGTTCCCGCGTGTACTTTGACGTGAACAGCAGATAGCTCATCAGGTCCGAGCAGGAAGCCGCGTCCCGCGCCAGCCCGTTCACGAAATACTGGATCAGATAGGGCATGTCCCTCTGGTGCTGCGCCGCCACTTCGGTGAGGTTGACCGAGGGGGTGACCAGCAAAACGGTGAGCGGCCGCATCCTTTCGCAGTCGTTCGCCTCAGTCTGGCCGATGTGGCCATCTCTGAGCAACTGGTTCAGGCGTTCAAGATGCTCCACATCGGTCGCCAGGTGGTCGAGGAACATCACGTTGAAAACCACGCCGAGCACCTGCGCCAAGGAGGGATTTCGCAGGTCCAAAGCTTCTTCCTCGTGTGCGCGTCTTTCACAGCGCACGCCGATGGCAAATATTTTCTGCGCCCCCAGCCGGATGATGGGGCTCAACGGCTGTTGCAGGCGCAAACATCCGTCACCGAAGAAGGCCGTCCCATTGGCGGTCTCCAGCCGTACCGGCTGAAAGACCAGCGGGATGGCAGCCGAGGCGCAGATATGCTCGACGGTAATTTTGGCCGCCAGGGTGACGCGCCGGCTACGGTTCCAGATGGGATGGCCCTTTTTTCCCTGAATGAACAGATAGCTCATGCCGGAGTTGTAGTTGGTGGCCGAGATGGCGAGCGCGTAGAGGTGTCCGCGGCGGATATTGTCCTGAATGCGGCTGCAGTCGAGGCGGGCGGAGAGATATTCGCGCAGCGGAGTGGCATCCAGGAGCGAGCGGGCATTGCCGCCACCCATGACTCCGCCGAGAGAAAGATCGAGTATCCAGATGAGCGAGTTGTGCGCCTGGGAGACGAGATCGCAGCGGAAAACATCGGACGGTCTCAGGTTGGCCCACAGGTCGGCCAGGATCCTGGTAGCGGCGGGAAACTCGTCACTGCCGACGGCGAGAGCCGCCCCGTTGACCGCCCCGGCGGATGCGCCGCCAATGATAGGAAAGGGATTCCCCGTCTGCTGGATACGTCTTATCTCACCGATTCGCTTCAACACGCCCGCCTGATAGGCTCCGCGAGCGCCGCCCCCTGTCATGGCCAAGCCGAGACGTTTTTCCATCGTTCCCCTTAGGACTGGCGACGGCAGCCGCTGTGCCGTTACAGTCCTCTCCATCGCGACGGTTCGGGCCAAAGATGTGAATACCCGACCCTGGCGCGCTCCGGCGAGTCGCGCCAAATTCTGCCACTCCGGAATAAGGGAATCCTGTACCCTGTTAAGGCAATTGTCAAGCCAGCATTGCCCATTGCTTTCTGCCGCCGATGTCGCGGTGACGCGCCGAACCATCAATCTGGTCCGCTTCGCCGGTCAACACTCCTCCGGGTTCCGCCCCTCTCCAGTGTCATCTGGACCTGGGCTTTCGCGCGGCGGCCTTCCGGCGCGGCCGCGATTTCTGCTGCTGCCGGGCCTCCAGCTCCGCGATCCGCTGCCGCAGCTCGCGCATCTCCTCGCCGTTGTCGCTGGTCTTCTCCGCTCCGGAACTTTGCAGAAAGTTCTTCATCATCTGCACGGGCGACAGCGCCGCCGACTGCATCTGGCTGAAGCGGTCCTGCAATGAACTCTGCACTTTCTGGTAGGTATCGAAGGCGGATTTCAGATACCAGAGGATGAACTCCTGGCCGACATGGTCGGTGGTCACGATGAGCTGGCGCAGCAGTTCCAGCGGCAGCCCCGAGGGCTGGTCCCTGGCATCTTCGACGATGATCTGGGTGAGGGTGACGCGGGTAAGGTCTTCGCCGGTATTGGCATCCAGTACCTGCACATCTTTCCCGTTTCGGACCATCGCCGCGATGTCCTCCAGGTTGATATAGCGGCTGCTGGAACTGTCATAGAGTCTGCGGTTTGGATATTTCCGGATGACGACCTTCTGCCCGGCCATCTGCCCGCTCCTGTTGCAACGCACAATGATCTCACAAAACGCTTGACATGCACCAGCGAAAATACTAGATTCTAGTTGATGCTGCACTGCAGCAAAATGGAGGTCATAATGCCAAGGAACGGAAAGCCGGAATCCTCCACAGTCCATACCGGGGATTCATCCTTTGTATCTCTGCTGTCGGGATGGGTGCAGCAGGGGGTAGAAAACTTCTTCGCCACCCAGCGAATCCTGGTGGATCTGGCCATGAGCCAGAACGCCAACGTCATGAACATGGTCCGCAGCCGCTTTGCCGGTCCGGACTTTTGCCCCGCGGCCATCGCCAGTGAACTGGCCGGAGAAGCGATTTCCAACTTCATCGAAGGGCAGAAGCTGCTCCTTGGCCTGGCGCGGCGGGAGCACGAAATCGTAACCAATGGAGTCAAGGAGCGTGTCTCCAGCAGCAAGGCCGCTGTAGCCATGACTGAGCTGGCACAGCGTGGCTTCAACACCTTCGTCGACATGCAACAGGAATTTCTGAAGATGGCGAGCAAGCAGACCCATGCCTGGCTGACCGCGGTCAAAGACGGCAGGGGCTTCGACCCGGATAACCTGGTGGAGCTCGCGCGCGAGGGCATGGACACCTTCGTCCACACCCAGAAGAAGTTTCTCGACATGGTTGCCGAGGAGACCTCGAAAGCGACCAGCGGCAAGGAACCCGTCCGCAAGATGAAGAAGACGGAGCTCTCCGAACTGGCCAAGGAAGCCACCGACGCCTATATCGACGCCCAGAAGAAGCTGATCGACGTGGCCGGCCGGCAGGTGAAAGCCAATATGCGCGCGGCAGGACGCACCATGAACATGATCGCGCCCTTCCCGTTCATTCCCATTCCCGACCTGACCAGGGAGGGAGTAAAGAACTTCGTCAGCGCGGAGAAGGCGCTGATTGACACCATGATGCACCGTCCTGAGCCCAAGCGCCCGGTCAGAACGACTGCCCGCCGGAAGCGGCCAGTACGGACCATCAAGGTGGAAGCGGCACGCGCGACCGCATAAAACCGCGTAAGCAGATGTGAGGCGTGGCCTTGCTCCAAACCGGGAGCGAATCGCACGCCTCGGTGACGTGCCGTTGACCGCGGCGGCACGTCATCTGCTTTCATGAGTATCCCCTTTAGAATCTGTACTTGTCCATACAGGCCACTCTGGAAGGTGTAACCTGGGTACCCCCTGAAATCCTGCTTGGCAACCCGCGCGGCATGTATTTACACTAATCACCCGGAAGCTGCCTCCGACCGGCTACTCGCGTTGCAGTTCTTCGGGAACCCTTGAGGCGGGCGATTCCAGCGAACGAATAAAGGGAGAGCACGCACTCCTCTATGGCGCCACCGCCCGCCGCTGCTTTTTACCAGGAAATCGCCGAAGCCGACATAAGCATCTGGAAGGAAGCGCTGTTCGCCGCCGATCTTCTCCTCCTCCACGCCTCACCGGTCTATTACGGGCTCGGAATTCCGCACGGTGACGGCTCGGCGGTGCTGCTGGTTCCGGGTTTTCTGGGCACCGACGCGTACCTCACACAGCTGCATTCCTGGCTGGGGCGTATCGGATACCGGCCGTATTTTTCCGGCATCGGGCTGAACGCGGAATGTCCCAACCTGCTCATCCAGCGGCGACTCAACGACACCATCAGCAAAGCGGTTTCG
The DNA here is from genome assembly GCA_035516415.1 of Binatia bacterium. Taxonomy (GTDB): domain Bacteria; phylum Acidobacteriota; class Terriglobia; order Terriglobales; family Acidobacteriaceae; genus Bog-257. The sequence goes on along the minus strand of DATJAI010000024.1, from coordinate 44,589 downwards.
GAGACGGGCAGGAAGATCCACCTGATCGGTCACAGCCTTGGCGGCATCATTGCGCGCGCGCTGGCCTGCCAGCGTTCCGCCGATGTGGCTTCGGTGATCACGCTGGCGTCGCCATTTCGCGGCACCGTGCTGCATCCCACCATCCTGCGCGCCGCGGAAGCGGTCCGTCGCCAGATACTGGAGCAGCATGGCAAGGGAGTACTTCCCACCTGTTACACCGGCAGTTGTACCTGCGATTTTCTCTGCTCGCTCCGCCGCAGGATGACATGCTCGGTGATGGAGACGGCCATCTACACCCGCAGCGACGGCATTGCCGACTGGCGCTATTGCACCACCGGAGATCCCAACAACGACTTCGAAGTGCCGGGCACGCACATCGGCCTGGCTTTCAACGCGTCGGCTTATGCCGTCATCGCCCGGCGCCTGGCCGGGGCGTGCTCTGCCCGCAGCTAGCGGCCCGCATTCTCGCCGGCGCATTGTTCCTGCTCTACCACGGAAGTCGTAGCCGAGCGCCGCTCTGCATATTGCAAGCCGGTAAAACCCTCCTGTAGTCTCGGCGTAGTGTCTCAGCGGTTTTGTTCCAATTCGGGAGCGCCGTAACAAATTCACGCTTTGTTACTGATTCCAATCGGGAAAAAGGAGACACTGAATCGAACTTATTTGGCCGACTTCCCCAAGCTTGGGCGAGTGGCAAGGAGACTTTTTATGCGGCCTAAAGTACTTTCCGCAGTGGTCCTGTTTGTTCTTCTGAGCTGCCTCAGCGGTTTCTCACAACAGAGCTATGTCAGCCGTTTCGACGCGTTCACGGGATATTCCTTCTTCAGTACACCCAGCCTGAATCTGTTCGAGAACGGATTCAATGGCGAGTTCGGCGTCAATGTGAACACCTGGCTGGCGCTGGGCGGCGACTTCAGCGTTTTTACGGGCGACACCAGCATCACTCCGAACATGCTGTCGTCACGAGTGCAGCAGCAACTGGCGGGAGGGCTGGCGTTACTGGATGGACTGGTTCCTCCGGGATATCGTTTTGCCGTTCCGATCAATTCGACGACTTACACCTATAGCGCCGGACCGCAGATCAACATCCGCAAAATGGAAGCTGTGACCATCTTCGTGCGCCCGGCGCTGGGAGCGCTGCACGAGTCCGTGTCGCTAAGGCCGACGGACCCCCTCACCAAGGGGCTTGTCCAGGCGCTGGTGGGTTCGAACATGCACAAGACCGACACGATCGTGTTTTATGGCTTCGGCGGAGGACTGGATTTTAACCTCAGCCAGCATTTTGCGGTGCGTACGGCAGCCGATTTCGTTCACTACGATCTTTTTTCCGGTTTGCTGAATGGGGGCCGTAACAGCGTGCGGTTCTCCGTGGGGCCGACCTTCCGCTTTGGCGAGAACGTCGTGAAGAAGTAGCTCCAGGGTCGCAACGAAAATCAAGCGCGTCCCCTTCCACCGGGACGCGCTTTCATTTTTGCATGAGATCAGGCGGCCAGCAAGGGCAAGGCAGCACGCACAAGAAGCAGAGCAATTGATTCAGCGACTATCTGGCAACTGACCCGGGGATATTAACAATCTGCAATTGCCTACTGTCCTGCCAGGTTCTGCGCAATCGGGCCAGCGATAGGTACCATGAAGCGCTGCCCGCTTGCAGCCTTCACCAGGCACACAATCCACACAATAAATATCAACAGCCCGAGCAGACTGAGCAGGGCTATGCCGAGGCCGAAGCCGCCCAACGTGCCATAGCCCCAGTGTCCGTAGCCGCCAAAAATGAATCCGACGCCGAAAATCATGCCCAGCACGATGCGGATGAGGTGCAGCGCTCCGAAGGTCACAATGGATTGCGCGGCATGGAAGCGAACGTAGGGACGCTTGTCGATGAGAAAGAAGATGATGCCGGTGATCCAGCCCAGGACATAGCTCAAGGCCGCGGCGGTGTTCTCGCTCAGGCCGCTGCCGGTGGAGGCGACAGGTGGCGAGGCAGGTGGCGGCGGCGGTGCCGCCGCAGCTGGTTGCGCCTGGCCGCACACCTGACAGAACTGCGCGTTGGCCGCAACTTCCGCTCCGCACTTTGTGCAATGGGGCATGAGTCCCTCCAGGGAAGTGAGACGCTTCTACAACTGGAAGTCTAACCTATCGGCCTGCATCCCGGGCCGGGCGCATCCTATTTTGGTCGCAGCGGCGGCCACTGCTCCGGCCGTAGCGGCACCGCGATATGGTATATCGCATATTGCTGCGGCGGGACCTTTCCCCAGGCAAAAGGAAGCGGTCCGTAACCCGAGTGATAGAATGCCGCTCCCATCTCCGAACTCAAGGTTGTGACGGGCTCCCGCAACGGCAACTGCAGCGTCTCTACCAATGACACGAACTGCCGCGGCGGCCCGACCGTGGTGAAGTCGTCGCGCGGAACGATCACGACATCGCCGGGATGCAGGCTGGTGTGGGTGAAATCGAAGGCATGCAGGCCCATCTGCTGCATGTAGTACTGAAATCCCCAATGGCCCTCAAACCAAACGGTCCCGGCAGTGTTTCTGGTCCGCTCGCGCAGGACCTCGGCGGCGCGCTTGCCCGACGCAGCCAGCTCCAAATCGGCGCGTGCGATCCAGAGCGCGAGCCCTGCCGACACGAGCAGCGCGACGGCAGTTTTTCCTGCATGCGCCACGCCTGCGCGTGGACGGACGGCGTCGAGCCGGCGGGCAAGCAGGATCCCAACCGGTGGAATCAGCGGAAGAATGGAACGGGCATTGATTGTCCAGTTGAGAAAAGCAGCGAAAGCAAAGGTGCCGAAGACCCACGGTGCAAGCAGAAGGGAATCAGCATCGCGATGTTGCCGCAGGTCGGCGACGGCGAGGGCGAGCACGGAAATGCCGCCGGCAACATAGATTGCGAGCTGCAGCCCGACGCTGGTGGAGTGCTGCTGAAGCAGCGTGCCGGTTGACGCCATAGGCAGGTGGTAGCGCAGCAGGTACAGGCCCGAAGCCGCCGCCACTCCTACCACCAGCGACGTGATGACGATGGACCTGCGCGACCACAGCAGGGGCGCCATGAGCAGCGCCGGCAATGCGCAGCCCCCGATGAAGCTGGCGCAGACCACCGGATAGAACAGCGCATGCAGCCGGCCCTGGAGGATACGTTGCGGAGCGTATGCCATCGCCGTGCCAAACATTCCGACGCCGTACAGGGCGTGCGTCCAGAAGTGATAACCGACAAGCACGGCGATAGGAACAGCCAGGTATCCTGCCCAGCGTCCCACGCGGCGAAATCTGGCGAACGAATAAGCGAACAGCAGCGGCACGAGAGAGATGCCGAAGAATTTCGAAAGCGCCGCGGCGGACGTCAGGAGCGCCGCTGCCAGCAGATAACCTTGCCTGCGGCCATCCAGACCTTCCACCCACAGGACGACCGCCCACATCCAGAAGGCCAGCATCAGGGTGTCGCACATTACGCTGCCGGCGGAGATCAGCAATCCTGGAGCGAACAGCGTTGCCGCTGCTGCCACCAGCGGTGAACGGGTCAAGCATTGTGCCAGCCGGTAGGTGCCCAGCACAACTGCCAAAGCCGGCAGCAGAAATCCCAGATGCAGCGCACGTTCGGAGAAGCCGGCAATGCTGCCGATCAGGGCCGCGTAGTAGCAGGCGAGAGGAGGGTTCTCCGTGACCTGCGACATCGGCAGGCTTTGCTGATACCAGTTGACCTGAAAGCCGAAGGGATCGAAGGGATGGTGAAGGATATGTTGCGCGGACCACAAAAAAAGCGGGTCGTCGATATTAAACGCGCGGCCCGAAAACGGAAGCAAGCAAAGGACGGTGGCCACGGCCAGCAGCCCCAGCGAGCGCGCAGTTGAGGCCTTCTTCGTCAGTGGCGCTTCAGCAACTGACGCAGGGCTCATGAATGTCACTCGTCAGGGACTGACGTTCACTTTCCGCCGCTGCTTCGCCGCGCAGCAGCATCCCGAAGAAGCGGTCAACCGCATCGAGGATGTCAGCGCCGGTTTTCGCCTCATACACCGCCTTACGCAGCTGCGCTCCGTGCGGCACGCCGTGGGTAAACCAGGATGCGAACTGCTTCATCTTGCCCTCGGCGCCGCCCATGTTTTCTTCCAGCAGCATGGCGAAGTAGGTGCGGATCATGGCATAGCGATCGGCATCGGTCGGCAGGTCGTAGGATCCGGTATCTGTGTACTGCCCGATCTGGCGGAAGATCCACGGGTTCGATGCCGCGCTGCGTCCGATCATCACCGCATCGCAACCGGTCTGCGCAACCATGGCGGCGGCATCTTCGGGCGAGCGCACATCGCCATTGCCGATGACAGGAATCCTGACCGCGTCCTTAACAGCGGCGATCCATTCCCAACGCGCCTGTCCGCTGTAGCCCTGTTCGCGGGTCCGGGCATGAAGCGCCACGCCCGCCAAGCCGCAGTCCTCGGCGATCTTTGCGAGGTTCACATGTACGACTTCCCGGTCGCTCCAGCCGGCGCGAAACTTCACGGTAAAGGGAATGGTCACCGCGGAGCGGACCGCCTCGAAGATGCCGCGGATGAGCGGCAGGTCGCGCAACAATCCCGAGCCGCCATTGCATTTGACTACCTTCTTCGCCGGACAACCCAGATTCAGGTCCACCAGATCGAAGCCCAGGTCCTGCACGACGCGGGCGGCATCGGCCAAGGTCGCGGGATCGCTGCCGAACAGTTGCGCCGAAATCGGGTGCTCATTGCCGTAGAAGGTCAGGTACTGCTTCGCCTTTTTGTCCTTGTAGCGGATGATACCGTCGGCCGAGGTGAACTCGGTCATCATCAGGCCGCAGCCGCCCAGGTTTCGGATGAAGCGGCGGAACACGGTGTCGGTGATGCCCGCCATCGGCGCCAGCACGGTCGCGGGACGGATTTCCACCCCACCCAGCGAGACGGATGCGGGCACCCGCGCGCCCGCCGGTGCACACCGCTCGACCGGGTTGTCGTAAAACTTGTGCACGTATCGATTGTAAATGGTTGGCCCGGAGCTGGACTGCAGCGATTGAGGAAACCTGAATCCTGGTAGCGCCCGAAAACCCGGGCGGCCCAGGAGGCCGCTGAAAAACCTTTGCACAGTTTCTGCCGCCGACTGAAGTCGGCTCAGAATGAGAAAAATAAAGGCTTTTGCGGCACGACCGAGATCGTGCCCTGACTCATGCGCTGGCCAAAACGGAGTTTTTCAGCAGCCTGCTACGGCATCAGGGTGGCGACGTTGGGCGGCGAGCCTGCGCTTTTGTCGGGCTTCTGATCGGGCACACTTTGCGGAACCGCCGTTGAGGTCTTCTTCTTTGACGGAGCCGGCGGCATCCTGAACTCCTGGCCGCGGTCGTCATTGGCCTTCACGGTTGCGGGAATGTCCAGGTCGGCGAGCGCGATCTTCTTGCGGCCCTGGTCGAAGACGTACAGGGAGTCGCCCATGATGGCGTAGTTGGTTACTTCCTGCTTGCGTCCGTTGTGGAAGACCAGCACAACCGGTTCACCCGGTTTTACGTCGGCAACCGGCGCAGATGCGGGCTGTGGAGGTGCGGGCGGCGCATACGCCTGCGGCTCGGGCATGTCCGCGCCATAACGGCTCGCAGGCGGTTGTTCGACAATGACGTGGAGCGTCGGGTCATCCGGTCCCGGCGGTGGGCCGGCGTAGAGGTCCGGGCCAGCTCCTACGTAGTCATAACCGTAGGCGGAGTTGTCCAGCGGATAGTAATAAGGCACTGCGTAGGCCCAGCCGCCCAGATAACCGTGGCCGGCATAGCGTCCGTTGAAGTATGGTCCGTGATTGTGGAAGCCGAAGTTGGGAAGCGACGTCACACTGGGCGCGGGCGGTGGCAGATGCCGGCCGCCGATGGAAGTCACGCTGGGCGGCGGAGCAAGCGAGTGCCCGCCGATGGTCGTGGTTGAAGGTGGACGGCCATTGAACTGCGCGGTGGCCAGAATCGCCGCCGCCGCGATTAGAACAAAAATGGCGAACGAAGCCCTGGTCCAGCTACTGCTCCATGCCGGCCTCACGGTTCGCCTCCTGTCTCCCCTCATCCTATTCCAACCCATTGGATGCGGCAAAGTTCTTATCGGCTTCGGCTTCCGAGGGCGAGCAGACCATAGACATCGATCATGGCGTTGGCAATCAGTACGCCAAAGACGACGGCATTGGCGGCAAGGGCGTAACGGCTTTCCAGCAGGTCGGCCGAAACTCCCGCCATAAACAGCATCAGGAACGGCAGCGCGACGAACAGAAAGGTGGAGGCGGAGAAATGCATGCGCAGGGCGAGGCTGAACAGCAGCAGGGTAACGAGCAGGGGCGCGGCCGTGCCGAAGAAGCGCGTCCGCTTCCAGACCACAAACGTGACCAGAGTGACAGCCACCAAAATCAGCAGCCCCAGTCCATTTTCCAGGAAGAAGCTGGAGAGCGCCCACGACATGCCGGGCGAGACGAAGTCGCGGGAGGCAATCTCCAGCCAGTCGGCGGCTGCGAAAGCCCTGACGACGGCCCCAGGACGGAACCCGTAAAGCGCCGAGATCAGGATGAGTCCGGTGAGGCAGGCGGCGGCGAAGATGGCGAGAGCGGCCAGCGGCCTCACATGTCCCACCCACAACATGAACAGCAGCGCCGGTACCAGCAGCACCCAGAAGGAAAACTGGGCCCCCACACAGATGGCAATGGATAGGCCCATCAGCAGAATGCGGCGCCAGTTCCACAACACCACCTCGCGCGGCGCATAGAGCGTGTGCGCCACGGCAATGCTGGTGAAGATGAGGCCGAAAGCTCCCCACGCACCGATCACCGATGGACCGACCTCGCACGCCGCCTCGATGGTGAGCGGCGAGAAGCAGTACAGCCCTAGCGCCACGTAGCCTCCGATGTTTCCGTAGAGGCGGCGCGCCACGTACCACAGCGACGCCCCCAGCAGCAGGCCGGCGATGAGGAAGGGCAGGCGGATGAGCAGGCGATAGCGGTTCAGCTCGGTGATGCGCGTTTCCAGACCGCAGACTCTGGCTGTGACTCCGGCCACCAGAGCCACCAGAGCGGTACGTTGCGGCGTGTTGGCGCCGGCATAACGCTCCAGATGGAGCAGTCCGGCTTCGACATACATGCCTTCGACGGCCGACAAGGGCTCATGGCCGATGAACCAGACGCATTGCAGCCCGAAAAGCACCAGCAGGAGCAGCGCAATCAGTTGCGGCGCTCCAATGCGTGAGGGCAGGGAGGCGATGGGCATGAAGGATTGTTGTAACACGACGGGGGGTGAAGCGCTTTTTTGGATTGCCCGGGTGGCTCAGATATCCAGGTTCTTCACGTCCAGCGCATTGTCTTCGATGAACTTGCGGCGGGCCTCGACGTCCTCGCCCATGAGCGTGCTGAAGATGTTCTCCGTCTCCGTGATATCTTCCAGCTTCACCGAGAGCAGGGTGCGGCGCTCGGGGTCCATGGTGGTTTCCCAAAGCTGCTGCGAGCTCATCTCGCCCAGACCTTTATAGCGCTGGACAGTGTAGTCCTTGCGGCCCTCGTTGAGCACATAGTCGAACAGCTCGCGCGGTGAGGTCTTCTCCACGGTTTCGGCCTGGGTCTTGCGCTTTGACGACTTGGGACTCTTCTGCTCCGCCTTCTCCTGCTCGGCGCGCTCGGCATCGCTCAGCTCTTCGCTGCCGTTGGCGCCGGCTTCCTTCTTCACCGCCTCGATGTAGTAGGGCGGCTGCATATACTGCTCGATTTGCCGGTACTTCGACATCATCTGCCGGAATTCCGGCGTGGAAGCCAGCTCCCAGTTGATGACGTGTTCGGCGCCCTGCGAGTTGACGAACCTGAGCTCCCACAGGCTGTGTTCTTCCTCAAAGCGCGGCGGGCCAACTTCCTTGATGCCGCGCTCCTTCGCAATCCCCTTCAGCGCCTTCTCCAGGGCGGCGATCCTGGCCGGCGGCTTTTTGCTGTCGCCTTCAAAGTCCACGCGCTTCACCAGATCGGCCCGGGGCAGCAGTTCGGTAATCTTCTCGTCGCGAATGCGCTTGTCCACCTTGTCGAAGAAGCCGATGTAATCGTTCAGCGTGGTCATGAACTTCGTCAGGGGAGCGCCTTCAAGAGCCGCGGCGCCTTCGCCGTAGCGCACCACAATGCCATCGGCGGCGCGCTTCACCATCACCTTGACGAATTCCGCGTCGTTCTTGATGTACTGCTCGAATTTGCCCTTCTTGATGCGATACAGCGGCGGCTGGGCGATGTACACGTGCCCGCGCTTGATCAGTTCCTCCATGTGGCGGAAGAAGAAGGTGAGCAGCAGGGTACGGATATGCGAGCCGTCGACGTCGGCGTCGGTCATCAGGATGATCTTGCCGTAGCGCAGCCGGGAAATATCGAAGTCGTCCTTGCCGATGCCGGTGCCCAGGGCGGTGATCATGGCGCGGATTTCCTCGTGGCTGAGCATCTTGTCATAACGCGCCTTTTCCACATTGAGGATCTTGCCCTTCAGCGGCAGAATGGCCTGGAAGCGGCGATCGCGTCCCTGCTTGGCAGTGCCGCCGGCGCTCTCGCCCTCCACCAGGTAGACTTCGCAGCGCTCCGGCTGGCGCTCGGAGCAGTCGGCCAGCTTGCCGGGCAGTCCGCCACCGTCGAGCGCGCCCTTGCGCCGGGTAAGATCGCGGGCCTTGCGTGCCGCCTCGCGGGCGCGGGACGCTTCAATGGCCTTGTTGATGATGCGCCTGGCGATAGTGGGGTTCTGTTCGAAGAAGCCTCCAAGGCGCTCGTTGACGAAGGCCTGCACCGTGCCGGCGATATCGGAGTTGAGCTTGCCTTTGGTCTGGCCTTCAAACTGGGGCTGCGACAGCTTGACGCTGACCACCGCCACCAGTCCCTCGCGAACGTCGTCGCCCGTCAGATTTTCCTTTACATCCTTAAAAAGCCCGAGCTGCTGGCCGGCATAATTGATGGTGCGGGTCAGCGACGTGCGGAAGCCTTGCAGGTGCGTGCCGCCGTCAACGGTGTTGATGTTGTTGGCGAAGCTGAAGACGGTTTCGGAGTAGCCGTCGTTGTACTGCAGCGCGATCTCCATCGCTACTCCATCGCGCTCGGCTTCCATGTAGATGGGCTTGTCGTGCAGGACGTTCTTGCCGCGGTTCAGGTGCTTTATGAACTCCGCGATGCCGCCGTTGTACTTTAACTCGGCTCGCTTGGGCTCGCCTGTCTTCGGGTCGGTGGTGCGCTCGTCGGTCAGAGTAATCAGCAGACCTTTGTTGAGGAAGGCCAGCTCGCGCAGGCGCTGCGCCAGCGTGTCGTAGTTGTACTCGGTGACGGTGAAGATTTCCTTGTCAGGGACGAAGTGGACTTTAGTACCGCGTTTCCTGGTGGTACCCGTCTTTTTCAGCTTTGAAGTGGGCTCGCCTTTGGAATAGGTCTGCTCCCATACCGAGCCGTCGCGCCAGATTTCGAGTTCCAGCAGATGACTGAGCGCGTTCACAACCGAGACGCCCACGCCATGCAGTCCGCCAGAAACCTTGTAGGTGGAACTGTCGAACTTTCCCCCGGCGTGGAGCATGGTCATGACGACCTGGGCGGCGGGCAGGCGCTCCCCATCCACGTCCATCTGGTCCACCGGAATGCCGCGGCCATTATCGACTACGGTGATGGAGTCGTCGATGTGAATGGTGACGTCGATGCGGTCGGCAAATTCGGCCAGCGCCTCGTCGACGGAGTTGTCGACAACCTCGTAAACGAGGTGGTGCAGTCCCATCTCGCCGGTGGAGCCGATGTACATTGCCGGACGCTTGCGGACCGCTTCCATGCCGCCCAGCACCTTGATGGACTCGGCAGTGTAGTCGCCATCGGACTTGCCATTGCCATTGCTGCCATTTTGTACGGGAGGCTTTTCGTCGGGTGCGTCGAGTGGCTTGTCAGTATGCGATGCGGCCGCAGCGGCGAGTCGCGGATCTTTCGAGGCCATCCTGCTCCATTCGTCGGCAATCGCATCGTGAGCGGATTGCCACTTTACAGCGAGGGCGCGGCGATGCTGCAGTTAACCCGGCAGATACTATTATCCACCCTATATTTCAGTAACTTAGAGACCCGCCGGCCCATCATCATTGTAGCACAGTCCGGAGCCGAAATCAGCCCCTGCGAAGCAAGTTAACTTCTTTGGTTACAGGCGATTACAGTTCTGGCAAAGGTATTGCTTCGAGGCCCCGGCACAACTCTGGAAGCATGATTAACAATCTACCGTACTTAGTAACGATTTCGTAACCCCGGAAACCGTGGCACAAGTGAAAGACAAGGTCGAAAACGCGCTCAACGAGACCAGAATTCTGGTGCTTGGAATTCAGATTCTCATCGGCTTCGACTTCAAGTCTTTCTTCGAGCCCGGATTCAGCAGGATGGCGCCGTACACGCAGGAGATTCAGGTTGCAGCGCTGGGTTTGATGCTGGTGGGCTTCGGAGTGCTGATGCTCCCGGTATCGTTTCATCGCATCGTGCTGCACGGACGCAACACGGCAGGATTTCACCGGCTGGGGACGCTGACAGTCTCCGCAGGTCTGTTTCCTTTCGCCCTTGCAATGAGCCTGAGCTTCTTTCTCGGCGCACGCTGGGTACTCGGAACTGCCGGCGCAGCGATTGTTGGGGGAAGCGTACTACTGGCGACGCTTCTCGGCTGGTATGTACTGGAACTGGCGGCGCGAAGGAGAAAGCATGGGCGAATCCACCTTTACGCCATCTTCGATCCCCTGAGAGAGATTCAAATGAGCGAGGAGCAGGAAACCGATCTCACCACGCGCGTCAAACAGGTCCTGATTGAATGCCGGGTTGTACTTCCCGGAGCGCAAGCCCTGCTGGGCTTTCAGCTGATCATCATGTGGATGACCGAGTTCTACAAAATTCCGCAGAGCTGGAAGCTGCTGCACCTCGCCAGTCTGCTCTCCGTCGCCGTCAGCACGATTCTGCTGATCCTGCCCGCGGCGTACCACCGCATCGTCGAGCAGGGCGAAGACAGCGAGATGTTGCACCACATCACGGCTCGCGCACTGCTGGCGGCCATGGTATTCCTGGCACTCGGCATCTGCGGCGATTTCTACGTGGTATGCCGGATGACCGGCATTGGCACGATCCTCAGCACCGCACTCTCGGCATGCTTGCTGGCATTCTTCTATGGAGCCTGGTTCGGTTATACATACTGGAAGAAGCGAGCCATTCGCAACCCGAGGCTGACCGCATCGCACCTCGAGGAACACAGGGCGGCGTAGCTGTGCTTTTCAGGCGACCGGCTGCGCGCAGAAGGCACACCTGCGAGCGTCAACCGGGATGTCGCTGTGACACTCGGGGCACTTCTTCCTGTCAGGCAGGGCCTGCTTCTCAAACCGTTTTGTCAGGGCATTCACCGGCAAAACCACGAAGTAATACACGGCCAAGGCGACCAGCAAGAATGCGATCAGTGCGTTGATGAAGTCGCCGTAGAGAAACTTCGCGCCGTTCGCCTCGAAGTAGAAGCCGGAAAAATCCGGCTTTTTCACAAGAGCGGCGATCACCGGCGTCAACAGATCCTTGACGAAGGCCGTCACCACAGTGCCGAACGCTGCCCCGATGACCACGCCGACCGCCAGATCCACGACGTTGCCGCGCAGAATGAAATCGCGAAAGCCTCTGAACATGCCAGCCTCCTAAGTCCCGGCGCGAGCTTATGTGCCCGGATGGGAGACTCTCAAGTTACGCGAGCGCTTTGCCACATGTCCAGAAGCAAAACCCGGCGTGCCCCAAGTATGGAATTCTTCACCGGCAATTGATCTGCGTCCATCAGCTGAGAAGACCTTCGTCAGAAAGGAAGCCGCGTGGTGAGGATCCAGCCGTGGTTGTAGGTATGGAAATGGGTCGCTGCGATCTGCACGCCGCTTCCGATCGTTACGCCAAGCCTGCGCCAGATCGGAAACTTTCCGAATACAACGCCGGGGGTCATGAACACCTGAGTCCTGCCATCATTCGGCCCGTTGTGGAAGCAGGTATAGTTCATCTCGAGCTCGGGCCAGATTTTGTGCAGCAGGCGGTATTGTCCGGTCAGGTTCCACACCACCGGCTGGCCAATCTTCGGAGCATCCGCCACGGGCAATCCGATTCCGGCCGTAGTCTGGACGTCGAAGTTCCCCCAGCCTTTGCCGAATGCGAGCGTCGGCGTCAGAACGGCATGGGGCGCGCCGTTCCTGTATGTACCCGTTGGAATCGACCATCCCAGAAATGCGGTCAGAATGTAGTTTCCCTTCTCCTCGTTTCTTGACAGGAGGCGGTATTTGACGAGGAACGACTCGTCTCCCCAGCCATTGGCCTGCCCCGGATTGTTGTGTACCAGATATGGAGGAAGATTGATGACGACCTCGATATTGTTGGCGGGAATGAGTTCCAGTCCTTTGCTGCCGCCGTAATTTTCCGCGAAGTATCCTTTGGCCTGCTGCTGCCAGAAGATGTCATAGCGGATTTCCTGCTCCAGGCGCGGCGTCACGGTGGCGACCGGGGTTATCCAGTGCGGCTGCTCAGCCTGATTCCGCGCGACGCGCTCGAAATAGCTGTCGAGCCACGACTGGGAGAAGGCCGAAATTGGAAGCGCAAGGAGCGAGCATGCCAACGCAGCAATATGTGCAATTCTCACGTTGCTACTACCCACACTTCAATACGATTCAGGTCGTATATTATATACGATTTTATATGGGTGACAACTGGTGGCAGGTTCGATCCCGGGATGAAAACGACGGCAACATGGAGTGGTTGCGGTGGCTCTATTGCGCCGGCTCAGGCCGGAAGATCATGCCGCGGCTGGTCTTGCCATCCATCATGGTCACCAGCGGCGACCGGAATCTCAGGTGGCGAACACAGCCGTGCTCTTCCACGGCGGGTTGCGCGGCCAGCCACTGCCAGTCGACAAAGCCCTCGCCGGCGTCAGGGTTCACGGTGAAATAGCCGATCTGGAACGCGGTCAGGTTCTGGAAAAAGTGGCTGCCCTGGGAGGGAGCCACCCGGAAGTCGTGGAATCCAGATTCAACGATGACGCGGGCTCCCGAGATCTGGTCCCAGGCCACGGGAATTCCGAGCCAGGAATCGGTCGATCCCCAGCGGCCGACGCCGATCAGCAGGAAAGGGGTATTGGTTTCGCTCAGGCGGGCGTTGAAATGTGCGACGCTGTGCGCCACGTCGCGGCTCCGTGCCCGCTCGAAGCGATGAGCATCCACCACGACGGCATCGCACAGGTCCTCCAGCCGGCCATGTCCCAGCACCATCGTGCTCTGGCATACGAGCCTTTGCGGATCGACCTCCTCCAGACGGATGTCTTCTCCCGCTCGCGAGAGCACCAGAGGCCGCAATTGCAGAAAGCCGAAATCCGCCGGTTCCTCGGGATGCTGCGGCAGGCGGACGGCGAACTCGATTTCCACCGGCCTGCCCAGCGCGTCTTCGCCTACCTTCATCAGGGCATCGAGGATCTGCGCCAGCGGAAACATGCCGTGTTTCAGGATGGGGGCGAAGCTGACGATGCGGGTGCCCTGGCGGCTGAGGCCGTCGTACACCGCGTGGTTGTCGACGGAATAGGTAGAGGCGAGCATCTGCAGCGTGCCGTCGCGCTCGGCGACGTCCAGACCAAACGGAAGCTCGCGCAGTCCGCTGGCAACGTCGGCGACAGGCTGGGAATGGTCGAGTTCCAGCGCCCAGAACTCGGTTTGCGAGTTCGCCAGCATGTCCTCGACCGACGAAAACTGCACCAGGTGCCGGGGATGGCGCGGGCTGAAATTCAGACACTTCCCTCCGCTCACCACGGTGTGTCCGAGCCCCAGAGCAACCGCGGCAAAGCCGTCGGCAACGGTTATCTGTCCGACGGGATAGAAGTTGCGCGAACGCACGACTCCGGAGAAATCGGGGTAAAACCGCCTGCCGTGGGTGGCGCCGACCACCTGTTGCAGGACCACGGCCATCTTCTCTTCTTCCAGGCGATAGGGCGTGGCCCGCACATAGGCCTTGGCGTGCTGGCAGAAGGTGGAGGCGTACACCAGCTTGATGGCCTCCAGCAGCTGCTCCAGCCGCACCTGGATATCGGCATCGCAATTGGCCAGCATGAAGGTTTCGTAGACGCCGGAGAAGGGCTGGTACTGCGAGTCCTCGAGCAGGCTGGAAGAACGCACGGCCAGCGGATAGTGCACCACTTCGAGAAACGCGAGCAGGTTATCGAGCAGCGGGATGGGAAAGGACGCCTGCAGAAAACTGCGCGTGATCTCGGCATCGTCGGTGCTGTGGATGGCGACATCCGCGAGATCGTTTTCGCTGAGGAAACGGTCGAAGACGTCCGTGGTCAGCACCAGAGTCGGCGGCACCATAATCCGGATCCCGGGGAATGCGCGCGCGATTCCCCGCTGACGCAGGAGGTGGCGGATGAAGGCCAGACCGCGCGCCTTGCCGCCCAGCGAGCCGCCGCCAATCTGCAGGAAGAAGGACTCGGAAGGCTGGAAGGTCGCGGGATTGAATTCGCCGATCAGCGTCTGGCTCTGTTCGCGGCGGTAGTCGGCGATGGAGTCGATGAGGTCGCGACGGAGGTGCTCGAGGGTGCCGAAGTCGCTGACCTTGCGGGGACGCAGCTTCTGCGCCAGGGCGAACTCGGTGCGCGCCATCAGCCAGTGCGAGAAGTGGTTGCGCTCCGCGTGATAGGCCAGGCTTTCTTCCGGCACCGTGTGCAGCAGGGTTTCCAGCGCATTCAGGTCGGCGGCGCGCGCCACTTCGGTTGTGCCGTCGGGCATCCGGAAGACGAAATCGCCGAAGCCCATCTCCTCGGTCAGCATGAGGCGCAAATCTCCCAGCAGCGTGGGCGAGCGCTTCTGCAGGAAGGAGAAGCCTTCGGCATGCGCGCGCTGCATGAACTCGGCGCGGCTGGAGTGCAGCGCGATAGGCGCGTCGGGCACGGTGTTGCGCACCATGCGGGCCAGCCCGAAACCGGCCTCCGGGGTCAGCTCGCCGGCGCGCGGAAATTCCACGTCGGAGATCATGCCCAGCAGGAACTCGCGGTATTTCAGCGCCTCGCGTTCCGCTTCCTCATAGTTCGAGCAGAGAAGGATCTTGGGTCGCGCCCGCATGCGCACCAGCTTGTGGGCCACGTTGAGCGCCTCACTCAGCAGCCGCCGTGACTGGCCGATGATTTCCGTGTAGATGACCGGCAGAAACAGCGAGTAGTAGGTGATATCGTCCTCCACCAGAAGCAGAACGGGGACGTTCATGGCCCGGGTGTCATGCAGGACGTTGCGCTTGTCTTCGATGTAGTTGACCATCGAGATCAGGATGCGGGCGTTGCCCTGCCACAGGAAGATGCGGTCGATGTCCGTCTGCGGGTTGCGCGCGATGAAGTTCTGGATTTCCCTGTGGTCGTAAGCCAGGACGAGGACGGGGACATCGAGGCCAGCGGCCTTGACCTGGCGCGCAAGCTGGGCCGCGTCCATGTCCCCCACCTGGAGGTTGGTCACGATGAGGTTGAAGCGCGGCTGCGAGCGGGCCATCTCTACGGCTTCGTCGCCGCTGGAGACGTGCGTGATTCCCGGCACCTGATGGAGATTGAGCTCCAGCGACTCGCCGATGAGCAGCTCGTTCAGGCGGCCGTCCTCGCGCAGGATGAACGAATCGTAGAGGCTCGAGACGAGCAGGATGTCGTTCACGCGGAACGGCATCAGGTTCTCGAACGCATCGAAAAGGCGCTCGGACTGCAGGATTCCGGGGGCTGCTCGGGTAGTGGTCAAGGAAAAACGCCTGGAAAACGATTGTACTTGTGGCAGGAAGGGTTCAGCAGGAGTTTCGCGCCCAAACACTCCAAAAAGGCTGTGGGTCACTTGCCGGCCTCGAGCTCCTCCGCCATCTTCAGCAACTTCGTGACCGTGTTCCAGTTTCTGCTGGTGCCGGAGTTCTTCAGCGTGTGGCCGAGGAGTACCGGGAAGAGCTTCGACTTCCCAGCGCCTTCAGGGTAGTACACGTAGAGTTCGCGGCCCACGATGCGGAGCTCTTCCGGGCCGGAGTTAAGGGCGAGAAGCTGTTTCTGGACTTCCGCAGCGAGCGGTGTGGAGAGAAACATCACGTGCAGTTTGGCGGGTTCGATTCCGGCCCGCTTCGCGAACGGGTTTGCAGCAATGACGTGCCGTAACTCGGATGGGGTGCGAAGAACCACGCCGGGACGGAAGCCGAACTTCTGCTCGATTGCGCTCCCGATCTTCGCGCCCAGCGCTGTCAGATTCCGCTCTTTTGTCCGGAAAACGACATTGCCGCTCTGGATGTAGGTCTGAGAATCCTCGAAACCAAGCGACTCATACAGGGCGCGGAGGGCAGCCATGCTGCTGAGATTGTGGCCGCCAACATTGACGCCGCGCAGCATCGAGACAATTACAGTCATGACCGATCTGAAGAAAAATGCGGGGTGGAACGCTCCACCCCGCACGATACTCGCCTCTGAAATCCGGGACTATACAAGTCCCTGGTCCAGCATGGCGTTGGCGACCTTCAGGAAGCCGCCGATGTTGGCGCCGTTCACCAGATTGCCGGGAGTGCCGTAGGTTTCGGCCGTCTCGAAGCAGGTCTTGTGGATGGCGATCATGATGTTGTGCAGCCGCTGGTCCACTTCCTCGCGCGTCCAGCTCAGCCGCAGACTGTTCTGCGACATCTCCAGGCCTGAGGTGGCCACGCCGCCCGCATTGGCCGCCTTCGCCGGGCCGTAGAGCACCTTCGCCTCCAGGAACAGCCTGGTGGCCTCCAGCGTGCTCGGCATGTTGGCGCCTTCGGCAACCACCTTTACACCATTGGTGATGAGGTTCTGCGCGTCTTTGGCGTTGATTTCGTTCTGCGTGGCGCTGGGGAAGGCGCAGTCGGCCTTGATGTTCCACAGCGGGTTGTAGCCCAGCTTCAGATCGGTGGGCATGAAGATGGCCTTCCTGAACTGCTCAGCATACTGGCGGATGCGCCCGCGCTTCACGTTCTTCAGGTCCATGATCCACGCCAGCTTTTCGGCATTGATCCCGTCGGGATCGTAGATGGCGCCGTCGGAATCCGACACCGTGACCGGCCTGGCGCCAAGCTGCTGCAGCTTCTCGATGGTGTACTGCGAGACGTTGCCGCTGCCCGATACCAGGCAGGTCTTGCCGTCGAGCGTGTCCTTGCGGGTCTTCAGCATCTCCTGCGCGAAGTAGACGCAGCCGTAGCCGGTGGCTTCGGGACGGATAAGGGAGCCGCCCCAGGTGAGCCCCTTGCCGGTCAGCACGCCGGTGAATTCGTTGCGGATGCGCTTGTACTGGCCGAAGAGGAAGCCGATCTCGCGTCCGCCCACGCCAATGTCGCCGGCGGGAACGTCGGTGTCCGGCCCGATGTGCCGGCACAGTTCGGTCATGAAGCTCTGGCAGAAGCGCATGACTTCGTTGTCGCTCTTGCCCTTGGGATCGAAGTCGGAGCCGCCCTTGCCGCCGCCCATGGGCAGCGTGGTCAGGGAGTTCTTGAATACCTGCTCGAACGCCAGGAACTTCAGGATGCCGAGGTTGACCGAGGGATGGAAGCGCAGGCCGCCTTTATACGGGCCAATGGCGCTGTTCATCTCGATGCGGAAACCGCGATTGACCTGGATATTGCCCTGATCGTCAAACCACGGCACACGGAACATGAGCACGCGCTCGGGTTCCACGATGCGCTCAAGGATTTTGGCAGAGATGTATTCCGGATGCCGCTCCAGCACCAGCCGCAGGGAGTCCAGGACTTCCTGCACCGCCTGATGGAATTCCGGCTCGGCTGGGTTCTTGGCCTTTACCAGCGCCATTACCTCATTAATGTATGTTCCCGGAGCCTTGATTCCGGGAGTGGTGGTAAGTCCAGCACTCATAGATGGTCCTCCTCGAACCGTTCAGCTCTTGTGGGGCCGTACCGAGATAGGGCGTTCGCCATAAGCGAGCGTACATAATAGGCCGCTATTATTTGAGACCACCGGCGCTTGCCCGGCAGTGATAGCTTGACCATCCAGCCGTGACTGCTATCACCCCGAAAGGTGACCGCCCGGTGTAATGGTAACGCCGTTCGGTGGCGACGGTTGAGGAAAAACTGCCTCCATGCCCGCGGGGGCGAAAAGCAGGCCCCTCGACTGCGTTCGGTCGCGCAAGGCGATCTCACTCCACTCGGGATGACACGAAAAATTGAACGCGGTATTGGCACGAGTAAACTCGTGCCCTGACACGAAGCAATGCCGGCTGACCCCGATGCCGCCGATGGCGAACCCTTAAGGAGTCGCTAATTATCTCCCTCAGCGGCTAAAGCCGTCCTCGAAAAGGGGCGAGTCTACGGACGGTCTGAAGACCGTCCCCTTTCAAAGCCAAGGTGGGTCAGAGCCTTTTGACATCTCTGAGGCGCTACCCAGGGCTTGAAAGGCGGCTATCCTGTTTCGCGGTTACGGCGCTCGCATGGCAAGGTGCCGAAAATGAAGCTTACCAAGAGTTGGTTTCATAAATAGCTGGGCAAAGGTGGGTCGATGTCCTCACGGGCTGAAGCCCGCATTCCTTGCCGCCGGTGACGGCACGGCTGAAGGCCGTGCCCTTTCAAAACACCTGTGAAATCAGTTCTACCTACGTCATTCCTGATCCGGGAATGTGCTGTCGTTCTTCCCGGATTTTCGTTGACTTGGCCTATTCGTGCTTCCATACTGGTCACGTTAGGGTAGGATCCGCCTGCACCCCGGCGCTCCTGCCCTTTCGTGTTTATGGAACGAAGGTTGTCAGTTGCCGGTTGCCCGCTGTCGGAAACAGCACTTCGTCTTCGGCCTCAATTTCGCATTGCAAGTCCGCAAGGTATTCAAAACACGCGGCCTGCGTCTACTGCTAACCTCATTGTTTGCAATAGGTTGCCGAGCTGCGTGCAAAGTATTCAGAAGACGGAGCTTAGCTCCTATCATAAGTGCTTTCAGCGGAATAACTTGAGAGTTCGCCTTTGTAAGCTGCTGTACGGCAAGACCTTATTTTTTAATTTTTTCTTCGAATGGAGCTCCCATGAGCGACACCACGGTTACACTTTGCCACCACACCAAAGCCAGCGGCGCGCGTTGCGGCTCGCCAGCGCTACGCGGAATGCGTTACTGCTTTTATCACTATGGCGCACGGCAATGTCTGCCGGTTCCTCGCGGCATGTTCGTCGAGCCGAGCCCGAAGCTTCCTGACGCGCCGCCGATGCATGACTTTCCCATCCCGTTTCTCGACGACCCGGCTGCGCTTCAGATCGGTTACATGCAGGCGCTGTACGGGATCACCAGCAAGCGGCTTGAGCTGAAACAGGCCAGGCTGGTTCTGACGGCGCTGGATGGTGCGCTCAGAAATCTGAAGCAGATGGAGGCATTCCTCGGCGCGTGCGCCAAAGGCAAGGCCAAGGCAGGCGCGAAGAAGCCTGCAGCCCAGCAATCGCGTGTGGGCAAGCGGGCCGCGAGGGTCTGAGTTATGCAGCGCGACGTGTCAGCGGATCGTCCTCGGGCAGGCTGTGAAGGCCAGTTCTACCTGGACCGCGGCGATACCGGGCCAGCGCAATCGGATAAGAATCAGCCCTTACTCCCGATAGTGCGCGCCCCCGTGCCGCACATCCGCACCTCTCACCCAGAAGATCACGTCTTCGGCAATATTCGTGGCGTGGTCGGCGATGCGTTCCAGATTACGCGCGATCAGCAGCACATCCAGCGCCTGGCGGGTGCACGAGGGCTCATCATGCATCTTCTGCACCAGCACCACAAACGACTCATCCTTCATGCGATCTACGATGCTGTCCATCTGCAGAACGGCCTCGGCCACCTCGGCCTTGCCGTCAAGGAACGATTCCAGAGCGCGCTGCACCATGGTGCTGACCGCATCGGCCATGCGCGGAATGTCAACCGGCAGCTGCACCTCGTCTTCACTGATGAGGTCAAGAACGCGCTCCGCGATGTTGACCGCCTGATCGCCGACGCGCTCCAGATCGGCATTGATCTTGAGCACCGCCAGAATGAAGCGCAGATCGATGGCCATGGGCTGCTGCATGGCCAACAGGTCCAGCGCCAGTTCATCGATCTCGCGCTCGGCTTCGTTGATGGCATTCTCGCCGGTCAGCACCAGCTGGCAGAACTTGCTGTCGCGGGAGCGGTAGGCCTCGGTCGCACGATCGATGGCCTGCTCCGCGAGGCCGCCCATGCGCAAGAGTTTTTCCTTCAGTTCGTCCAGTCCCTGCTGGAAGCGGCTGCGCATTTATCCAAACCTGCCTGTCACGTAGTCTTCCGTCCGCTTATCGGCGGGAGCGGTGAAAATCTTCTCGGTCTTGTCGAACTCGATGAGGCTGCCCATCAGGAAAAAGCCGGTCAGCTCGGCGACACGCGCCGCCTGCTGCATGTTATGGGTCACGATGACCACCGTGTAGTGCTGTTTCAGCTGAAAAATGAGTTCTTCGATCTTGCTGGTGGAGATGGGATCCAGCGCCGATGCCGGCTCATCCATCAGCAGCACCTCCGGCTCAACTGCCAGCGCCCGCGCGATGCACAGCCGCTGCTGCTGGCCGCCGGAAAGGCTGGCGCCCGATTTCTTGTGCAGATGGTCCTTCACTTCGTCCCACAGGGCAGCGAGCCTGAGCGACCGCTCTACCAGTTGATCCATCTGCCTGCGATTGCGAAAGCCGTTCAGCTTAAGCCCGGCAGCCACGTTGCCGTAGATCGACATGGTGGGAAACGGGTTCGGCTTCTGAAACACCATTCCGATGCGGCGCCGCACCTCGACCGGGTCCGCTCCGCTCCCGTACACATCCATTTCGCCGACCCGGACGGTGCCCTCGGCGCGCGCTTCGGGAATGGTCTCATGCATGCGGTTGAGACAGCGGACAAACGTGCTCTTGCCGCAACCCGACGGTCCGATCACCGCGGTCACGTGATTGGCGGGCATGGTCATGTCGATGGACTTCAACGACAGGTTCTTGCCGTACCAGGCGTTCAGTCCACGCACCTCGATTCCGACGCCCATGCCAGCTTACGCCGCTCCCTTCAGCCGTCCCCGGCTGGTGGTGATCCGCACTGCAGCAACCGAGCCCACAATCATGAGGATCAGAATCAGCGCCCCCGCCCACGCCTGCCTGTGCCACTCCTCGAAGGGCGAGATGGCATACACGAAGATTTGCAGCGGCAAGGCTGCCGTGGGCTGATTCGGATTCAGGTTCCAGAACTGGTTGCCGAATGCGGTAAACAGCAGCGGCGCGGTTTCGCCCGCCACCCGCGCGAACGCCAGCATGCAGCCGGTAATGACTCCAGCCGAAGCCGTGCGCAGCGTGATGGACAGCGTGGTACGCCATTTGGAGATGCCCAGGCCGAAGGCGGCCTCGCGCACCGCATTCGGTACCATCAGCAGCATTTCCTCGGTGGCACGAGCAACGGTGGGAATCATCATGATTCCCAGTGCTACGCCGCCGGAGAGAGCGGAGAAGTGTCTCTGCGGCACCACCACAAGCGAGTACGCGGCGATGCCGATCACGATGGAGGGAACGCCATTGAGCACGTCCGCCGTAAACCGTACCAGATCGCCAAAGCGGTTTCTGCCGTACTCGGCAAGGTAGATGCCCGAGCCAATCCCCAAGGGGATTCCGATGAGGCTGGAAATCAGCAGGATTATGCCGGAACCGACGATGGCATTCGCCATGCCGCCGCCGGCTTCGCCTACCGGCTTGGGCGTTTTGGTGAGAAAGTCCCAGTTGATGGCGCCCACGCCTTTGATGACCAGGTAAACGAAGATGGCTATCAGCGGAACCAGCACCAGGATCGACGTTGCCAGCGCAAAAAAGGTCGCGCCATGGTTGGCGAGACGGCGTCGCAGGCTTAGCGGCCGCAATGTGGACTGCGACGCCCTAAGCATTGGCCCTCGCTTGTCCCCCGGTGATGCTCCAGACCAGCAGGCGCGCCAGCGCATTCACGATGAGCGTGACCAGAAACAGCGCCAGGCCGATTTCCACCAGCGCGCTGAGATACAGATCGCCGGTGGCCTCGCTGAATTCATTGGCGATGACGCTGGCCATGGTGTAACCGGGCGCGAACAGCGATTTCACAATGTCGGGACGGTTGCCGATGACCATGGTCACGGCCATGGTTTCACCCAGCGCCCGTCCAAGGCCGAGGATGATGCCGCCCACGATGCCGATGCGCGCATTACGCAGCACGCCTGTGCGGATCATCTCCCAGCGCGTGGCGCCAAGCGCGAGCACCGCCTCGCGCTGGTTTTGCGGCACGGCCGTCAGTACTTCGCGCGTGATCGAGGCCACGATAGGCACGATCATGATGGCCAGAATGATTCCCGCGGCCAGCATTCCCAGACCGTACGCCGGGCCGGTAAACAGGCCCGTCCACCCAAAGCTTTTTGCCAGAAACGGTTCCACGTACTCGCGCAGCAGCGGCGCAAGTACGAAAATGGCCCAGAGTCCGTAGATGACGCTGGGAATGGCTGCCAGCAGTTCCACCAGAAAGGAAATGATGGCCCGCAGCGCCTGCGGACACATCTCCGTGATAAACACCGCAACCCCGACGGAGACCGGAACCGCCAGCAGCAACGCGATGAATGACGAGACCAGGGTGCCATAGACGAAAGGCAACGCTCCAAAGTCGCCGTTCACCGGATCCCAGTTGCGGCCATAGAAAAACCGCAAGCCAAACTGATGCAGCGAGAGCTGCGATTTTGCCACCAGTTCCCAGACTACCAGGACAACGATGGCGAATACGGAAATCGCGCTGAGCAGAATAATGTAGCGGAAAAAGCTGTCCGAAACCCGGCTACTGCGCGGATGAGACTGCCTGATCTTTTGTAGCGCGGCCGCCGGTTGTTGCTGCGGGCGCTCCGCCTCAATCCTGGCGAGTGAGGGAATGGAGGTCACAGGCTTGGGCAGATCTCCAAGAGGCTGTGGCGGGTTCATCGGGTTTACCCTACCAGAGAAGTGTTACAGACTCGTTACAGCAGCAACCGGCCGGTTCAGCCAGGCACACCAGTCACGGCGCGCCGATATTGCGCAGTGGATAGCTCTGCCCGGCCGGGTTGCCGCTCGTGACCAACCCGGTGATGGCTAATGGATTTCTTTGATTTTGGCGCGCTCCATGTCCGCTACCTGTTTCGGAAGCGGCGCATAGTCGAGTTGCGTAACCATGGGCTCGCCCTTGTCCAGCATCCACTCGAGGAAGCCCACCATCGCGCCTTTCCTGCTCTGGTCCTGCCACTGCACGGGAACCAGCAGGTAAGTGAAACTGGAAATGGGGTACGCATCCTTCCCCGAAGCGTCGGTGATCGAGATGCGGAAGTCGGCTGGCATGCTTTTGACCGACGCGGCCGCAGCGGTCGTCGATTGCAGGCTGGCCTTGACGAAGTTGCCGGCGGCATTCTTCACCGGGCCGAAGGTGATTTTGTTCTGCAGCGCGTAGATCAGTTCCACATAACCCACCGCGCCTGGCTGCTGGGCGACAACGCCGGCGACGCCCTCGTTGCCTTTGCCGCCCAATCCCACTGGCCACTTCACCGAGGTGTTCGAGCCGACCTGAGATTTCCATTCAGGACTGATCTTGGAAAGATAATCGGTCCACACGAAAGTCGTGCCACTGCCGTCAGAGCGGTGAACCACGACGATGTCCTTATCCGGCAGGTTCAGCCCCGGGTTTGCGCTGGTCAGCGCCTTGTCGTTCCATTTCGTGATTTTCCCCAGGTAGATGCCGGCCAGCGCCTCCGGCGTAAACTTGATCTCGCCCGAGACCCCCGGCAGGTTGTACGCCGGCACTACGCTTCCCAGCACCGTGGGAAACTGGATGATCGGTTTTCCCATTCCCTTGAGTTGCTCGTCGTTCAGGGGCATGTCGCTGGCGCCGAAATCCACGGTACCCGCCTGCAACTGGCGGATGCCGCCGCCGCTGCCGATACTCTGGTAATTGACCTCCACGTTCCCATGTTCCTTCTGGTACTCGCTGAACCACTTTGAGTAGATCGGGTAGGGGAATGTCGCCCCGGCGCCATTCAGCCTTGTCTGCGCCGAAACGCAGCCCGCCAGCACAGCGATGCACAGAAACATCCGGAGAGAGCGAATCACGTATTTTCCTCCTCAGATTTATAGCAGACTAGTCCATCGGCGGTTTTACGCCGGCTTTATTACAGTCCGGTTACATGAGGGTGAATTTCACATGAAGACAGGCATGCAACATCTGCCGCATCAGCTGAGTTCCACCCGCCGCTGCTCCAGTGCGCTCAGAAGTTCGGCGATGAGGACCTGCTCCCATATCTGCAGCCAGTTCAGGATGCCGCGGCCGCTTCTGTCGTACCCCTGCATTTCCGGCTCTGGCGCCACTGCATCGCCAACCCGGGAGGGACTCTCTGCTAGCATTCTTATTTGGATTCCCATGGATGGGCAGGCGGAAGTTAATGCTCCATGAAAATTCGCGCCGCTTTCTCCCGGCTACTTCGGGGTTTGCTGTCGGCGCTTCTGATCTTCGATGAACATCTGTTCCACCGGCCGGTCATAGCTGCGCAGCACATGTCTGACACTGTGTCCGCTCACCAGATGGCAGACTTCCTCGGCAAGGTTCTTGGCGTGATCGCCGGCGCGTTCCAGCGACTGCGTCATGAACAGCACATGGAAACTCTCCTGCCGGGGAGAGCCATCATGGTTTTCCAGATGCCGCAGGAAGATGAGGTTACGCAGACGGTCGAGCTCGGCGTCGGAGCGCAGCACGCTCAGCGCCCGGTTCAGGTCCCGCTGCCGGAAGGCGTCGTGAACATCGCCCAGCATCTTCTCCAGCCTGGACGCCATGACCGTCAGATCGCGGATGTCCTGCAGCTCGATCCGGCTGCCTACGGCAGATGCCCGGTTGCTGCAGTTCAGCAGCAGATCGCCGATGCGCTCCAGATCGATGATGAATTTCAGACAGGCAAGCAGCTGGCGGGCCTGCTCTGCGCCCACCTGGGTTACCACCGAAGTGACTCCCTGATCGATCAGCCGGTCAAGCGTGTCGAGTTCTCTCTCCCGCTCCCGTACGCCGTCCAGAACCGAAGCAACTCCGGTGGCAATGCCTTCCGCCACGATCCCCGCTGCCGTGGCTGCTACACGGCAGGCCTCCAGCGTTTGCTCCTGCAGTTGTGCACAGAGGGCGCCCGGGTCAGCAGGAGGGGCGCTGTCGGCGGAGCTCATTGGGTTTTCGGACACCTGTGCCATGTCTTGGAACAGCGGCCCTTCGGCGTTAGGGATGTCGCGGCTTTTATCCTAGCCAAGGCATGTAAATTTCCCATTAAACGGGGATTAACTTCCGCTTAATTCCACGGCAGGCATTGTCAGGCGGGCACCGCGACCGGCTGCCGCGGCAGGGTGAAATAGAAGGTTGAGCCGTGGTTCAATTCGCTCTCGGCGTGGATTGTGCCCGAGTGGGCGCGCACTACATGTTTGGCAATCGCCAGACCAAGCCCCGTTCCTCCCGACTCGCGCGAGCGCGCCTTGTCCACGCGATAGAAGCGCTCGAAAAGCCGGGGCAGGTGCTCGCTGGGAATGCCGGCGCCAAAGTCCCGGACGTAGAACTGCACGCCTTCCCCGGTTTCGCACGCCCCCACCAGGATCTTGCCGCCCTGATCGCCATACTTCAGTGCGTTGTCGATGAGGTTGGAAAGGACCTGGTGAATGGCATCGCGGTCCACCATCACCCCGGAGGAGGCCGTGTTCATCACCGAGAGTTCGACGCCGCGGCTGCCGGCTAATTCCTGAAAGGTCTGCACCGCGTCCTGGAGCAGCTCGCCGGGCATGGCCAACTGGAAGTTGAAGTTCTGTTCGCCGGATTCCACCCGCGCCAGCACCAGCAGGTCTTCCGTGAGCCGCGACATGCGCACGGCATTCTTGCGGATGACCTCCACGAATTCCCGCAGATTGGCGGGCAGGCTGCGGCTTTCCAGCAGGGTTTCGGAGTAGCCCTGGACGGAAGTCAGCGGCGTACGAAGTTCATGCGAGACGTTGGCGATGAAGTCGCGCCGCGTCTTTTCCACACGCTCGATCTCGGTCTGATCGTGCAGCACCGCAACCGCACCGCCGCCGGGCATGGGAGCAGCGGTAACGTCGAAGATGCGCCCGGAAAAGATTTTGGCAGCGCGGGCCACGGTCACGTCGCGCGTGGTCAGCGCATTCTGTACAGACGCCAGGATTTCCGGATCGCGCACCGACTGCACCAGCGGAGCGCCCAGCCGGACGGCGCCCGGGAGCAGCCGCTGCATACGCTGGTTGGCCCATAGCACCCGCTCATCCGGCGAGACTGCGATCACTGCTTCCTGCATGGAGTTGAGCAGCGTTTCCAGCGTCTGGCGGCTGTTCTCCAGCGCATGGAACCCGTCCTCCAGCTTGCGCGCGGTCTTGTCGAGCGCGGAAGCTACGTGGGCAATCTCGTCGCCCGACCCTTCCTGAATTCGCGCCGAAAGATCGCCGGCCGCGACACGCTCGGCAAAATCGGTGATCCGGAGCAATCGTCTGCCGATCGACTGGGTCGCTACAAAGGCGAGCAGAAGCGCCAGCAACGCGGCTACCGCCGAGCTTTCCAGCAGGTCCCGCCGGATCTGGCGATTGATGAGGCTGATCGCGCTCAGCGGATAGGCCATGCGCACCGCTCCCCCGCTGACGGGAACGGCCACGTACAGCAACTGCACTCCAAGCGTCCGGCTCAGCCGCGCCGAGCTTCCCAACCTGCCCTGCAGGGCAGCGACAAACTCCGGCCGGGAGCCGTGGTTCTCCATCTGTTCCGGATCGGCTTCGGAATCGGCCAGCACCTTGCCGCCCGAATCGATGACGGTAATGCGGGCCCCCGCGGCCGTGGCCGCTTCCCTGGTCATCTGGCCCAGCCCCCCGGCGGGAGCGTGCTCGACGCGCGAGGCGAACATCAGCGCCTTCTGGCGCAGCGATGTTTCAATCTCGCCGCGCACCATGTTCTCCCATGCCTTATGGACGAGCAGGTCG
This sequence comes from Binatia bacterium, assembly GCA_035516415.1. Lineage (GTDB taxonomy): Bacteria > Acidobacteriota > Terriglobia > Terriglobales > Acidobacteriaceae > Bog-257. Next base: position 17,641 of record DATJAI010000024.1, on the reverse strand, counting down.
AGCGAGACCGTACACGCGGCTATGATCACAAGGGCCGCGAAAAACAGCTTGGCGAAGATGCGGCTCTTCACGGTAGGCAGCTCGTCACGACTTGGGAATTTCGAAGCGGTAGCCCGCCCCGCGCACCGTCTTCAGATAACGCGGCTCGTCGGGGTTGGCTTCGATTTTCTCACGGATGCGGCGCACATAAACATCCACCGAGCGCGGCGTCACGTAATGGGTGTCGCGCCACACGGCGTCGAGGAGCTGGTCGCGGGTAAACACCCGTCCGGGATGCCGCGCCAGATATTCCAGCAGGCGGAACTCGGTTGCGGTGGTCTGGGTCGGCTGCCCGCGCACTGTCAGGGCCATGGCGCCGCTGTCGATTTCGATGTCGCCGGCCTTCACCATGGCGGGCGCAAGCGGGCGCTCGAAGCGCCGCAGCACGGCACGCACCCGCGCCACCAGTTCGCGCGGGCTGAATGGCTTGGGGATGTAGTCGTCGGCGCCCATTTCCAGGCCGATGACACGGTCTGACTCGCTGGTCCTAGCCGTAAGAAAGATCACCGGAATCATGGCCAGCGCCGCAGTCTGGCGAATGCGCCGGCAAAGCTCCAGACCATCTCCGCCGGGTACCATGATGTCGAGCAGAAACAGCGATGGCTGCTGCTTTTCGGCTTCGGCGATTACGCCGGCGGTGGCGGCAAAGGTTCGCACCCCGTATCCGGCGCTTTCGAGGTGGTGACGAACGAGGCGTGCAATATCGCCGTCGTCTTCCACGGCGAAGATCGTCTGCTTCACGGCTGTATTGTAGCCGACGCCGGAGGATGAGCTGTCGTAGGCGGGAATCACGCCACAAGCTTACACGTGCGTCTGTTACAGGATGATTAAAGCCGGGACGCCGGGACCAGAAGAATCAGCGGGGCCAATTGTCCGGGTCGTCCTACTCTGTAGGACTTTAACGCCGGACGACGCCGACGATATCCCACAATGTGGGAAAAGGTGCCGGCACACGCGGGACTTAAGAAACAGCTTTCCGGCAGCTCGGGAAACCTCAGCGGCTGGCGTATGTGGACCAGCCGCGGGTGAGGTAGTCGGTCATGCTGAGCGAAAACATGATGAAAAGCCAGAAGAGCGCGGCTATCACGGTCACCATGGTCAGCTTCGTGCTGTACCGCAGATGCATGAAAAACAGCACTACCAGAGTACCCTTCAGGGTGGCGATGACCAGCGCCACCACGATGTTGAAGATGCCGAGATCGACGGAAGCTGCGAACACCGTCAGCCCGGTACAGATCATCAGCGTAATCCAGATGCCAACGTACAGACTCACGGGCACGATGTGCGCTTGCGGAGAGATATGCTCGTCTGTGGGTTTCATCGCTAGCCGCCATGCTTCTTGCTGATCAGATAGAGCAGCGGGAATAGGTAAATCCAGACCAGGTCCACGAAGTGCCAGTACAGCCCCACAATTTCCACCGGCGTGAAATAGGAGGGCGTAAACGCCCCTCCGAGGCCGGCGATCACGATCCAGCTGACGAGGATAACGCCGACCACCATGTGCAGGGCGTGCAGCCCGGTCATCGCCCAGTAGAGCGAAAAATAGATCTCGGTGTGCTGCGGATCGGTGGCCGGATGCGCGGGATCGCCGGTTTCGAAGTGGAAGTTCGGGCCGGGAAATTCGTGGCTGGTCCAGTGCTCGTGATATTCCACCGCCTTGATGCCGAGAAAGCCCAGACCGAAAAGAATGGTGATCAGCAGCAGGACGACCATCAGTCTGGATTTGCCTGTCTGGGCCGCGCGGACCCCCAGCGCCATGGTCAGCGAGCTGCAGATGAGCACGGCGGTATTGGTCGCGCCCAGCCAGATATTCATCTTCTGGCTGCCTTCGACGAACGCCTGATAATAGGAGGAGCGGTACACCAGATACGCGCAGAAGAGCCCGCCGAAGAACATGATTTCCGTCAGCAGGAACATCCACATGCCGAAGGTGGAGGTTTCCTGCTGCTGCTCCATGTCGGCGAAGTGGTGCTGCAGCGCGTGTTCCGCGATCTGGATATCGCTACTGGCCAACGCTGACCTCCTCTTGCGGCTGGTGCTCGTAATCGTAGGCTTCCCAGGTGACGACCGGCGTCTCGTCAAAGTTGTGCGTGGGTGGCGGAGAAGCCGTCATCCACTCCAGACCGACCGCGTTCCAGGGATTGGGCGGCGACAGTTCGCCATAGCGCAGCGACCACAGGAAGTAAATCATGGGCAGCACATAGCCGACCGCCAGAATCGAGGCCCCCGCGGTGGAGAGCACGTTCAGCACCTGAAACTCCGGCGGATACGCGTGATAGCGGCGCGGCATGCCCATGTACCCGAGGATGAACTGCGGGAAGAAAGTGGTATTGAAGCCGACAAAGACCAGCAGCGCCGACAGCTTTGCCCACGCTTCGGGATACAGCCGGCCGGTAATCTTCGGCCACCAGAAGTGCAGCCCGGCCATGTAAGCCATCACCATGCCGCCCACCATCACGTAATGGAAGTGGGCAATTACAAAATAGGTGTCGTGTACGTGCACGTCCAGGCCCAGCGAGGCCAGAAACACGCCGGTCAGCCCGCCGATCGTGAACAGGCCGATGAACCCGAACGCGTACAGCATCGGTGTCTCGTATCGTATGGAGCCCTTGTACATGGTCGCGGTCCAGTTGAAGACTTTCACGGCGGAGGGAATCGCAACCAGATAGCTGAGCAGGGAGAACACCAGCGCGGCATAGACCGAAATCCCGGCGACAAACATGTGGTGCGCCCAGACCAGGAAACCGAGCACCGCGATGGCGATGGAGGCCAGAGCCACGAATTCATAGCCGAAGACGCGCTTGCGCGAGAAGCAGGTTACGATCTCGCTGATCACGCCCATGCCCGGCAGGATCATGATGTACACCGCCGGATGCGAATAGAACCAGAAGAGGTGCTGGAACAGCAGCGGATCGCCGCCGAGCTGCGGGTTGAAGATGCCGATGTTGAAGGCGCGCTCCAGCGCCACCAGCAGCAGCGTGATGGCGATGACCGGCGTGCCCAGCACCATGATGAGCGCGGCGGCGTAGTTCGACCAGCAGAACAGCGGCAGCCTGCGCCACGTCATCCCGGGCGCCCGCATGCGATGAATGGTGACGATGAAGTTCAGTCCCGTAAGAATCGACGAGAATCCGGTGATGAAAATGCCGATGGCCACGCCGATCACGTGGGTGTTGGAGTAAGTGGTGCTGAAGGGGGTGTAGAAGGTCCAGCCGGTGTCAACGCCGCCGGTCACCATGGAGACCAGGGCGGTGATGGCGCCCGCCATGTAGAGATACCAGCTCAGCAGGTTCACGCGGGGGAAAGCAAGGTCCTTGGCGCCGACCATCAGGGGAATGACGAAGTTGCCGATGACCGCCGGCACCGACGGGATCAGGAAAAAGAAGACCATGATGATCCCGTGCATGCTGAACAGCTTGTTGTAGGTATCGGACGAGACCAGATCGCCGGCCGGGGTCAGCAATTCCAGGCGGATGAGCATGGCGAAGAACCCGCCGATCCAGAACATGAATGTGATCGAGACGAGGTAAAGCATCGCGATGCGCTTGTGGTCGGTCGTGAACAGCCACGACTTGATGCCGTAATTGGAATTCAGGTAGTTCTCGCGCTCGACGGTCTGTACCGCGGTTGCCATGTCCATCACCTTTTGGGTCTAGCACCTGCCAGGTTCGCCATTTCCGCTTTTGAAGGGGCACGCCTTGAGGCGTGCCGTTAATGCCAACCTAATCCCCCGGCTTTAGCCGCTGGGGGACAGCCGCCCTCAGGAACTCAAGACAACCCAGTCGATCATTCTTCCCGGGTTGGCTTCGTATCTGGGTCACGACTTCAATCGTGCCCCTTCAAAGCCTCAACCTTTCACCCTTCACTGCACGTTCGACGACTCGGGCACCGGCGGACGATTGCTTACCGGCTCGCCCTGCTGCGGTTGCGCCAGCGACTTGACGTAGGCCACCAGCGCCATCAGACTTTCTTCCGAAACCTGCCCCTGGAAGCTGGGCATGATCGGCCTGAAGCCGGCCACAATCTTGGCGCCGGGATTCAGGATCGACTCACGAACATAATTCTCGTCGGCGACCACGGTGCGGCCATCGTCCAGCAGCACCGGCTTGCCGAACACGCCGACCAGGTTGGGGCCACGTCCCTGCGTGTCGAAGCGGTGACAGGTGGAGCAGCCCAACTGCTGGAAGAGCTGCTGGCCATTGGACGCCAGCGAACCCGACGCGCCGCCGCCGCTCAGCCAGGCCTGAAAGGCGGCCGGCTCCATCACGATGACCTCGCCAACCATGCCGGAGTGCTGCGTGCCGCAATATTGCGAACAGAAAAGGTAGTAGGTGCCGGGCTTGGTCGGACGAAACCACGTCGTCGTATAGCGCCCCGGCAGCACATCAGCTTTCACCCGGAACGCGGGCACGAAAAAGCTGTGGATCACGTCCTGCGAGCTCATCACCATCTTGACGTCGCGGCCGATGGGCACGTGCAGCTGGTTGATCTCGCGCTGCCCGGTTTCATGCTCGAACTTCCACATCCACTGCTTGCCGACGGCGTAAATCTCCATCGATCCTTTCGGCGGTCGCGCCTCCTGGAAGTAAATCAGCGAACCCCACGCGAAGAAGATCATGCAGATGCCGAGCGGGATGAGCGTCCAGGCGAGCTCCAGTGGAAGAGAGCCTTCGATCTGCTCCGCATGCGGATGCGCCGAGCGCCGGTACTTGACGGCGAAGACAAAAATCACCACGAAGATCAGCGTGATGAAGAACAGCGACACTCCGATCAGAAGGAAATAAAGTCCGTCCACCTGCCATGCCAGTGCCGAGGCACGCTCAGGAAAAAGCGGAAAGTTCTTGAACATTTCCATCAGGCCCGTCCCGCTCCCGATTTGTCCACCCCGGCGCGCGTCGGGGATCCTGGTTTGTCCACCCCACCGCGCGCAACCCCGGCGCGCGTCGGGGACCCCGGCTTCTCGCGGCGGAACATCACGATGAGAAATCCGCCGAGAATCAGCATGGTGGCAGCTCCCGCCAGACGAATGACGTTGGTGATCACCGCGCCGTATCGCCCGGTCTTCGGGTTGTAGTGATAGCAGTACAGCAGCACCTGGTCCACGATGTTTCCTATGTTGCCGCGCGATGCCTCAATCAGGCCCAGGCGAATGTCCTTGGGCGAGAATTCAACCCCGTAGTAGTATTGGGCAATCTTGCCGGCCGGCGTCGCGATCACGATGCCGGTCGCATGAATGAACTGTTTTGTCTCCGGATCGCGGCGGTAGTGGAAGCCGACCGCCTCGGCCAGTTGTCGGATCTGCGGCTGCTGTCCGGTGAGGAAGTGCCACCCCGAGCCATCGGTCTTCGGGTCGAGGTGCTCGTTCATGCGCGCGATGTAGGTTTTCTTCGCCGCTGCCGCGTCTTTCGGCGTCTCGTCGGGATTGAAGCTGACGGAGACAATCTGGTATTCCTTGCCCGGCGTGAACTTCAGCAGGCTGAGCGCGCTGGCTTCTCCCGCCAGTTCCTCGCCGCACAGCATGGGGCAGGTGTAGTACACCAGGTTCAGGATGACAGGGCGGCCATCGTGGAAGTAGTCACCCAGCCTAACGGTCTGGCCGCTTTCGTCCCTGAACTGCAGCTCCAGGGGCAGCGGTTGATTGAGCCGCTGGTCGATGCCAATATTCGCCAGGTCCGGTGGCTTGACCTGCGAGGCGGGCTGGATGCTTCTGTCCCCGAAAGAAGAGGGCGCCTGGGCAACCGCGAAGGTCGCCAGGGCCAGCAATGCGAGTTGTAGGGCAATACGTTTCACCACAATTCCAATCAACCTGTCACCGCTGTTTCCGCTCGCCAGCGGAGGCTTTTCCCGGCCTGGCGTTCACGCTTCCCGGCGGCAGCGGTCCGGGTACTTCGTTCAGAATCTTCGGATTCCCGGCGGCCGTCTGGGTATTGATCTCCGGCGGCGCGCTGGGACGCGTTGGCAGTCCGCGCTGCTCGATCAGCTTCATCGCCAGCGAAATCGGGATGTGCACCGCGCCGCTGGGATCGGTAAACGGCTGCCCGGGATTCAGCAGCTTCTGCTCCGATTGCACGAAGTTCTGCATCTCGCCTGCGTCATTCGACTGCAAGCGCGGCTGGGGAAACACCGACAGATTCACCATCGGGGTATTCTGCAGAATCGAGCCCTGCTGGTTTTCCTTCGTTGCCCGCTGGGGATTGAATATCGCGCTCTCCGTCCCCTGCGGAAACAGGGCCTCGCTGCGCGCCATGAACCGGAACATTCCCCACAGCACCAGCTCGATAAAGACCCCGGCAATGAACAGCCCGATAAGGAACAGCAGAATGCCGCGCGCGCTGAGGTCGGCGCGCTCGTAATCGACCTGCGGATTGCGCAAAGGATCGAAGTTGGTGTGATCAGTGGCCATGTCCCGCTCTCTGGTGCAGGAAATTTGGCACCTGCGGCTCATACAGCGGCAACAGCGGCCGCTTGCGGAAGTTGTAGAAGAAGGTTGCCAGCCACAGCCCCCCCAGCCCGATAGGCGCCGCCAGATACCAGATGCTGAACAGCTTCGCGTCGGGGAAGTTCGGCACCACGTACCAGTAGACATCCACCATGCGCATGAACATCAGCAGAATGGCGATTCCGATCAGGCGACGGCCGGCACGCTTGCGCTCGCGCGAAAGCAGCAGGGCAAAGGGCAGCGCGAAGTGCAGCAGCACGATGCCGATGATGATGTATCCCCACGCACCACGGATACGCTGCAGATACCAGCTGATCTCGTCGGGCAGGTTGCCGGACCAGATGATGAGCCACTGCGAAAAGGAGAAATAGGCGAACAGCATCACGAAGGCCAGCGTCAGCTTGCCCAGATCGTGAAACTGCGGCGGCTTGATGATCTCGCGATAGGGGCTGTAGCGGGTCAGCACCGTCAGCATGATGATGCTGAAGCAGAGCGCCGAGAGTCCCTGGCCGGCGAGGAAGATGAGACCGTAAATGGTGGAGCCCCAGTGCGGATCGAGCGACATCACCCAATCCACCGCGGCAAAGGAAGTGGTCAGCGCAAACAGCACCAGTCCCACCCCGCTGAGCCCCTGGAATCGCGGATAGGTCCCCGGCGGTATGGGAGCATCCTGGCGGTCACCCCGCCGGCAAAGCTCATAGGTCAGCAGTCCCCAGATGAGGAAATAAAAGATCCAGCGGAAGATCCACTTGCCCTGGCTGAGATACCAGTAGTTCTCATGCGTCATCGAGGGATCGCTCATCCACGCATAAATATGAGTACGCAGGATGAGGATAGGCAGGAACAGGACGAACATCAGCGGCAGACATTTGGCCGCGGCCTCCAGCACGCGACGAATACTCAGTCCCCAGAAGCCGCCGGAGAGATACTGCACCATCAGCAACGCCATGCAGCCGATCGTCAGGCCGGTCCAGAACATGTAGGCGATGACATAGCCGCGCAGGAAGTCCCTCAGGTCCAGCGCCGCCGCAATGACGCAAAACACCACTCCGGCGAGACCGACCAGCAGTGCGCGGTTCTGCCAGCGCGGGGTGGCGGCGGGCACGGCGACATCGCCGGGGCGAAGATCTACGCTCTGGCTGCTCATTTCTTCTGTTCGCCTCCCCTGGCCGGGGCCGTCTGAGGCGCAGGCGGCGTCGAGGCGGCGGTTGTCGCGCCTTGCGTGTCATAGGGAGGCATCACGATCACTCCCGGCGGCGGCGCGCTGGCGATCTGTGTGCCCGCAGGAACATCCGCCTCGGTGGCGTGCTGGCTCAACTGCAGAGCACGGATGTAGGCGGCGATCGCCCAGCGATCTGCGGGTGAAACCTGCTGCGAGTAGTCGGGCATGGCGCCAAAGCCGTTGGTCATCACGTCGAAGAAGTAGCCGATGGGAGCTTTCCGCAGGCGGTCGATGTGATAGGACGGTGGACGCTTGTAGCCGCGCTGCACCACCATGCCGTTGCCGTCGCCAATCTGGGAATGACACGGCGAACAATAGATGTTGAAGCGCTGCTGTCCGCGGGCCATGACCTCCGGTGTCACCGGAAATGGCAGGTAATCGCCGTCATTGCTGCCAATCTTGCCGGTATAGAAATAGGTATCGGCGTCCAGATGTCCGCGGGCGACGGTGCCGGCGATGATCGGGCGCTCCGAGCGCCGGTCGGCATAGAAGTCGCTGGCGACCAGCGGGCGCTGGTAGGGCATGTTCTGCATGTCTTCCCGGCAGCCCGCCAGCAGGAGGAGGCAAACAGCGGCGAGGAAGCCCGCAATCATCCGCATTGAAAGCTGCTTTGTATCAGGGCACGACTTTAGTCGTGCCGATAGAAGCTCGTTTTCAAGGCTTCGTTCGGCGCGGCCATCGTGCACGTACGTGCCGCAGATTTGTTCTGCCCGGTTAATGCGGCACCTCCGAGACGGAAAGCGGCTTCATGCTTTGCAGAAACTCGTGCGTAGCAATCAGGTCGAACTGCGGATCGGCGGCTTCCACGCAGAGAAAAAAGCGGTCGCGGGTGACGGCCGAGAAACGATCGACATTGAAGAGCGGATGGTGCGGCATGGGCAGGCCGTTAAGCGCGAACATGCCGAAGACACCTGCCAGGCCGCCGAACAGCACGGTCATCTCAAAGGTGGGTACGATGAAAGCCGGCCAGGAATGCCACGGCCTGCCGCCGATATTCAGCGGGTAGGAGATGCAGTTGATCCAGTACATCAGGCCATATATTCCGCACCCTCCGAGCAGCCCGCCGACCAGCACCACCAGCGGCACGCGCGTCTTATGGAAACCAAGCGCCTCGCTGGCTTCCTCGATGGGAAACGGGCTGTAGGCATCCATTTTGCGGTAACCCATGGCATAGGCCGCCCGGGTCGCCCTGACCAGATCGCTGGAGTTGTCGAATTCGGCCATCAGGCCGTAGATGGCAGGCGCCAGAGGCTGTTTCATTCGGCTCGCACCTCCGATTCCGGCAGGAGCTGCCGCATTTCAAAGATCGAGATCGACGGCATGATGCGGATGAACAGAAACATGGCCGCGCTGAAGAATCCGATGGTGCCCAGGAAGACTGCCCAGTCCCAGCGCGTGCCCACGTAATGTCCCCACGAGGACGGCAGGAAGTCGCGGGTCAGGCTGGTGATTACGATGACAAAACGCTCCAGCCACATGCCGATCAGGATGTCCAGCGAGATGAAGAAGAGAAACGGGACGTTGGAGCGCAGCTTGGGGATCCACAGAAGCTGCGGCAGCGCGATGTTGCAGAGGATGAGCGACCAGTACATCGCCGAATACGGGCCGAACCAGCGGTTCTGCAGCATGAAGCGCTCGTACGTGGAGCCGCTGTACATCCCGATAAAGGTCTCGAAGAAGTAGCCGTAGGCCACAATCAGTCCGGTAGCCAGCATCACCTTGGCCGAGTTCTGCAGGTGGCGCATGGTGATCAGCGCTTCCAGGTGGTAGTACTTGCGGATGGGAATGGCGATGACCAGAACCATCGCGAAGCCGGAATAGATAGCGCCGGCAACGAAGTAGGGCGGGAAGATGGTCGTATGCCAGCCTGGCACGATGGCGATGGCAAAGTCGAAGCTGACGACGGTGTGTACCGAGAGCACCAGCGGCGTCGCCAGTCCCGCCAGCAGCAGGTACAGCGATTCATATCGCTTCCAGTGCCGCGCCGAACCGCGCCAGCCCATGGCGAAGATGCCGTAGACCTTCTTCGTGATCGGATGCCGCGCCTTTTCGCGCATGGTGGCGAAATCCGGCACCAGGCCGACATACCAGAACACCGCGGAGATGGTCGCGTAGGTCGAGACGGCAAAGACGTCCCAGATCAGCGGGCTGCGGAACTGCGGCCACACCCCCATGCTGGCGGGATACGGGAACAACCAGTACGCCAGCCACGGGCGGCCAAGATGGAGGATGGGGAACATGCCGGCGCAGGCCACGGCGAACAGCGTCATGGCTTCGGCGAAACGGTTGATGGAATTTCGCCATGTCTGCTTCAGCAGCAGCAGAATGGCCGAGATCAGCGTGCCGGCGTGACCGATACCGATCCACCACACGAAGTTGACGATGGCGAAGCCCCAGGCCACCGGGATCTCGATGCCCCAGATGCCGACGCCGCGGAAGAACAGGTAGGTCACCGCGATCAGCAGCACCATCACGAAGAAGCCGGCGATGAGAAAACCGCCCAGCCAGCCCAGCCCGATGGGGCGCGTCAGCACGGAATCGGCGATGGTGTCAGTGACCGTGCCGTAGGTCTGTCCCGGCAACATCACCGGCGGCTCATCGGGCCACGGCACGTCCTGGAGAAGCGTTTTTTCTTCTGGTCCCTGCTGCATCGCTAACTGGACTCCGAAGTTCCGAGTTCGGGATTAGGGTTCTGCACGACCGCCAGGTAAGAAGTGCGCGGCCGCGTATTCAGGTCTTCCAGCAGGTGATAGTTGCGTTGCTGCCGGGCGAGCTTCGTCACCCGGCTGTTGGGATCGTTGAGATCGCCGAAGACAATCGCTCCCGCGGGACAGGCCTGCTGGCAGGCGGTAACGACTTCCCCGTCGCGCACCTGGCGGTTCTCGCGCTCGGCGTTGATGCGCCCATGCGCGATCCGCTGGATGCAGTAGGTGCACTTCTCCATCACGCCGCGGCTGCGTACGCTGACCTCGGGATTGCGCATCATCTTGTACTGCGGCGTGCTCCAGTCCTGCCACAGCAGGAAGTTGAAGCGGCGCACTTTGTAGGGGCAGTTGTTGGAGCAGTAGCGCGTTCCCACGCAGCGGTTGTAAATCATGTCGTTCAGGCCTTCGGTGCTGTGCACCGTGGCGCCCACTGGGCAAACCACCTCGCAGGGCGCGTTCTCGCACTGCTGGCAGGGGATGGGCTGGTAGTACATGGCGGGATTTTCCGTGCCGCCCTCGTAGTACACATCCACGCGCAGCCACTGCATCTGGCGGCCGCGCATCGTCTGCTCCTTGCCAACCACGGGAATGTTGTTCTCCGCCTGGCAGGCGACGATGCACGTCTTGCATCCGATGCACGAGTTCATGTCGATGGTCATGCCCCACTTCAGCTCGGTGTACTGGTAGTTGGGGTAGAGCGTCATCTCCGGCGGAGGCGACTCGATGTTCTCGTGCGCGAAATCGGGGTTCCTGATGAAGTCTTCCAGCGTCGCCTTGCGGATGACGTGCCGGCCGTAGAGATCGTCAGACTTGCCCGGTGGCAGATCGGAAAAATCGATGTACTGGAAGCCCTGGGGATGAGCGAAGGGATATCCGAAGCCGACTTTCCTGATCTTCGTTTCCGCATACCAGGGCGCGTCGCTGCTGCGCAGCCTGTAGCCGCTGAAGCCGACACCCGCGCCCACATTGCCGCATTTGGTGCGGCCGTAGCCCAGAAACACGGTGATGGAGTTATCGGGATGTCCGGGCTGCGGCCAGATGGGCCCGTTGACCTTGCGCCCGTTGACCTCGATCTCGACGATATCTCCCGTCACCAGTCCGGAATGCTTCGCCTGGTTGGGACTGATGAGAACCGCGTTGTCCCAGCAGAGATTCGTGATGGGCTGGGGAGTCTCCTGCAACCAGGCGTTGTTCGCCCTGCTGCCGTCGTAGATCAGCGGATCGCGGCGGAAGATTATCTCCATGGCGTCGGGATTGACCCGCTTCGTCTGGGGAATCTCGCCGCCCTTCGCCGCCACGGTTCTTGCCGGCAGCGCGGTGTTGGGGATGAAGCCGTCATTCAGCACCTTGCGCCATGCAGCACCGAAATCGGCGTCCTTGATCTGCCCCTGCCAGTACTTGCGAACGAGGTCGTAGCCCGCGGTCTCCAACGAGCCGATCAGCGAGAAGATGAATTCATACTCGCTCTTGCCGTTATAAAGAGGAGCAATGAGGGGCTGGATGATGGACGCCGTGCCGTCAAACGAGCGCGTGTCGCCCCACTCCTCCAGATAATGCGTCCCGTTGATGTGCCAGTGGACCAGTTCGGTGGTCTCGTTGTTGTAGAGACTGTGGTGCACACGCAGCGGCACACGATTCATGGCCTCGGCGAAGCCGAAGTCCACCGGCGCATCGTAAACCGGGTTGCTGCCCATGATGAGCAGCAGATCAACCTTGCCGTCGCTCATGTCGCCGGCCAGCTCCTTGAGCGCGGCGGTCTGGTCCTGCGGTTTGGCCTCGACCGGAGCGGTGTAGATGACGGTGTTGCCATTGGCGCCCAGCGCCTGATTCATCGCGTGGGCCAGCGCATGCACCGCCGGCGGCTGATTGTCGCCCGGGATGACGACGGCAGCTCCCCGGTGCGCCTGCAGGTCCTTCACCGCGGCGGCGACGAACTTCTGCTGCTCCGGCCTGAGATTTCCACTCGCTCCGCCAGCGGCGCCCACTCCGGCAGCGATGGCGCGGGCCAGCGACTCCACTTCGGAGGCGCGCACCGGCAGGCGATGGTCGGCCTTGCCGCTGGTGTTGGTTGGCGTGCTCTGGATGGAGTAGAAGCGCGACATCTTTTCCCTGAGATCGGGATTGCGCCGGGTCGCGAACTGGCGGGCGTAATAGAGGAATCCGGGATAGCCGCTGGAGAGAAAATCGCCGTCGAGCGAGAGAATGATGTCGGCCTTCTCCAGGTTATAGCGCGTCTCGATGTACTGCCCGAAGGCCGCCTGCGATCCCGCGCGAACGTTGTCGCGATTCACCGGCTCCCACTGCACCCACTTCGATTCCGGAAAGGCGGCCTGCACCTGCTCCATCAGCGACGCCATGGTGGGCGAGCTTGTCGGACGGCTCAGAATACGCAGGCCGGCGCCTTTGATCGCCTTCTGGGAATTCAGCGCGCCCTTCAGCGCGATGGCGTAGTCGCTCCACGTGTTCAGCTCGCCGAGATAAGTGATGGTCTGCGCGCGGTCCGGGTCATACATGTCAAGGATGGACGCCTGCATGAAGACGTCGCTTCCGCCCAGGCCGGCGGGATGCTCCGGATTGCCCTCGATCTTGGTTGGCCGCCCCTCATGGCTTTCCACCAGCACCGGCAGGGCATAGGCCCCGAACGGCATCGCGCTGGCAAAGAACAGCGGATTGCCCGGCACAACTTCGTTCGGCTGCCGCACGTAGGGAACAATGGGCTCCAGCGGCTGCTTGACGCAGGCCGACAGCCCCGCCAGCGCCATGGAGGCGGTCATCAGCTTCAGGAAGTCGCGGCGGGAAGCGCCCTCGGGCCACACCGAGGCCTGGCGCGGGAACTCGCGGTGCAGCATCTCGTAGAAGCCTTCGCTCTGCGCCAGCTCTTCCAGACTCCGCCAGTACTGCGGACCGCTTTTGGCGCGCGACAGCTTCTCGCGCGCTTCGGCCAGCTCCATCTTGCCGGGACAAACCGCCTCGGATTTCCTCTGACCCTCTTTGTCCATCTTCCCGAAAGTTCCTAACGGTGGCACGTACTGCAACTGGTTATGCCTTCCACGCTGCGGACGTTGTAGCGATGCTTCAGTTCGCTGCCCAGGGCGATCTGGTCGGTGAAGACCTTGCCGTCGGCCAGGGTCACCGGGTGGTCGTGACTGGGCTGCTGGTATGCCATGTTGAATACCTCCGCGCGCGGGCGCAGCATCTTCTCCGGTGCGCGGTGGCAGTTCAGGCACCACTCCATGCGCAGCGAATAGGCCTCGTACATCAGCGGCATCTTGTCCACCGGGCCGTGGCAGCTCGCGCAGCCCACGCCCTTGTTGATATGAATGCTGTGATCGAAATAGACATAGTCGGGGAGGTAATTCACCCGCGTCCACATCAGCGATTTGCCGGTGCGATAGCTTTCCCTGACCGGCTCCAGAATGGGAGCGTTGGTCCAGATCTGCGAGTGGCAGTTCATGCAGGTCTTGGTGGGAGGAATGCCGGCGAAGCTGGAGTTCTCCACCGAGGTATGGCAGTAGCGGCAGTCGATGCCGTCGCCTTCGGCATGGTGCTGATGGCTGAAGGGGACGGGCTGCATCTCGGCCACTCCCTGGTAGGTGGCATAGGGAGAGCGCTGGATTTCTAGTCCGGCCCACAGCACCACCGACACGACCACCACCACCCCGATGATCGAAAGCCGCGCAATTGTATTCGCACTACGATGGAAGATCTGGGCCATTTAGCTGAAGCTTTCCATGCTGGGTTCAGGTCCCGGCTACCCATCGGGACCCAGGTTGGTGCGGTACGGCGGCCTGCCACAGCCCGGTGTGATGTGCATCACCCAAGCGTGTGATTATAACAACGGCGCTCGCATTTGTCGCAAGTGAGGGGCGGCAGGCTTCGCGGCGCAAAAATCATTCCGCGTCAGCGGCAGCGCGGAAAGCTGCGAAATGTCCGCGTCGCCGCGCAGCCCGAGGCAGATTTCAATTGCGTGTCGCAGAGAATGAATGTACGTCAATTTACGTCGAACCTGGCCCTGCTAACCGCTGGTTATGGCCCTCCTGAACGTCGGCAGCAGGGCGATCGCCAGCAGGTAGGCTACGGCGCCGCAGGCCAGCGTCGCCGTCAATCCGAACTGGATGGCAACCACGATCGCCAGCACGGAGCCGAGTACGCTGGAGGCCGCATTCATGGCCCACGCCCATTCGACCGTGCCGCGATCATCGTCCTGGCCTGCCTGCGGGGCCCCCAACAAGTCCCGCATCTGGACTTGTCGGGGTGCTTGGGGTGAAAGTGCGCGCAAACCGCTGGGAAAGGGCATACCCATGGCGAAGCCGGGCGGAACAATGAGGATTGCGCTGAGCAGCAGCTTGGCGGCGAACGGCAGGCCGATCGAGGCTTCCAGCAGGTGCGGCAGCGCAAGCACATAAAACGTCAGCGCACCCACAATGAACGCCAGGGCCAGCAACACGCGCGCCGGCTCGCGGAGCCACCGCCGCGAGGTCAGGCTCCCCGCGCCGCTGGAGAGCAGCATAAGGAAGACCACCACCGTCAGCGCATACGTGGGATAGCCGAGAAAGAGAACGAAGCGCTGGATCAGGGCAATCTCCACCATGATGTAGCCCAGCCCCACGGCGACGAAGTACAGCACGCGAAGACTGCGGCCAGAGCGCGTTTCCCGAGAGAGAGCCAGCGGCAGCACCAGAAACGCAACCACGGCCGCGACCGACACCAGGAGCACGATCCCGAGGATCGCGATGCCGAGATTGACCTTCCAGTCGATGCCGCCCTCATCCGAGCCGCGAAATACCTGCTCCGGCTTCAGGGTGAAGAAAAAGAACGGCGCGTTGTCGGTGACCGGAGCGACATTGTAGGCGTACGACGCCGAGAAGGCGCGCGCATCCTGGCCGCGAATCAGTTGCGCGAAGGCGGGATGCGCCATGCCCGGCCGCTCAGCGGTGGCGGGCAGATAGAGCACGTGCAGGTTGAGATTGGCGTCCTGGCCGGGGGTGGGTTGACCGGGGCCCCCAGCGAGCACCGGGTTTGTGCTCGCCGGGGTGGGCTGGATGTGATCGAGCACGGCCTTCTGTTCTTCCAGGGTGAACGGCGACTTCTTCGCCAGCACCACCACGGGGCGGCCATCGCTGTCCAGCGGGCCATCGCTGACCACGATGAAATTCTGCGTGCTGTCGCGTATGCCCATCTGCCGCAGCGCTTCCATTGCCTGCGAGACCACCCGCAGGGCCTCGCGCGGCTGGGCAAACTCCCAGCGGGTGATGGCGATCATGCCGTCGGGCCTGAGATGGTCGAAGTACTCGCGGAAGGCCTCGACGGTGTAGAGATTGTTTTCGCTCAGGGCGAATGCGCCGGCGGCGGTGGACGCCCATGTGTCCACCAGGGTCATCTCCACCACGTCGTAGCGGTCGCTGCTGTTGCGCACGAACGAGCGTCCGTCGCTGACGTGCATGTGCACCTCGGGAAGCTGGTAGAGATGCCAGGTGTAGTCGGCGAAGCGGCCGCGCATGATGTTATTGGCGATGATGGCGTTGATTTCGATGCCGGTGACGTTGGTGCTGCCATTGGCGACAGCGCGCAGTACATCCACGCCACCGCCAGGCCCGATGATGGCGTAGTCGCCACGCGGGCGCAGCACGTTGGGCAGCGAGGCGGCCGCGGACATCAGGTTGCGCCGGTAGTCGTCGCTCCAGTGATGCGGGTCGGTGTTCATCAGGAAACTCTGCGCGTCGGCATCGATCACGATCGCCTTCGCCGCTCCCTGATCGTCAACCTCCACGCGCGAAATGGCATTCCAGCGGGCGTACAGCGGCGGAGCGCGCCTTTGCCCCTTGGCGTAGACGATGTCGACGAGCCTGTCGTGGTAGTTGGCTGCGATGAGCAGCAGCAGCGCTCCGCCGATGACGGCTGGCAGAACAAGGTAGTGCCGGGGCAGGATTAGGTAGTGCGGGGCTTCAGCCCCGCCTTCAGGCGCGTTGTAATTTTTCCGCGCGGGCTTTAGCCCGCCGGACCAGACCACTCCCGCGCCGGCGACCACAACTCCGGCCAACAGAACCGTGTTCGGGCCACCGAGAAAGTTCAGCAGCGGCACCAGCGCCAGGCAGGCCAGCGACCCGCCCAGCAGATCTGCGCCGTAGAGCTGCGTGATGCGCGCCGGATGGCGGGCGAAAACCATGGAGAACAAAAGCCCGGTAACGAAGAACGGCACCGCCGACGCCAGATACAGCACCGTCAGCCGCCAGAAGTTGGGCCAATCCAGACGCAGGGAGACGGCCGTATGCAGCACGATCTCCAGCACCGCGAAGATAAAACAGGCGTTGGCGGCACAAAGAGCGGCGCCCAGTTGCGCCATCGACCACCGCGCCAGCCATGCCCGCCGGATGTGCGCGAAGACAGCGCCCGCGCCCAATCCCAGCAGGGCGATGGAAATCGCCAGAAATGCGAAATGGTAGAAGAGCACCACCGAGAACAGCCGCGTCAGTGCAAGCTCCAGCAGCAGAGCGGAAAAGCTCATCAGGGCCACCGCGACGGGCGCGCCCGAAGCGGAAACCCGGGCAGCGGCTGCCGCGGAGACAGGTGCTTCCGTGGCATCAATCATGGACGCCTGAGATTACTACGAAAGCCTGCGGCATTCGATGAGCAACTCTGTGTGGGGAAACGCAGATTGTCCACGGGAGCAGCTCGGCCCGCAGGATTCTTGCGCGCGCGGCGCAGATGGGTGCGAGGCGATGCGCGTGCGCTGGTTGAGCTGCAAATGAAATTCAGCCAGACCTCAGGCCCGGGTGTTGGTAGAGGCCGATCACGTTACCGCCGGGGTCGCGGAAGCGGGCGGTGATTTCGGGCGCACCCGGGCCGATGGGCTGCACGATCTCGCCGCCGGCGCCCACCACCGCGTCCACCGTCGCGGCCACGCTGTCCACCATGATGTAAATCAGAAGGCCGGGCTGCGCGGCGGGCGGGAGCCCGAGCACCCAGGTGCCGCTCACTTCGCCCACGCCGTCGTCGAACGCGATGCTGCCGTCACCGCGCTTGCGGATGTTCCAGCCGAAGACGCGCTGGTAGAACTCGCTCGAGCGCGCGATGTCGGTAGCAGGCGTCTCGATGTAGCAGATCTTGCCGTTGGCGAAGGTGGGGGGCATGCGGTCGCTCCTCGGAACAGGCCTGTCAGTGTAACCACGTTGCATTGCATTGGCAACCGCGATGGCATGTTTTTCTGTCCTTCTCGCACAGCCGGCCACAGTGTCA
>DATJAI010000023.1:0-34345 GCA_035516415.1 Binatia bacterium | reverse complement strand
GCTATTTATCGTTTACTAGTCAATAAATAGCTGGGTCTCACTTCTTCTGGACGGGCGTATGATCCCTCTTTGTTACTTACTATGGTTTTCTACACCCGTTCTCTTGACGCCAGGGAGACGAAGTGGCCCGCTTCGCATTATAGTTGGGCGCCTGTGGAATTCCAGCAAAATCGTCTGCGCCCGAGTAACGAAGGTACATGTACTGGTGAGGGATAGCGTCGGCGGATCTTTGATCTAAACTGGCATGATTGGTGGTCGAAGATTACCTGGACTGCGCTGCACGAGGCCCCCAATCGGCGCATCATGACGGATGTGATTCCTCCGCAATCAGGCCGCACCCGGCGGGAAGACCCGGATTCGCAGCCGGGCCGGGGCACTGAGGGGGCAGCCATCCGCACCTGCCCGAACTGTTCGGAGAGACTTCAGGAAAACCACTGCAAACTGCTATGCCCGCGCTGCGGATACTTCCTCAGCTGCTCCGACTTCTACTAATAACTCCGTTTTCAATTCAGGCGAAAAAACCGTATCCCGGTGCGAAGCATCCAGCCTCTAACCGCCGGTCCTTTGCGTCGTGTAATGTTGGAAGGGAGCAAAGCGTTCCCGGGAGGACAACATGCAACGCAAAGCCAGTGCTCATTGGACAGGCGGTCTGAAAGACGGCCGGGGCAACGTGTCCACGCAGAGCGGGGTCCTGAATAAGACCCAATACTCGTTCAGCACCCGTTTCGAAAACGGGGCCGGAACCAATCCGGAAGAACTGATTGCGGCCGCCCACGCCGGGTGCTTTTCCATGGCGCTTTCCGCCCAGTTGGGAAATGCCGGTATGACGCCGGAGAGCATTGACACGAACGCGACCCTGAATCTGGACAAGACGGATGCGGGCTTCACCATCACCGCGATTCATCTGGAGGTGAAAGCCAGAATCCCCGGCGCCGACCCGGCGAAGTTCGACGAGGCCGCGCAAAATGCGAAGAAAGGCTGTCCCGTTTCCCGCGTCCTCAACGCCAATATCACGATGGACGCCCAACTGGTGTCCTGAGCGCGGCAAGTGCCGCTCGCGCAGGGGAGCAGCCAACGCCAACGACGGCAGCCTCCATCGAAAGGTAAGTACATTCCACGGCAGCCGGCCGGCCGGCGGCCGCGGAATGCACGGTTCTTTCCGGTGAGCTGGTGAAGATCACAATTTTCGGACTGACGCTCTCCTCGGCCTGGGGCAACGGTCACGCTACTCCGTATCGGGCCATCCTGCGCGCGCTTCATCGGCGTGGCGTACGGCCCGTCTTCTACGAAAAGGACGTTCCCTACTACGCCCGACACCGGGATTTCACCTCGTGCGATTACTGCGATCTGCGCCTGTACGGGGACTGGGACGAGGTACGAAAGCAGGCGCTGAGCGAGGCCCGGGAGTCCGACGTTGTCATCACGGCAAGCTACTGTCCGGACGGCGCCCGGATCAGCGACGAAGTCCTTGAGCTGGACGGGCCCTTACACGTCTTCTACGATCTCGACACGCCCATCACTCTGAACCGGCTGCAATCGGCTGCGCCGGACTATCTGCGTCGGCAGCAGATTGCCGAGTTCGATCTCTACCTGTCGTTCACCGGGGGCAGGGTACTGGAGCGGCTGGAAGACGAATTTGGCGCCCGCATGGCACGAGCGTTGTATGGCTGTGTAGACCCCGATGTGTACTTTCGTGTGGGGGCATGTGACCATTTTGTGTGCGCGTTAAGTTACGTTGGTACCCATGCTGGCGACCGGCAGGAGAAGCTGGACGGTCTTTTTCTGGAGCCCGCACGCCGTTGCCCCGATCAGCAGTTTCTGTTGGCAGGTTCGTTATATCCCGCCGAATGGCAGTGGCCGGCCAACATCAGACGCTTCGAGCACGTTGCCCCGGACCAGCACTCCGCCCTGTACTCGTCATCGCGGGCAACCCTCAACATCACGCGGCAGGAGATGGCACAATCGGGCCACTGTCCGTCGGGGAGGTTCTTTGAGGCAGCCGCCTGCGGTACCGCGATCCTGACCGACGCCTGGGAAGGGCTGGAGTGTTTCTTCGACGTGCAGCGCGAGCTGCGCATCGTGCGGTCAGCCGAAGAGGTGTTACGCGCCCTGGCCGCCGATGAAGGGGAGCTACGCGCGATGGCGGAGCGCGCGCGGCGGCGCACGCTCGAGGAACACACCGGCGATCGCCGCGCCCGGGAGCTGCTGAACTGTTGCGAAGAGGCGCGACGGCACAGGATTGCGGAGGCGGAGGTGATGGCGTGATCGGAATCATTCCCGCGGCAGGCGCCGGGCAGCGCATTCAGCCGCTAGGCTGTTCGAAGGAGCTGCTGCCCGTCGGCTCACGGATGATCGAGGGAGTGGAGCGTCCCAAGGCGATCTCGGAATATCTGGTGGAACGCATGATCGCGGCGGGAGCCACGCAGATCTGCATGGTCATCTCCGCCGAGAAAAGCGACATTGTGCGCTATTACGCGGAGCGCAGCTACGCGGCCGAGATCTTCTACGTGGTGCAGCATCATCCCCTCGGGCTATGCGATGCCCTGTTCCGCGTGGAGCCCTTTGCCGCCAGGCACGAACAGGTGCTGGTCGGGCTTCCCGATACCGTCTGGTTTCCGGAAAACGCCTACCGTCACGCGCTGGAGCAGGGACTGGCGGAGGTGAATCTGGTGCTCTTCCCGGTGGAGAACCCTTCGGCGTTCGACGCGGTGGTGTGCGACGACCTGGGGTTTGTGAGCACGGTCGAGGTCAAGATGCCGAATCCGCGTTCCCACTGGATATGGGGCGCGATTACCACGACCGGCGAAGCTTTTCGCAGCCTGAAGCTGTTGTGGGAGGCACGACATCGCGACGACGAATACTTCGGCACGCTGCTGAATGCCTATATCGAAGCCGGCAATGCGGTGCGCGGACATTACGTCGGGGAAGCGTATATGGACGTGGGAACGCTGGAGGGATACAGGCGGGCTCAGGACTTCCTGCGTGACCAGGTGCGGCCGCGAACTCTCCGGCCCGCAGCCTGAGACGGCAATCCAGGGTGAGTTTTTCCCAATTTCCACGGCACAGGGGAGTCTCCGCCCACGAGTAAAGCAATCCGAGCGTGGCAACGGGAGTCAGCTTTGGGAGCGCAGTATTTCCCTGATCTCGCGGTTGACGCGGGCGGCATCCTGCGATGCCTTGTCGATGAGCTCGACCCACCGCCGGTTGGCGTCGTCGAGTTTTGCCTGCGCCAGCAGATAAGAAGCCTGCATTATCGTCTCGATATAATTGCTGAGATCGTGGGAGAGGCTGCGCAGTTTTGCGACTGCTTCGCTCTGTTTCTTCTTGCCCTGTTCGGTTGCGGTATTGGCCACCATTTCTTCTCCGCCATCGCTGGCAATAGCCTGAAACCCAGCTATTAGACGCGCGTGCAACAACTTCCGTTGGTTCGAGGATCGAATTCGGGCCGGGTTGGCGCAATTTGCCGACGAGAACCTTACCATAACCGGCGCCCGGAGAACATCCCGTCACCGTAAGCTGCAACGCCGGAAGAGGAGACAAGGGGTTGACCTCCACCAGACCGCTATTCCGCTTTGGGCGCGAGCGGCAGGGCTGTTATGATGCCGGAAAAGCCGCCACTGAGTCGTTCCGATGGGCCGAATGCGATTGAAGACAAAACTGGTGCTCGCCATCAGCAGCATGGTTTTCGCTCTGGTGGTCCTCTTCTGCTACCTGTATGTCTCGCATCTGGTGCGGCAGCGCACGGCCGAAGCCTACGAAAGCGCCGATTTTGTCGCCAAGGAGATACGCGAGAGCGCGCGCGTTGCCTCGCAGATTGACCTGGGCGGAGCCCTGCTCAACCAGAACGATCCCGCCGAGGTGGAAGCGGCCCTGGAAGAGGCCCTCAAGAACGACCGTGGCCTGAACACGCTGCTGCAGGCGGTAGTGGGATACTCCCCGACCATTTTCGACGCCGCCATCACGGACGTGCATGGACGCGCCATCGTGCACACCGACCCGGGGCAGATTGGCCGCCAGCTGCAAGACCGCGAAGACTTCGGGAAGGTCCTCAAGGGCAGCTTCCGGCAGCAGCTGAAAGTGGAGTTCGGGACGCCGAAGGTCTATGACGTCTACCTGCCCATTCAGCGCGAGGGCCAGCCGTTCGGCGACATTCGCGTCGGGATCTCCACCGTTTTCCTGAAGAGCGAGGTCGACCCCATCCTGCGCAGCGCCCTGATCGTTTCCATCTTCGTACTTGTGATCACCCTCAGTCTGGCGGCCGGGCTCTCCAACATTGCCCTGCGGCCGCTGGAGGCGATCGGGCGGCGGTTGGACCAGATGACGGCGGGGGTTGCCGACAGCACACCCGAGCCGGACCGGCGCGGCATCGATGAATACGGGCTGGTCAATACCAAGATCGACAGGCTGGGTCGGCAGATCCGCGACGTCAAGGAAGTGTTCAGCGCACTGAAAGAAAATCTGGACCAGATCATGGGCACGCTGCAGGACGGGCTGGTGCTCTTCACCCGCGACACGCGGGTGGTGCTGGTGAGCGCTTCGGCGGAGCGGTTCATTGGGCGTTTGCGGGGAGAAATCCTCGGCGACACCGTGGAAAATGTCTTTACCGACGCCAGCAAGCTGGGCCGCATCGTCCTCGACGCCTTTGCCCTGCACCAGCCGATTCCGCAGCGCGAGATCGAGCTGGAGAACGGACATCGCATCCAGATCGCCCTGGACTTCATCGCCGAGCGGGGAGAACGCATCGGCGCGCTGCTCACCATGCGGGACGCCGAGTCGGTGCGCCGCATTGAAAATGAAATCGAGCTTTCCCGCCGTCTGGCCGCCATCGGCCGGCTCACCTCCGGTGTCGCTCACGAGGTCAAGAACCCGATCAATGCCATTGTGGTGCACCTGGAGCTGCTGCGGGAAAAAATGCGGGAGGTGGATCCCGACACGAGCCGCCACATGGACATCATTGGCCGCGAAATTCACCGCCTGGATCGCGTGGTGCAGATGCTGGTGGACTTCAATCGTCCGGTAGAATTAAAGCTGAGCGATTTCGACCTGCAGCGGCTGATCGAAGATGTTGCCCTGCTTGCCGCTCCCGAAGCGGCGCGGCAGGGTGTCAGGGTAGGGACGCAACTGACGGGGGAACCGCTTCCCGTGCGCGCCGACGCCGATCTGATCAAGCAGGCGCTGCTCAACGTGGTATTGAACGGCGTACAGGCGATGAGTAACGGCGGCGAGCTGGGTATTGTGGCCCGCCAGCAGGAGACGGCGGCCATCATCGAGGTAGAAGACCAGGGCGGCGGGATTCCGCCGGAGGTGCGGGACAAGGTCTTCAACCTGTACTTCACGACCAAGAAGGCGGGCAGCGGCATTGGTCTGGCGATGAGCTATCGCGTACTTCAGCTGCACAATGGGACGATCGATTTCGTCACCGAGATGGGTCGCGGTACCACCTTCCGCCTGATCCTGCCCTTGGCCGGGGCCAGGGAGCAGGAAAGCGCAGAGGTGACGACTCAAACGTAGGAGGGCGGTAGCGGCGTGGTGGCCGACGCCGGCCGGTGTTTATATTGGAACAGAGGGCTGGGCTGCTTCGGCTGCCGGCCCACGGGGAAGGCGGTGATGGAAGCATCGCCAACCGGCACATGAACGAGAGGCGCCAACTCGCTGTTTTTCTGCTGGCCATAGCGCTGCTGTGGGTTCCCGGTTGCGTCAGGAAGAAGCCGCAGCTTCCCGTACAGGCCCAGGCGCCAGCCGAAACCATACCTGCAACCCTGCCGCCGGAGATTTCCGAAGCCGCTCCACCTCCGCCGCCGCCGGAACCAGCGCAGCAGCAGCCGGAACAGGAGGCGCCCAAGCCGAAACCGGCAAATCGCCGCCGGCGCAGGCCGCCTGCATCTCCGCCGGTCACGGCGCAGAGCAATGCCAGCAATGCGCCAGCCAGCGCAAGTCCTGGCAATCCCCCCGGCAGTACCACAATGGCCGCCGCGCGGCCTCCGGGCAATCCGGCGGCCGAGACTCCGTCGGATACGGCAATCAGCGCGGATGTGAACAGTGCCGAACTGACGCATCAGAAGCAGACGACTGCCCAGTTGCTGGACCAGACGGAGAAGACCCTCAGCGGGCTGAGCGGCCCGCTCTCCCACGCTCAGGAGGAGCTGATTGTCCAGATACGCTCCTACGTAGCGCAGTCACGCAAGGCCACCACGGACGGCGATTTCGAGCGCGCATACAATCTGGCGACCAAGGCGCATCTGCTCACCGACGCCCTGATCAGCAAATAGACCGGCCGGCGGTTCTAGTGGCCGGAGGCGCTTACCTTCGCCAGCATCTGCTTCGCCGGAGCCTGGTAAGGCCCGTCGATGGCAGCGGCTTTCTGCAAAGCGGCCATGGAATCGGCCCTGCGGTTCTGCCTGGCATAGGCATAGCCGAGGCGGAAAAGTGCGGCCTGCTGCGCCTGTGGGTCCTCCTGCAGCATCGCGACAGCGGTTTTGAGTTCGGTTACGGCGGCGGGCAGTTTCGCCTGCTGCAGGTATGCATACCCGAGTGTCGAGCGGGCGACGCCGGCGGCGAGTTTCTGTTTATTGTCCGTGGCCGAGGCGGTCAGCGCGATCACCTTGTTGGCATAGGTGACAGCCTTCGCGGCCTGTCGGGGATCTTCCGCATACGCATTGGCCATCATGAGCAATGTGGGGATGCTGTCGGGATTGGCGGCCAGGGCCTTCTCTCCATATGTCTCCAGCCGCTGTGGCTGGTTCAGCTGCTGCAGGCTATAGAGCGCCATCTGCGAGATGGGATCCTCAAACTTCGACTGGGGGAATGCCGGCGTGAACTTCTCGATGCAGCTCATGCGCCTGCCGGGGTCCTGTTCGGCGACGATGGCGTTGTAGGCCGCGGTTTCGGCGAACTCGTAGCTGGAGCGGGCCGACTGCTGCTCGTCGGCTACGCGGCTCTTCCAGTCGGCATCGGAGACGTCGGCGGGTTTGGGCTGCGTGGCGATCGAATGGAAGATGGCCGCCCCGCGCACGGCGTAGTCAACCACCTTGCCTTCATTTTTTTGCGCCTGGGCTACGTTAATCTGGGAGACGACGATGTCGAGATCGTTGGGATACAGCTCCAGCGCCCTGTTGCCGTATTCCTCGGCCTTCACGGCGTCGCCCGCTGCCAGACACTGCTGCGACAACTGCCAGTCCGCATAGGCAGCCGCAGCCTTGTTGTCGGCGTACTTTTTGGCGAAATCCTCATACAGCGCCGTTCGCTTCTGCGCATCCGCTTCCGCGGCAATGGCGGTGAGTTCCCTATCTTCCGGTGTGCCGGCAGGAATGACAATCTTTGTATTCTGGGACCAACCTGCGAGAGAGCAGAGCAGCAGGGAAGCAAAGAGACGACGAGCCGCGCCCATGGCGTAACCTCCGGTAACTGACGCAGACTGCCCGCTTCAGCCGGGCAGAAGGGTCTGTTCGCCGGAATCGTAGCTCTTTTTTGCGGCGGAGGCCATGGCCTGTTGACGTCAGGGGATGGAGCAGCCTGCAAAGCGGACGCAGGTCAGTTGCCCGCCGACTGTTGTCTGGCCAGCCCTGAGGACGCTGCCGCGACGAATGCCCTGATCAGTGGATGGATGTTCCCGCCGAGCGCGGACCGCTCCGGCTGGAACAGTGTCGCAAAGAAAAACGGATGAGCTGGAAGTTCCAGACCACGGGCTTCACCGTTGGACCCGCTTACCCCGATGCGCCATCCGCCCTGCACCAGGCGCGGCAAATAGTCGGGATTGACACCATAGCTGCAGTGATAGGTCTCCCGGATTTCATCCGCGCCATAGATCTGGTGGAAGCGTGTTCCCGCAACGGTGCGCAGCACCTCACTCTGCTCGATGAGCGCGCAGGCAAGACTGGTTATCACCGGTTCCGAAGTCGCGGGGTCACACTCTAGGTGCCCGGCACCGGAGATCTTCAGGACGTTACGCGCATATTCGACGAGAGCGTGCTGGCATCCGCCGCAGGTACCGAGGAAAGGGCGATTCCGCTCACGGGCGAAACGAATGGCAAGCAGCGCTCCTTCCATCGAGCGGTACGGACTGGCGGGGACGCACCAGAAACCGGAATACGAATCGAGTGCTGCGTCCGGAACCGCTTCCGTAGCGAGCCAGACGGGTTGCACATTTGCGCCATTGGCTGCCAGGGCCAGCGCCCCGGGAATTGCCTGGTGTGCAATGACGTTTGGGTTGTAATCGCCGATCAGAGCGATGCGCAGCATGGTCACAGCTTCTCTCCGATGAGGCGGCCCATGCCGCCAGAGTGAATGCCCATTCAGCTCAAGCCCGAGAACCGTCGTTCGAGTATATGCGAGCAGCCCGGCGCGGCGGGACCAGGTTACAGTGGAAGCAGCATGCGCGAGATGTGGCAGCACCGCGGGATGAGGCTGATTTTTACGGCCAATCTCATTTCCATGATCGGCAGCGGGATGAACTCCGCCGCGGTGATCTGGTACATCCTGCAGGCGACGCATTCGGAGGTGTCGCTGGGGGCGCTGATTGCGCTGCAAACTCTGCCCTCGATGCTGCTGCTGCCTTTCACCGGCGTGATCATCGACCGGGAAGACCGCCGCCGGCTGATGATGTGGCTGGATGCGGCGCGCGCCGTCATTATCGCTACCGTGGCGGTCCTGGTATTCACGCATCACGTGCGGCTGTGGCATGTGTACCTGATGAACATCCTGGTAGCGATCGGGTTCTGGATGTTCTTTCCCACCGTCAATGCGCTAATCCAGGAGCTGACGCCCGACGACCGGATGCTCGACTCGAACTCGCTGCTGCTGGCGGCACTGCAGGGCGGATGGCTGATGGCAGGCGCGGTGGTCGGCTTTGTGTACAACCATGTCGGGCTGGGCGGGGTGCTGATGATTGACTGCGCCAGCTATGCCGTCTCGATCGCCTGCGTGTTTCATGTGCGCCGGGGGCGGGTCACGGTATCGCGCCCGGAGCCGGCGGTCGCCGGCATCGCCAGTCGCTATCTTCACGAACTGGTTGAAGGCTACGGCTACATCCATGAGAACCGGCGGGTGCTGCTGATCGGGGCGGCATGGGCGCTGTTTGTGGCGGCCATGATGACCCAGGGCGTGCTCTCAGCCCCGCTCAGCGAGCGCATCCTGCACGGAGGCGCGGTCGGCTACGGCTGGCTGAACGCCGGCTGGGCGGTGGGCGCTTTTGTCAGCGTCTTCTACGCAGCGGGATTCATCCGCCGCCACGGCGCCAACCGTTCGGTGACGCTGACCATGGGCATCATCGCGGCCTCGCTCTTCCTGCTGCCGGTTTCACGCTGGCTGGCGCTGGCCGTGCCCATCTATTTCATGATGGGTTCCAGCCGCGGCGTGGGCGGCATCGCTCTCTCCAGCGAGATGATGCAGCTGGTGCCGCGCCATTTCATGGGACGGGTGCAGAATGCGTTCTCCTTCCTGGCCAGCGCGCTACAGATCTGCACGGCGTTGCTGGTTGGGGAGGCCGCTCATCGTCAGGGGCTCATTTATGGTTTCTGGATGGTAGGAGCCATGTATCTTGGCGCGGCGCTTGCGGCCTGGCTGCCGGTCCGCCGCGCGATGGCCGGAGGGTTTGAGCCGAGCGATAGCGCAGCGGATTGAAAAGGCGGCAACCAGCGCCAGCCAGCGGTCGCAAAACACATGCTATTGCCGCTGCCGATCGGCAACAGCCTGGCGGCTAGCTGCCAATCGCTGTCTTCTCGCCTGCCGCGATGGCCAATGGTATAGCCGGCGTGTCGTGCAGCAGAAAATCGCACAGTACGCGATTGAACTCCTGCGGCACCTCCTCATAGGGCAGGTGTCCGGCCCCCGGAAACATGACCAGGGCACTGTTTCTCAGATGCCGTTGCAGCTGATGGATGGAGGAGGGATACACCGCGCGATCGCGCGAGCCCCAGAGCAGCAGCGACGGAATGCCGCTGGCCGCGTCCAGAGAGTCGCCGATGGTTGCCAGGTCTGCACGCCAGGAGCGCAGAATGCAGAAGAGATGTTCAAAGCTGCCCTTTGTGGTCAGCCCGGCAGTGTAGCCCTCAAATGTTCCGGGAGAAATGCGCCTCACATCGCCGTACAGCGAGCGAAAATAGCGACGCGCGATGACCGGCAGCCTGGGCTGGACGTGGACCACATACAGGCCGCCGAGAGAGGTGGCGAGCAGGCGTGTCAGGAGCTGCCCATGGCTGGACCAGGGATTGATGGGCGACACCAGAACGAGGCGGCGGAGGCGATGCGAGCGGTTTGTCCGGGATGCGATTGCCGCCAAGATGATGGCGAGGCCGGCCCCGCGTGACGAGCCCACCAGGTCGGCATTGGTGATGCCGAGGTGCTCCATGAAATCGAGAACGGCTTCCGCGTCGCAGGCCAGCGAACACTCGGTGGCCTGGGTGCGCTGGGAGAAGCCGCAGCCGGGAAGGTCGATGGCGTACACGGAGAAGTGCCGGGAAAGCGGCTCCACATTGAATCGCCAGGAAAAGGAATAGCCCATGAAGCCGTGGATGAGCAGCAGGGCAGGACCGGAGCCGGCAAACCAGTAACGCCAATTCACGCCGTTCAGCGTGATGGTGCGCTCCTCAGCCCCGGGAAGATCGGTAACCGCTTTAGATATTGGCGCTTGCCGGGATTGCGTGGGATTCGGCATCGTGCAACCGGGAGAACCGCTCCTGAATCCATTATCGGTGATATCGCCTCTGTCGCTCGAAGGGGGAGTGGAAAACTTCCCCATTTTTGTTTGCCGCTGCAAATCAGGTTACACCGCCGGGCGAAAATTTTCCCGTAATCGCCTGCATGACCGCTCCACGTCGAACGTGAAGTTCCTCGCCTGCTCCAGCCGGAATTCAGGACGGAAGGCCGGGCGTATCGCGCCGCGCCCGGTGCGTGACGGCCCAGCCTGCAATCGTCTCCATCGGCCGCCCCAGAGGCTATAATCGAGTCGGTCAGGAGTATCCCAACATTATGAGTGGAACAAATGGCAGTAATGGCAAACCCCGCTCCGAGTGGATACGGAAGCGCCGCGAGCACGCGGCGGCGACGGGCGACAGCAACATGTCGCAGATGCACTTTGCCCGCAAGGGCCTGATGACGGAAGAGATGCTCTTTGTGGCCGAGCGCGAACAGCTTTCGCCCGAGCTGGTGCGCGACGAGGTGGCTGCCGGACGGATGATTATTCCCGCCAACGTCAACCATCCCGAGCTGGAGCCGATGTGCATTGGCGTGGCCTCAAAGTGCAAGATCAACGCCAATATCGGCAACTCGTCGGTCAGCAGCAACGTGGATGAGGAGCTGAAGAAGCTGCACACCTCGGTGCACTACGGCGCCGACACGGTGATGGACCTCTCCACCGGCGGCGGCATCCACGAAATCCGCGAGGCCATTCTGCGGCACTCGCCGGTGCCCATCGGCACGGTGCCGATTTACGAGGCGGTTGCACGGGTGAAGCGCATCGAGGACCTCACGGCCGATATCATGCTGGAGGTGATCGAGGAGCAGGCCGAGCAGGGCGTGGACTACATGACCATCCACGCCGGTGTGCTGGTCGAGTTTCTGCCGCTGATCACCAAACGCATCACCGGCATCGTGAGCCGTGGCGGCGCTATCCTGGCGCAGTGGATGGCGCATCACCACAAGCAGAACTTCCTCTATGAGCGCTTCGACGACATCACGAAGATTCTTGCCGGGCATGACGTCAGCTACTCGCTGGGCGATGGGCTGCGACCCGGCTGCATTGCCGATGCCAGCGACGAGGCGCAGTTCGCCGAACTGAAGACGCTGGGCGAGCTGACGAAGAAAGCCTGGGAGCGCGACGTGCAGGTGATGATCGAAGGGCCCGGCCACGTGCCGCTGGACAAGATCAGGGAGCAGGTGGACAAGGAAGTCGAGATGTGCCATGGCGCGCCGTTCTACACGCTGGGTCCGCTGGTCATCGACATCGCGCCCGGCTACGACCACATCACGTCGGCAATCGGCGCGGCGATGATCGGCTGGCACGGCGCGGCGATGCTGTGCTACGTCACGCCCAAGGAGCATCTCGGGCTGCCCAACGACAAGGACGTCAAGGACGGCATCATCGCCTACAAGATTGCGGCGCACGCCGCCGACGTGGCGCGGCATCGTCCCGGAGCTCAGGACCGCGATGACGCCATCAGCTACGCGCGCTACACCTTCGACTGGGACAAGCAGTTCGCGCTCTCGCTCGACCCCGAGACCGCGCGCTCCATGCACGACGAGACGCTGCCCGATGCCTATTACAAGGAGGCGGCCTTCTGCTCGATGTGCGGTCCAAAGTTCTGCTCCATGAACTACTCGGCCAAGGTGGACGAGTATAACCGCCAGGTGCATGGCGTGGAGAAGAAGGACTACTCGGAGCTGATGAACAAGCTGGTGGCGATAAAGTAGCGACTAGCAACTAGCAGCTAGTGGGGCCGCGCGGTGCGTGGCCCTTTTTGCGTATGGATCTTAGCTTGAACCGCATCGTGGATGCGCTCGCCAACGGCCTCGTGGCAATTGATGCTTCAGGCGTCGCGTTCCGGCAGTTCTCGCCTGGAGTCGGGCCTTACGGAGAACCGCAACTGCTCTCCGCTGTAGCGGCCCGGCTCAATGTGACGTTACCCTGCGATGGCGGGATCTGCACGAAGAGGGCACCAGACCTGCTGATACCCGGGCACTGGGCGATCGAATGCAAGATTGCCCGTTTTTTCGGCGATAACGGAAAACTGGCCGAGAACTGGTCCGTCAATTTGCTGCATCCGTATCCGGGCAATACGAGCCTCCTGGGTGATTGCCTGAAATTACAGTCGCTGCCAGCCAAGATCCGAAAGGCTGCGGTCGTGATTGGCTACGAACATACTCCGCCACAGGTTAGCCTGGAGCCTTTGCTCTTGTCGTTTGAGCTCCTTGCAAGAGGAGTCATGGGTCTTCGGCTCGCTCCAAGGGTGCAGACAAACCGTACTGGTCTGGTACATCCGGTTCACCAACAATTGACAGTGGCAGGTTGGGAAGTCCTTTGAGCACAGCGATACCCCCGAAATCCCCGGCGTGTCCGTTTTGAGGGGCGTTCGAGCGCATTCGTAGTGGTAGGAAGGGACAAGACCAGCCGCGCAGCGGCGGGATGGGTTTAGGCGGGGGCGGAAGCTCCCGTTATCAGTCACCCACGATGCTGAGCCGCAGAGCGGCGGCACTCAGCTGAACCCGAGCGGTATCGCCGCTGCCGCGGCTCGGACCTTCTCTTCATTTTAGGCGGGGGCTCCCGCCCCCGCCTAACTTCATCCCGCCGCTCCGCGGCTGTATTTATCCTGAGAGCCCTGAACAGGATAGACTACCTAGCATGGGTACCACCGTCGGGAGGTTCGAGGAGTTCTGGGCGGCATCGAGCGTGGTGAATCAAGCGCGGCCCGCAGCTCGCCAGCGATGACGAAGAGAGCGCCAGGAGCAGAGCGCTGATGGCGCAACTGCGTCAAGCCCAGCAGCAAACCAACCAGCAAATGCGGGCGACCGGCATCGACAGGCAAACGACTTATGAAAGGACGGTGAAGCAAATGAGAAGCAGGATTCTGGCAGTGGCGCTGACGGGATTATGTCTGCTGATTGTGGCGTCCCCGGATGCGGCAGCCAAAGTGGCAGGGGAGAAATCGGCCGTGGGCACGTGGCGGCTGGAGGTAAGCCGGTCGTCCTTCGGGAACCTGCCGGCGCCCAAATTCGAACAGCTTGTGGTTTCAACCGACAAGCCGGACATGCTGAAGTGGAACCTGAAGCGAATTACGGCCGATGGCAAAAGCTACATCGCTTCCTACGACGGTCCCATCGACGGCAACGACCATCCGATGATGAGCAGCGAAGCAGGCAGCACCGTGGCCTATACCCGCACCGCCGGCGGCAGCGTGCAGTGGACGGTCAAGGACCGGACTGGGGCCGTGATCGAAACCGGAAGCGGTCAGCTCTCGCCGGACGGCAACACGCTGACGCTGCGGGGAACCGCGCAGGGGCCAAACGGTACCTCGAACTTTGTCTCCGTGTTCGTGCGGGCGCAGTGAACGGTACCTCAGGCGGGCGCCAGCTCATTGATTCTGGCGGCCATTCTGATGTCGCGCTGGGTCACTCCGCCGGAGTCATGGGAAACCAGGGAGAGCGTGACCTTGTTGTGGCTGATGAGGATGTCGGGATGGTGATTGACGGCCTCAGCCGCCTCCGCGATCTGATTCACAAATTCCATGGCCTTGACGAAGCTGTCGAACTGCAGGACACGCTCGATGGCCTTGCCAGTGCTCCTCCAGCCGGGCAGCTGCTGGAGGGCATTCTCGACCTCGGCATCGGACAGGACTGTGCTCATGGCGACTCCTGAATCCGGGATTGTGCCGGAAGATGGGAGCGGCGGCGCCTTGAGGCGGCTGCATCTCACCGCGTTCCGCGCCGCTCAGTGGTGCGCCGCCTCGACGCGGCTAAGACGCGCGTTGCCGAAGCGGCGTTTCGCGCTCTGGTTTTCAATTTCCTTGCGGAGTTCCTGCCAGATGTGCTCCGACAGCGCGAGGAAAACCTTGACGATCTCCGGGTCGAACTGCTTGCCCGCGTTGCGCTCGATCTCGCGCCGGCCGGAAGAAATGGACTGTGCGGCACGGTAGGGGCGGTCTGAGGTCATGGCATCGAAGGTGTCGGCGATGGCAAATATGCGGGCCCCCAGAGGAATCTGATCGGCTCGCAGGCCGCGGGGATAGCCGCTGCCGTCATAACGTTCCTGGTGCGAATAGACAATTTCGGCCGCTTCGTGCAGGAACGGTATCTTGCGGAGCATCTGGTACCCGAGGAAGGCGTGCTCGCGCATGATGGACTGCTCCTCGGGGCTGAGGCGTCCCGGCTTGCGCAGGATGGCGTCGGGAATGGCCATCTTCCCCACATCGTGCAGGAAGGCACCGCGGGCAATGACACGCACGCGGTCCTGCGGCAGATCCATGGCGCGGGCGATGGCAATGGTGAAGGCGGTCACGCGCTTGGAGTGGCCTTCGGTCTCGGCGTCCTTGAGGTCGAGAGCGTCCCCCAGCGCCTCGAGGGTGATGTCGTAGGAACGCTCCAGATCGGACAGGGCCTTCCTCAACATCTCGGTGCGGGCGGAAACCTGAGACTCCAGACTGGTCTGGTAGGCGATATTTTCCAGCCGCAGGCGGCGCGTTTCCAGCGCCCGCCGCACCATGGCCAGCAACTGCTCCCTCTCAAACGGCTTCAGCAGGTAGTCGTAAGCGCCATTGCGGATGGCAGCCAGCGCCACCGAGATATCGTGCACCGCCGTCACCATCACCACAGGGATGTCGGGATACTCCTGCTTCATCCGCGCCAGCAGGGTCAGGCCGTCCATCCCCTCCATGATCAGATCGGAGAGAACGATGGAGATGCTGTCTTTGGAGCGTCGCAGAACCCCGAGGGCGTCGTCTCCGGAGGCGGTAGGCCGACATTCAAAGCCCGCCTGACTGAGGATGGAGCACATGGCGTCGCGGATCGCAGTTTCATCATCAACCACCAGTATCTGTTGCTCGGCCATAATTCAGGACGCAGATCAGCGCTCGCTCGATTGTACCTACTCTGCATCGCCTGGAGTACAACTTTCCTGGCAGGAGCTTACAGCGCGCTTTCAGCCCGGGGCGTGTCGTAAGACCTCGGGAAAATCGAAAAATAATCGTCATCCATGTTGCCAGAAGGCAAAGAAGTGTTGCCAGAAGGACAATAAATCCGTGAATGATTTCCGATGCCGCGCAAAACTTACATGCAATTGGCGCGGCAATGTGGCATCAGGATGCCAATCTTCGGTACGGCGACTCCATGTTGTGTGCGGCTGACGGGTAGCCGGTGCTCTGGACTACGAATCGGGCTGAAGCTGATTCTGAGCCACTTGCAGCATTCAGCCATTGCTTTCAATAGCTTGGCAGGCCATCGAAATCCACAGCTCAGGTTTGGTGCGAATGGGCAGCCCAATTGCTTAGTACCAAAGTGTCGCGCAAGCCATGCAAGCTGACGCGGCGCGACCCCGAAGGGAGATCCCATGAGCCTCAGCATCGGAGAAGCAAAGTTGGCAGGTTTTGCCACGCCCCTGGCGGCCGTTCTTCCACAGCTGCGTGTGGAAAGGTGCCGCAGGACGTACGAACAGAACCGGCACCGGGTGTATTGCCTGGCTTTCCTGATGACCGGCAACGAGCTGACGGCGGAGCAGCTCATGATCGACACCTTCTGCCGTGCGTTTGCCGCCGGCGAGGAACCCTCCGCGGACGAGATCGATCGCGCCCTGATTGCCGAGCTCCGGGCATGTATGCCGTTGGGGAAGTTGACGCTCAAATGCGCGCCGTGCAAGCGAGTGCTGTCGGTGCGCCGCAATACTCTCCGCGTGCATCTGGAATGCGCCGTGATCCAGTTACCCGAAACGGAAAAGTTGATGTTCCTGATGCACGATGTGGAAGGCTACGATCACGCGCGCATCGCGGGGCTGCTTAACGTAACCGAAGACGCGTCGCGCCGGGGAGTGCATCAGGCGCGGCTGCGGCTGCGCGAACTGCTGGCGCAATAGGTTCTGTTCTCTGCCGTATCTCAATCCCTCTTTCTTCCTGAACTTTGAGCCCCTCGCGAGAGGGGCATTTTTATGTAAGCAGCTAGCAATTAGCAGACACTCTGAGGGATTCGGGACGCCTGACGGTGCGATTACTCGCTGCTCACTTAACAGTCACCAGCAGCTAATTGCCAGTTGCTTCTTCTGCATCTATCTCCTCTTCCTCTTCGCGCCGGAGCGGGCGCAGCAGGGGAAAGAGAATCACGTCGCGGATGGACCGCGAGTCGGTGAGCAGCATGGTCAGGCGGTCGATGCCGACGCCCTCGCCCGCCGTCGGCGGCAGGCCATAGGAGAGCGCCCGTATGTAGTCATCGTCCATGCGGTGAGCTTCCTCGTCGCCGCGGGCGCGTTCGCTCAGCTGCTGTTCGAAGCGCCGGCGCTGTTCCTCGGGGTCGTTGAGCTCGCTGAAGGCATTCCCGATTTCCAGGCCGCCGGCGAAGATTTCGAAACGTTCCACCCAGTCGGCGTTACCGGCGCGTTCGCGTTCGTCGGCGGAAAAGCCCTCGCGCTTGTTCTTCGACAGGGGCGAGATGGCCAGCGGGAAATCGTAGATGAATGTCGGCTGGATCAGGTGCGGCTCGGCAACCGCCTCGAAGATGTCGGCAATGGTCTTGCCGTCGGAAGCGGTGGGATCGTAGGGGATGTGCGGATTGGCCGCGTTATAGCGGTGTACCATGGCCGCGATCTGCTCGGCGCTGGAGAAATCGTCCATCTCCGGCGCGTCTCCGGCATTCTCGGGCCAGTAGCGGATGATGGCTTCGCGCATCGAGAGGCGCTGCACGTTGCCAAAGTCGATCTCGTGCCCGTTGAAATGCGCGGTGGTGGTGCCATTTACGTCGCGCGCCACCTGCGCCAGTATCTCCGCCGTGAAGTCCATCAGGTCGCGATAATCGGCGTAGGCCATGTAGAACTCCAGCATGGTGAACTCGGGGTTGTGCTGGGTGGAGATGCCCTCGTTGCGGAAGTTGCGGTTGATCTCGTACACGCGGTCCATGCCGCCGACCACCAGCCGCTTCAGATACAGCTCGGGGGCGATGCGCAGGTAGAGATCGACATTGAGGGTGTTGTGGTGGGTGATGAAGGGTTTGGCCACGGCGCCGCCGGCGATGGCGTGCATCATGGGGGTCTCGACCTCGATGAAGCCGTGCTGGTCGAGAAAGCGCCGCAGCGACTGCACCACCCGGGCGCGCCGGGTGAATACCTCGCGCACCTCGGGATTCATGGTGAGATCGACATAACGCCGGCGATAGCGCGTCTCCACGTCCTGCAGCCCGTGCCATTTCTCGGGCAGGGGAAGAAGGTCCTTCACCAGGAAGGTGATCTCCTCGACGTGAACGGTCAGCTCGTTGGTGCGCGTGCGGAAGAGATAGCCCTTCACGCCGATGTAGTCGCCGATATCGAGCAGTTTGTAAAGCTGGAACGCCTTCTCGCCTACGGCGTCGTAGCGGACGTAGATCTGCAGTCGCCTGCCGCCCTGCTGCAGGTGAGCGAAGCCCGCTTTACCCTGCACGCGAATCGACATGATGCGGCCGGCGACGCTGACGTTGATCCGCGGCGACTCCAGTTCCTGCGCGGTCCTGGCGGAGAACTCGTCGAGGATCTGGGGAATGGAGTGTGTGGTCTCGTAACGGTAAGGGTAGGCCGCCTGTCCCAGGGCCTCGATCTGCTTCAACTTGTCTCTGCGCAGGTCGTAGATTTTCTGGTCAAGTGCCACGATATTTCCTGATCTCAGACTGCAGTGCCCTAGGGTACCAGGGTAAAAATGGCGCGGCAGAGCAATCGCCGGCACCGGACCGGGCTGCCGGGGGTGGCCCTGCTTCAGGCACGAACGCTAGACGAGCGCCAGCCGCTCGCGCACATCCAGTCCAGCCTTGCGGAGCAGATTTTCGACCGTCGACTCATTGAGGCGGGTAGCGTCGAACTCCACCCGGACCGTGCGTTCCTGCTCATCGAAGCGAACGCGGCGGATGCCATAAACGTCGTTCATCTGCGCCAGCGCCGTCATCTGCGTTTCGCCGGGCGGCATTGCATAGCGAAATAAGACTTCTACCGCAGTCATCAAACTGGCCTCGCAAACGTGCAATGATATGAGGTACGGACCGGCGGCCTGCCTGCACCGCAACTTCAGGCGCGACACGGCATCCGAGTTCAATATAGAGCATGGCTGCGGTTGTGAACAATTGCGCAGGGCTGAGAGCGGGCAGATGAGCGACCCCAAGGCGGATGTGGAGAACCTGAGCCTGGACTTTTCCGCAAAAGACCCGGTCTGCGGCATGATCCTGGAGCCGGGGCAGGGGCGTGGAAAAGCGCAGCACGAGGGAGAGACGTACTTCTTCTGCTCGCCCGAGTGCATGCACAGGTTCATGGCTGCTCCTGCGAGGTATGTCAAAGCCGCCGGCAGGGCGGAAACGGGCCCGCCGGCGCAGCCGGAGCCGCGCAAGCCGGCCAGGGATCCGGTCTGCGGTATGAATGTCGATCCGGCAAAAGCCGCCTCCACGGCCGAGTACGACCGCAATCTGTACCACTTCTGCTCGCGGGGGTGCGCGGAGAAGTTCCGGCGCGACCCGCAGAAATATCTCGCGCCGGGATACAAGCCGGTGGGAATGGCCGGCGTGGTGCAGATTGGCGCCGCAGCCATGGCGACCAGTCCGGCCCGCAAGGCGGAAAAGGACCCGGTCTGCGGGATGAGTGTGGACCCCGCGAAGGCGGCCAGCACGGTTACTCATGCCGGCAGGACCTGGTATTTCTGCTGCCGGGGATGCGCCGAGAAGTTCAAAGCCGAACCGGAAAAATACCTGCGACCTTCCGAAGCTCCGCCTGTCGCCTTGGGGGGCAAAGTCGCGGCTGCGGCCGGCACCTACATCTGCCCCATGGATCCCGAGGTCCGCCAGGACCGTCCGGGAGCCTGCCCGAAGTGCGGCATGGCGCTGGAGCCGGAACTTCCGACCGCTGCTGCAAAGACGCAGTGGACATGCCCGATGCATCCCGAGATCGTGCGCGAGTCGCCGGGCTCCTGCCCCATCTGCGGCATGGCGCTGGAGCCGAAGACGGTCGCTGCGGCGGCGGAAGAAAATCCCGAACTGCGCCACATGACGCGCCGCTTCTGGACGAGCGTGCTGCTGGGCATTCCGCTGGTGGCATTTGCGATGCTTCGCATGAGCCCGGCGCTGCGCGCCATTGGCCCGGGAGCAGGCAACTGGATCGAGTTCGCGCTGGCGACTCCAATCGTGCTGTGGTGCGGGTGGCCGTTCTTCGCGCGTGCTTGGGCATCGGTGAAATTTCGCAGCCCCAACATGTTCACCCTGATCGGGATGGGCGTGGGTGTGGCTTATGTTTACAGCGCCATCGCCACCATCGCTCCCGGCATCTTCCCGCCGTCAATGCGGGGCATGGCGGGAAGGCCGGAGGTTTACTTCGAAGCGGCGGCTGCCATCGTTGCGCTGGTGCTGCTCGGACAGGTGCTGGAGCTGCGCGCCCGCAGCCGCACCAGCAGCGCCATCCGCGCGCTGCTCGATCTCTCGCCCAGGCAGGCGCGCATCATGCGCGACGACGGCAGCGAATATGATGTTGCGCTCGACCGGGTGAAGGTGGGCGAGAAGCTGCGGGTCCGCCCCGGCGAGAAAATCCCCGTCGACGGCACCGTGCTCGACGGCCTCAGTTCGGTAGATGAATCAATGGTAACGGGCGAATCGATGCCCATCGAGAAGCATGCCGGGGACAAGGTGACTGGCGGCACCGTGAACGGCACGGGCTGGCTGCTGATGCGCGCCGAACGCGTGGGCAGCGACACCATGCTGGCGCAGATCGTGAAGATGGTCAGCGAGGCGCAACGCAGCCGCGCGCCGGTTCAGCGTCTTGCCGACAGGGTCGCGGCCTGGTTCGTCCCCGCCGTGCTGGCGGTGGCGGTGGTCACGTTCGCCGCGTGGCTGCTCAAAGGACCGGAGCCGCGGCTGGCCAATGCCATTGTCAATGCAGTCGCCGTGCTCATCATCGCCTGTCCCTGCGCGCTTGGTCTGGCAACGCCCATGGCGATCATGGTGGGAACGGGGCGCGGCGCCCGCGCGGGAGTGCTCATCAAGAACGCCGAGGCCCTGGAGACATTGCAGAAGGTCGACACGCTGGCCCTGGACAAGACGGGAACGCTGACGCGGGGCAAGCCGGAGCTGATGGCGGTGGTCGCCGCGGATGGCGAGAGCGAGGAGCGCGTCGTCCGCCTGGTGGCAAGCCTGGAGCGGGCAAGTGAGCATCCCTTGGCGGCGGCGGTGGTGGAAGCAGCCGAAGCCAACCGAATTCCGCTGATTCCTGCCGAAGACTTCCGCTCCCTCACCGGGCTTGGCGTTGTCGGCACGGTCGGGGGGCATGAGGTGGCCGCCGGCAATGAAGCCCTTCTTGGGCGGCTTAAGGTCGAAGTCGGGGAGCTGAAGGCGGAGGCGGAGAAGCTGCGTCATGACGGCCAGACGGTGGTCTTCGCAGCCATGGATGGCCGCACCGTGGGAGTCCTTGGGATCGCCGATCCGGTAAAGCCTGAGGCGGTGCAGGCGGTTCGCGATCTGCGTAGCCAGGGTCTGCGGGTGGTCATTTTGACCGGCGACAACGAAACTACGGCGGCGGCGGTTGCGCGTCAGCTCGGCATCAGCGATTTTGAAGCCGGCGTGCTGCCCGATCGCAAAGCCGATGCGGTGAAGAAACTTCAGCAGCAGGGAAGAGTGGTGGCCATGGCCGGTGACGGCATCAACGACGCTCCTGCTCTTGCCCAGGCGCAGGTCGGCATCGCCATGGGGACCGGGACCGATGTTGCCATGGAAAGCGCCGGCATCACGCTGCTGAAGGGCGACCTCGCCGGGCTGGCACGCGCCCGGCGGCTCAGCCGCGCCGTGATGCGCAACATCCGGCAGAACCTGTTTTTCGCTTTTGTCTATAACTCGGTGGGCGTGCCGTTAGCGGCGGGAGTGCTCTACCCTAAATTCGGCATCCTGCTGAGCCCCATCATCGCCGCCGCCGCCATGAGCTTCAGCTCGGTCTCCGTCATCAGCAATGCGCTGCGCCTGCGCAGTGTGAAGCTCTAATGCAGGCCGGCCGGTACGCATCTCCTGCTCCTGGCCGTTTGCGGGCAGTGGTTACCCGTGCGGGCTGACGTGCTGCGGATCGATCTTGTAGATGACGCGCTGCTCGCCCGGCTGGGCAAAGGGATACTTGTCCTTGTCCAGATATTTCTTGGCCAGCCTGTCGATGAGCTGGTCGGCGCCGTTCTGGGTGATCTCGCTGACCCGGCCGCGGACTTCAAGGTAGCGATAGGGGTTGTCGGGATCGATAAGGGTTATGGCCACGCGCGGATCGCGGCGCACGTTCCTGTCTTTCTGGCGGCCAACGGCGGAGTTCACCAGCACCTTACCATCGGCATAATCTACCCACACAGGCGTGGTCTGCGGACTGCCATCGGGCATCAGCGTCGTGAAGCTGCCGAAGGCCTTTTTCCGGAAGAGATCCATATAGCTGTCGGGAATTTTGGCGGACATGACGATCTCCTTGTTCTTCAACTGGCTGAGA
The DNA here is from genome assembly GCA_035516415.1 of Binatia bacterium. Lineage (GTDB taxonomy): Bacteria > Acidobacteriota > Terriglobia > Terriglobales > Acidobacteriaceae > Bog-257. The sequence continues at coordinate 12,207 of DATJAI010000023.1, read as the reverse complement.
ACAACGCTGGTTCGATTCCGGGAACATTGTATCCGTAGCACGAGGCGGGGGAACATTGCGGTCTGAGATCACTCGTCCGCCGTTCCGAATTCGGCTACAATCCACATGATTTCGCAAGGAGGCTGGCGATGAGGATCGGAATTGCTGCGGCTCTGGTTGTTTTCCTGGCAGCATCGGCCGCGATGGGGGACGAACATAAGTCCGCGATTCAACCCAATGCATCGTTCGACAAACTGAAGACGCTGGACGGCGCGTGGGTAGGGACCATGATAGAGAGCGGCAAGCAGTACCCGACGAGCACCCGCTTCATGATGGTCTCGGACGGCTCGGCAATCATGGGGTGGCTGGCCGAAGGAACGCCGGAGGAAATGGTCACCATCTTTCACATGGATGGAAAAGACCTGATGGCGACGCACTACTGCGCGGCGCACAATCAGCCGCGATTTGTGGCTGTTCCCAGCGGCGACCCCAACCGCGTAGTGTTCAAATTCAAGGATGGTACTAACATCGGCGCTCACGATGGTCACATGCAGGAGGTGGCGTTCATCTTCGATGGTCCCGACCATCACGTGGAGGAGTGGACGTATCTGGACGGAAACGGCAAATTGACCACCGGACGCTTCGACTTCACGCGCAAAAAGTAGATCACTATCTGCCGCGTTTACGGGCAACGCTGGATGCCCCGGAAACTGCCATCGCGCCGGGTCTCTCGCAGCTTGAGCCGGACGCCATTCTCAGTGGACGGCGTGAAGGCCGCCCCTTCAGGAATTCGAGTCGGCGAAGCGGGCGCGGGACGATTGCCCGGAGTTCGCAAGAGGTCGGATCATGAGCCAGATCGAGGTGGAACGCAGGGGCGCGGTGATGCACATCGCGATCAATCGTCCGGAGAAAAAGAATGCTCTGACCGCGGAGATGTACATGGCGCTGGCCGATGCGGTGGAGCGGGCTGAAGGCGAGGGTGATGTCCGCGTTATGTTGCTGCGCGGCAAGGGCGACGCATTCACCGCGGGCAACGATCTGCAGGACTTCGTGCAGAAGCCGTGGCGAGGGCAGGCGGTGCCGCCGGCGCTGCGCTTCATGCGTGTGGTGGCGAGCGCGGAAAAGCCGGTCGTCGCCGCCGTGCATGGGGTGGTGGTAGGAGTGGGCACCACCATCCTGCTGCACTGCGACCTGGTGTACGCAGCCGAAAATACGCAGTTCATGATGCCCTTCATCAATCTCGGAATCGTGCCGGAAGCGGCCTCGACCGTGCTGCTGCCGCTGCTTGCGGGACGGCAGCGGGCGTCGGAGCTGTTCCTGCTGGGGACGCCTTTTAGCGCGGCGCGGGCGTACGAAATGGGATTGGTCAATGCGGTTGTCGCCCCTGACCAGCTGCTGACGGTGGCAAGCGGCGCCGCCGAACAGCTGGCGGAGAAGCCACGGGCAGCGGTGCTGGAGTGCAAGAAGCTGATCAAGCGCGCTTTCCAGTCCGAGGTGGAGCGTGCGCTGATGGAGGAATTCGAGGTCATCGCCGGGCGCCTCGAATCGCTCGAGACGAGGGAAGCTCTGGTTGCATTTCTGGAAAAGCGCAAGCCTGATTTCTCCGGGTTCTGAGCGTTTTGCGGTCCGTGCGGAGGTCGCGATTCGCCGGTTCGCGGCCCCAGTTGCAACAAAAAAGGTGCGGCGCGGGATTCCCTTCTTGACGGCAGCACGCACATAGGGTTACCTATTTGGGTTATCCTTGCGGGATATGGGGTAGCACCATCAGGCTAGTGTGACCGACAACGCCATAAGCCGCGACATCTTCGAACGCCTGCGCCAGTCCACGGCGGGCAATCCGGCGGAGTTCACGGAGCTGTGCCGCGACTATCTGGTGGACGCCCGCTCGGCGATTTCCGGGATGCGCACAGCGATCGCGGATGGCGATGCCCACGAACTGCGCGCACGCTCCCATTATCTGAGGGGCAGCAGTATGATGCTGGGGGCCAAACAGCTGTCGCAATGCTGTGCGACGCTGGAGCATATGGCCCGCAATTCGGAGCTGGGCAGCGCCGAGCCGATGTTGCAGGAAGTTGTGGCGGCCCTGGAAGCGGTGGAAGCGGAGCTGATACGCGAGCTCGGTCCGGTGGTAGCTCCGGCTGAAGGATCCGCGGCCTGATAACGACATCAAGACCATCCCTCAAGCGAGGAAGCAAGATGGCGCCAACGTCTATTAGGGTGCTGATTGCAGACGATCATCCGGTAGTGCGAGTTGGCCTGCGCAACATGCTGCAATCCGATCCGCAGGTCAAGGTTGTGGCGGAAGCTCGCGACGGCGTGGAAGCGCTGCACATGGTGCGCACCCTGCGGCCGGACATTCTTCTGCTCGACCTCGCCATGCCGAAGATGCCAGGTATGGAAGCGCTACGCGAGCTGACCGGCGAGAACGCCGGGACACGCACCATCGTGCTGACGGCGCATGTGGACAAAAGGCAGATCCTGGAGGCACTGCAACTGGGCGCGCGCGGCGTGGTCATGAAGGATGCCGCGCTGGCGCATCTTTCGGCCTGCATTCGCACCGTCATGCAAGGCCAATACTGGCTGGAAGGCCGCCCGGTGCAGAACCTGGTGCAGGTGCTGCGCGACCTTGCAGCGCAAACCGCGCCGCCTCCACGCAAGACCTTTGGCCTCACCGCACGGGAGCTGGAAGTGGTAACCCTGATCACCGAGGGCTCGACCAACCGGCACATCGCCGAGACGTTCGGCATCAGCGAGGAGACGGTGAAGCGCCACCTGACCAACATCTTCAACAAAATCGGTGTGGGCACCCGCCTGGAGCTGGCGTTGTTCGCGCTGAATCATAACCTGCTGCCATCGGAGGCCAACCAGGACGCCAGCTGAGGGGGCAATCGCATTCCCCAGGTCCAGCCTAAGGCGCGAATCCCGGATTTCTCTGGTTGTCAATAGCACCCTGGTTACTTCTGTGCTTCGTTCATCATCAGGCACTTTCCCGCGTCTCGAAAGACAGCTAGCGTAAATCCAGAGTCTCTCCTATGGACGAAGATTCCAGACGCGAACCGATTCTTAATTCACTTCCGCTGGTGGAAGCGGTCCTGTGCGCCGACTGCGAGATCATCAGCAACAGCGGCGGCGAGACCTGCGAGGTCTGCGGCAGCCGCTCACTGCTCAGCCTGGGACGGGTTCTGGGCGGATGCATCGAGGGTGAACGCGCCACGCTGCTGGAAGGCGATCGCGCGGCTCCGCACGCCGGTTTCACCGTGCTGGTCAACCCACACGCCACCAGCGTCCTGCATCGCCGCCGCCGCACCTACCGGGGGTAGTCCGGTCGGCATTCCGACGGGCCCCAAGCTGGATCTAGGGCAGTATCCCTCACATCCAATCGGTAATCTATCTCTCCAGCGAGGTCCTCTATGGAGCACGACAGGCAGCTTCGTCAGCAACTTGCAAAAGCGATTGACTGGCATGAGGCGCATGCCGACTTTTCGGCCGCCGTGGCCGATTTTCCCGCGAAGTTGCGCGGGCGGGTGCCCGAGGGACTGCCTTATTCGGCGTGGCAGCTTCTGGAACACATACGCATAGCACTGTGGGACATCGTGGAGTTCTGCCGGGATGCGCGGCACAAGTCGCCTCCGTGGCCGGAAGACTACTGGCCAAAGAAGGCCGCTCCGCCCAGTGAAGAGGCGTGGGAGCAAAGCGTCCACGCGATCAGGGACAATCTGGAAGCGATGCGCAAGCTGATCAGCGATGCCAACCACGATCTGTTCAAGCCGCTGCCGCATGGCTCGGGACAGACCCTGTTCCGCGAGGCGCTGCTGGTGGCCGATCACAACGCCTATCACCTGGGACAACTGGTGCTGGTGCGAAAAGCGCTGGGTGTTTGGAAGGCATAGCCGGAGCGGGCGGCTATGCCATCTGCGGTGAGGGCACGCCCGTTATCGAATCTACTTCGGCCAGCTCCGCAGCGCTCAGGTTCCAGTCGCCGGCTTTGGCATTGGCTTCGATCTGCTCCGGCCGGGTTGCGCCGGCTATCACGCTGGCCACCGCTGGCCGCGACAGCAGCCAGCTGAATGCCAGCTCCAGCATGCTATGGCCCCCTTGCCTGGCGAAGCTCTCCAGCCGTTCCACTTTTTCCAGGTTGGCCTCGCTGTGGAAGCGATCGGTCAAATTCAGCCTGTTCTCACCCAATCTGGTACCCTTTGGCGCCGTTTGCCCCTTTCTGTACTTTCCCGTGAGCAGACCGCTGGCCAGAGGAAAGTAGGGAAGCTCGCCCATGCCGTAACTCTCGATGAGCGGCGACTGCTCGCGCTCGAGTTTGCGCACCAGCAGGCTGTATTCATCCTGACTGGAGACCAGCGCGGTCAGGCCCTTCGCGGCCGCGGTGCTCTGCGCTTCCTGCAACTGCGAGGGAGAGAAGTTCGAGCAGCCGATATGGCGCACCTTGCCGCTCTTCACCAGATCGTGCAATCCGCGCAGCGTCTCCTCGATGGGCGTTTTGGGGTCGGGATAATGAATCTGGTAGAGATCGATCCAGTCGGTCCTGAGACGGCGCAGACTTTCTTCCGCTTCGGCCAGCAGGTAGGCGCGCGAAGCTCCGCTTTTCTCGCCGAGGGCGTTTGTCCTTGCACCGAATTTGGTCGCCAGAACGATATCTTTGCGCCGCGCTCCCAGCACCTCGCCGAGAATGTTCTCCGACGTGCCGTAGCTGTCGGAGGTATCGAAGAAGGTAATGCCGGAATCGATGGCCCTGTCGATAACCTTGCGCGAGGCTTCGACATCCAGGTTGGCGATGAAGCCGAAGTTGTTGCACCCGAGTCCAATGGCGGAGACCTGCAGGTTCGACTTGCCGATTTTCCTGTATTTCATTACGTTTCCTCTCGAAAGCTTAGATTATCGCCCCTCGCGCGCGGCTTCGACAGCCATAAACCCGTTTTTGGAGGCGTTTTTCTATGGGGTTGACCGGCTGCAGGCGTAAGCCTTTCCAGCAAACTGAAGAACATCCATAATCATCTTACGGGCCGATTCTCGTTTACCCATACCAGCGATGCGCAATCCAATCTTCCTGCTGACGGTGCTGGTGTTCTGTGCGCTCCCTTTGGCGTCGCAAACATCGGTAGAGACCATTACCATCGATGCGGCAGCCCCGGCCCATCCATTTCCACATTTCTGGGAGCAGATGTTCGGCTCGGGGCGGGCCATCCTGAGCCTGCGCGATTCTTATCGCCGCGACCTGGCTGCGGTGCGCGACATCACGGGCTTCCAGTACATCCGCTTCCACGCCATCCTGGACGACGATGTGGGCGTCTATGACGAGGACAAACATGGGCAGCCGGTCTACAACTTCTCCTATGTTGATCAGATCTACGACGGGCTGCTGGCCGCGCATGTGAAGCCGTTCGTCGAGCTCAGCTTCATGCCCTACAAGCTGGCCGCGCAGCAGCACCTGCAGGCGTTCTGGTATCACCCGAATGTCTCGCCGCCGAAGGACTACGCCCTCTGGGACGAGCTGATCGGGCATTTCGTCCGGCACATCGTCGAGCGGTATGGCATCGACGAGGTGGCGAGCTGGTATTTCGAGGTGTGGAACGAGCCCAATCTCGACTTCTGGACGGGCGCGCCGCGGGAGAAGAGCTACTTCGAGCTGTATGACCACACCGCCCGCGATATCAAGGCGGTGAGTCCGCGGCTCCGGGTTGGCGGACCGGCGACGGCCCAGGCGGCGTGGGTGGCCGACATGATCCGGCATGCCGATCAGGCGCATGTGCCGCTCGATTTCGTCTCCACCCACGTCTATGGCAATGACACGGCAAGCGATGTCTTCGGCAGCAGCGAGAACATCTCCCGCGACCGAATGGTCTGCCGCGCCGTGAAGAAGGTGCACGAGGAGATCAGGGCCTCCACCCGGCCGGAAATGCCGCTGATCTGGAGCGAATTCAACGCCGCCTATGACAACGAGGTCGCGGTAACGGATTCCATTTACATGGGACCGTGGCTGGCCAGCACCATCGCGCAGTGCGACGGCCTGGCGGCGATGATGTCTTACTGGACCTTCTCCGATGTTTTCGAGGAGCAGGGCGTGGTGAGGACTCCGTTCTACGGCGGCTTCGGGCTGATCGCCGCGGGCAATATTCCCAAGCCATCGTTTTACGCCATGCAGGCGCTGCACGCTCTGGGCGACCGGCGGATAGAGAATACAAATGGCGATGTGCTGGTGACGAAGGCACGGGATGGATCGCTTGTGGTTGCGGTGTGGAACCTTGCGAATCCCGGCACAACAGGATCCGCGAAAAGCATAAAGCTGTACTTTAAGGGAGTGGCGCCCGCTGCCGGCGTTTCCATCCGCCGCATCGATGAGACCCACGGCAACACTCTGGGGCTGTGGGAGAGGATGGGCAGCCCACGATATCCGACGGAGGCACAACTCAATGAGCTGCGGCGGAATTCGCAACTGCCGGCGGCCGAATCCACGCACCTGAGCGGCGGCAGCCTGACATTGCAACTCCCGATCAATGGCCTGGCAGTGCTGCAGGTGCGATGATTTGCTGCTAGCCGCGGTGCCCGAGGCCGGCCAGGAAGTCGAGGATGTGCGTCCTGTACCCGGTGTCGAGCGCTCCTGCGCCGTTTCCGTCTTCTGTGTAGATAAGGTGATCAGCGCCGGGAGCGATCCACAATTGCACATCCGGCCCTCCGGCCTGTTTCAGCAGAAGGGCGTCTCCAACCGGAATCTGCCTGTCGGCACTGCCATGCATGATGAGCACGGGGCGAGGAGGTATGCGGCCGATCTCGCGCACGGGCTGGACGTTTGGCGTCCACACCCCATACAAGGTCAGGATAGCAAGGCGTCCCAGCCACAGCTCCATGCCTTTGCCCATGAAAGGCTCGAATGAGGCGAAGGAGCTGACGCTGATGACCGCATCGACATCGTGCCGGACAGCGGCGGTGCGGATGGCCGTCGCGCCTCCCATCGAGAGCCCAAGCAGGACCAGCGGCTTGCCCTGCAGCGACGGTTGTGTTTGTAGCCAATCCAGAGCGGCGCTCACATCCCGCGGTTCCTCCACAGACAATCCGATGCGATTGCCACCGCTACGGCCATGGGCCCGCATATCGAGCACCAGTGCGGACCACCCCGCATCGTGCAGGAATTTTGCCTGTGGCAGCACACACGAGGCATCCAGCCCGTCCATTCCGTGCAGTACAACCACGGCGCCACGAGCCGGATCCGCCGGAATCCACCAGGCCTTCAGCGGGATGCCGTCCGAGCTGGTCAACGCCCGGGATTCCCCTTGCAGTCCCAGGTCGTGAGGAATGTATTTCAGCTTTTCAACGCGGTGGCTGAGTGACTTCTGCAGGAGGTAAACGGTTGTGCCGTACAGACCTACTGCGGCGATCATTACCACAACAAGCGCCGCGAGAAGTGTCCAGCGAAGCCGATGCCGCCGATGCTGCGCGATGGGTGGAGTCCCTGTTGCCGGTTCGGATTCAGTAACGACCTGCGCCATGGCAGCAGCTCGGCAGACGTTCCACGCAAAAGCATGGATTCTGTGCAATCATTCGCTTCGACCGGAGAGCGGGCAAGGACTGCCATCACGAGGCGCGGTGATGCCCTGCTGGGAGTGATAACCGAATTGGCCGGGAGCGATGATCAGGCGAGAAAGGGTTGCAGGGTTTCCCGGATGGCGGCTTCGTCAACTTCTTCGCCGCGGTTGAGGCGCTCGAGGATTTCGTCCACCACCTGCTTGGCCTGGTTGCGTTCGCGGTGCAGCAGGAAGCCGTCGAAGATGTGTTCGCCGCGCATGGCGTTCTGGATCTCGGTTTCCTTGTCGTGCTCGCCCAGTTCGGTGAAATAGACGACGCGATAGCGTCCGCCGAAGTCGGCATCGCGGTAGATCTCGAACATCACCTTCTTGGTGTCGCTGGTAAGAGGCATGGGGTCGGGTAGTGCGGACCTTCAGCTCCGCGTCAAAGGTTCCTCCTGATTATAAAAGCCGAGTCCAGCTTTGGATAGAAAATGTGCGCGCGGGCTGAAGCCTGCGCTCGTGGAAAAGAAGGCCCGGGGCGCGGACCTGAAGGTCCGCTCTACCCGACCTGTAGATCCGCTTATGCGCTGGCCTGAAGGTCCGCTCCTGGCTAATCGTCGCCGGCCGCGGTCGCCGTTTCCGGCTCGTGCGCCGGTTGCGGAAAGGGAACTATCTCTGCTTCGCGCCTCACGGACTTGTGCGTCAGCGACATCCGCAGCGTGCGCTCGTACTCCGCCAACTGTTCCTCCAGCTTCGTCGCGGCTTCGGCCTTCTTCAGCAGGTCCTCGCGATAGCGTTTGAGGAAGTAGTCGATGGTCTCGACACGAATCTTGATCGAGCCCGTGGGCTTGTTCTCATCCAGGTCCTTGAAGGCGAAGTACGGCGTGCCCGAGTTCTCGATAATGTCCTCAATAACCGAGTAGATGGGCGCGTCGTGGCCGCATTTGAAGTTGCTGATCTCCAGCGCCACCAGGTTGGGATGGCGCGCGGTGAACTTGGCCGCCCAGATCTTGGTGTTGGTGCTGGCCGAATAGGCGTTTTTCCACACGTCGCGAATGTCGAGCGCGTGGGTGATGGCGCCGGAGCGGACCTCTTCGCCGAACAGGCGGTCGAGCAGATCCTCATCGGTCGGCAGGAAGCTTTGCGAGAAGATGGGATAGCCGAGCTTCTGGAACTCCTCCATGATCTCGTGATTGAGGCCGGGATCGTGGTGATAGACGCGGCCGAGCATCACGATGCCCAGGCGGTCCTCGCGCTCCAGGGTGTCCAGCACCTCGCGGGCGCGGGTGCGCTGGCTGCGATCGAAGTCCTCGAAGGCCCTGAAGCCGGCCTCGACGGCGCGCTCATTTTCCTCTTCCGACAGGCCGAGGATCGGCGCCCAGGTCCGGAACATCTGCAGGCCGTAGAGCTTTTTGTCGTCGATGTTCAGGATGGGGTCAAGGTACTGAATGCCGTTCTCTTTGAAAACGTCATTCTCCTTGATGAAGGCGGCCTTCACAGCGTTGGGGGTCGCGGTCACCGTGGGGCAGGCGTTGCTGCCGCTGCAGTTCTTCAGGGGCTGATGCAGCGTGTCGATCATGGGGAAGAAGATGGCGTCGAGCGGCTTCTTCTGGTGCTTCTGGAAGATCAGGTTGTAGACGTGCGGAATGCCGATCTTGGACGGGAAGCAGGGGTCGATTGCGCCGCGGCCGGCGCCTGCGCGGTACATCTCCTGGCCGGTGAATTCGGAGTAGATAAGGTTTTCCGGCTGCAGACCGAGGCTCTCGAGATAGGCGCTGAACATGGGCGCGTACATGTACATGTTGAGCACGCGCGGCATGCCGATGCGCAGCGTCGCGCGCTTCTTCATCAGCTCGAGGCGCTCATTGACCGACGCCTTCGCCTTCCAGTTCCAGCGGGGAGCCGTGGGGAGCGGATCGGCAACGACCTTCGGATTGCGCGAGCGCCAGACTTCATTGGCGGCGATGTCAACGAAGTTCGGGTTCTGCTTCTTCACCGCGTCGAGGCCGGCTTTGATGCCGCGCATAGCGTTGACGTCTTCAACCTGGCCCTTCTCGCAGGTGGAGATGATGAGGCGGCGCTCACCGGCCTGCAGCGGCACCTTCGACTTGAAGACCGGCAGCGGCGAGGCGGGTTCAAGCTGGTCGCCGACGTTGACGTCGATGAAGGTGCGCAGGCAATTGTTCTTGCAGAAGTAGCAGCGCGTGTCCTCGTTGCGCGTGGTGCGATAGCCGATCTTCTGCACCGCCTCGAGGCCGATGAAGGTGGTGCGGTGGCCGTTCCTGTACAAGCGGATCGCCTCGACACCCGCGCCGATGGCGCCCGATTCGCCGCAGTGCTCGTGGACGATGACCTCCGGCTCGTGCCCGACGCCATGGAAGTGCGAGTGGATGAAATCGACTTCCGACTTGACCGCGGCGAGGTTCTTCTGCGTTCCACCCTGCAGGATGAAGCGCGATCCCAGCTTGGCGAGGTTGGGAATTCCCGCGACGTAGAGGAAGATGTTCTTCGGCAGAACGGCGGCCAGGCCGGCGAGGATCTCTTCGCCGCGCCAGCCCTGGCGCTGGAAGTTGACGATGTCCGACTGCATGAAGACCGCGCAGCCATAGCCGAAGACGGGCATGGTATTGGCGGAGAAGGCGATATCGGCGTACTCCTCGACTTTGTAGCCGAGCGATTCGGCCGTGCCCTGCAGGAAGTAGCCGTTGCCGGCCGAACATTGCGTGTTCAGCTTGAAGTCCTTGACGCGCCCGTCCTTCAGGACGATCAGCTTGATGTCCTGGCCGCCGACGTCGACGATGACGTGCGGGTTCCTGTAAAACTTCATCGCCGATTCGGTGTGCGCCACGGTTTCGACCAGCGCGACGTCGGCCTTGAGCACATCGTTCAGCACGTCTTTGGCGTACCCGGTGGTGCCGACGCCCAGCACGTCCAGCGTCGCTCCCTGCGATTCCACCTGCTGGCGCAGGGCGACGAACATGTCGATGGTGTCCTGAATGGGATTGCCGCCGGAGAGCTGATAGGCCTTGCAGAGCACATCGCCGCCCTCGGAGAGCAGCACGGCTTTGGTTGAAGTCGACCCTCCGTCAAGCCCGACGAAACCGCGGACTGTCTCGCCAACTGCAAACTCCGCAGCAATAAACTTCGGAACCCGGTACTTCTCCCTGAAGCCGGCAAGTTCTTCCTGCGAGGCGCTGAGACCAGCCGAGCCGGACTTGGCTTTCTCCGCCGTCCGGCCTACGGCGATGTAATCTTCCAGACACTCGGTACCCATGTAGATACCGACTTCGGGCTCTTCATCCTTGCCGAACTCCACCGCCCCGAGCGCCGCAAAGTACTGCGCATTCTCCGGAACCTTGATGAGCTCTTCCGGCTTGCTGCCTTCGGGCAGCGGGACCTTGCGCTCCTCCCACGTGCGGGGAATGTTCTGCTGCCAGGCTTCCTTCATGCCGCGGATGAATGTGTTCGGGCCGCCGAGCAGCAGCACATGCGGACGCAGGGTGTGGCCGCGCGTCAGCACTGTCAGGTTCTGCAGAACAATGGCGTCGAAGAGCGAGGCCATAAGCTGGTCAGGCGGAATGCCCTGCTTCTGCAGGCCGTTGATGTCGGTTTCGGCAAAGACGCCGCATTTGCCGGCGACGGGATGCAGCTTGATGCCCATGTAGCCTTGGTCGCACAGCTCCGCGGCGGGAATTTTCAGCTTGGCGTTGATCTTGTCGATGACCGCGCCCGTGCCGCCGGCGCACTTGTCGTTCATCGAGGGGATCTTCTTCTTGCGGCCGGTGTTCTCGTCCTCCTTGAAGACGATGATCTTGGCGTCCTGACCACCCAGCTCGATGACGGAGTTGACTTCCGGGTGCAGCTTCTCGACCGCCAGCGAAACTGCCGTGACCTCCTGCACAAACTTTGCGCCAATCAGGTTGGACAGCGCGCCGCCGCCCGATCCGGTGATGAAGATGCGGCAGTTGTGGGGCGCAATGCCGACCTCGTCCTGCATGCGCTTGAGGAATTCCAGCAGCTTTTCCGGCTGCTTGGTTTCGTGGCGCTGGTAGTCCTGCCAGATGATCTGGTCGGTTGCGGCTTCGACGACAACGGCCTTCACCGTGGTCGAGCCGACGTCCATGCCGACGGTGTAAACAGCCTTGTGGCCCGATTGCGCGGCAATCTCACGCGACTTGGCCAGAATGCGGGCGGGAAGGGAAGTCTCCTGGGGCTCAGAGTTGGTTAAGGCGCTAAGAGAGACGTCAACCTTGGGATTCGGAGTGTCACAGCAGCTGGAGCCCCCGACAGGTCCCGATTTTGGACCTGTTGGGGTGGAGCATCCGTGGTCCCCGTGTTGGTGAGAGTGACTCACTCGGCCTCCGTGTTCCTGAAGGGGCACGGCTTCAGCCGTGCCGTCATCGATGTCAATTTCCAGCAGGCCTTAGCCCGCTGCAAAAGCATGCCCCTGAGCGGCTAAAGCCGCAACATAGCCAGCTTCGTATCGGCACGGCTGAAGCCGTGCCCTTTCAAAGATGCGCTTCAGCACTCGCCGAAGTTGCCTTCAATCCTCCGGAAGCCGTGCTTCGCCTGCCGCCACAGCCACTCGATGACGCGTTTGTCGTTGTAACAGAACGCGAGAATATGGTTCAGCGTGGAGAAGCAGTTCTTCTGGCACTCTTTCTTCATCTCTTTCAGCTGCCGGGTGTCAAACTTGTGATTCTCGATGGTGCCC
>DATJAI010000022.1:0-7011 GCA_035516415.1 Binatia bacterium | reverse complement strand
GCGCTCGCTCCCGGACCAGCGGCTGCGGTAGCGTCCTGGCCAACCTTGACCTTGGCGCTCAGCACCTTGTCCACCGCTGTCGGCGACATGACAAGCAGGATGAAATCGGTTGAGGTGCCGCCGACCTGCACTCCCGCGCTGGCGCCGCCGATGCTGTACATGGCGGGCGTCGACCATTTGCCGTTAAAGCCCTTGCCCATGCGGCAACTCATCGGACCGCGACCTCCGGTCCCGCCGATACCGACTGCGAACTTCTTCACATTGGGCAGAATGATGATGCAATCGGCCTTCGCCAGCACGTTGCCGGGAATGTCATTGCTGTGGGTCATGGCCTGCAGGACGGTGACGGCATTCATGATCGTCTTGTCGTCATCCTGTTTGCTGGCGCCCCATACCGGCAGAGCCAACAGCGTCAACATCATGCATAGAAGCAGACAACCAATTGCATACCTGGGGTGAACCTTCATGTTGCCCTCCTATCGGCACTAAATATACGCCGGGCGCCGCCATTGTTGTACGGGAATTTCAGCAGCCGGCATCGTCTGGTCTAGGCCCGCGAGAGATAGGCCCCTTCGGAGGTGTCGACGCGGATTTTTTCGCCTTCGTTGATGAAGGGCGGCACCTGCACGACGAGGCCGGTTTCGGTTTTGGCCGGTTTGGTGACGCTGCTGGCGGTGGCCGACTTCAGGCCGGGCTCGGTCTCCACCACCGTAAGCTCCACCGTTTGAGGCAGTTCGACGCCAACCGGCTTGCCGTCGAAGAATTCCACTTTGATGGCGAGGTTGGCGATGAGGTAATCGACGGCATCGCCGAGAATTTCCTTGCCCAGGTGCATCTGCTCGTAGTTTTCCGTATTCATGAAGTAGTAATCATCGCCGTCGGCGTAGAGGAACTCCATCTGGACCTCGTCCACGGTAACCTTCTCGATGGCGTCGCTGGAGCGGAAGCGATGCTCGAACATGGCCCCGGTGCGCAGGTTGCGCAGCCTGGCCTGGATAAAGGCGCGCAGGTTGCCGGGGGTGCGGTGTTCCACACTGAAAACCGAGTGCAGATCATTGTTGTGCCGGATGACCATGCCCGGACGTAACTGGGTGGCTGGAATCGCCATTGCTTGTCAAACTCCTCACTTGGACGATATTTCTCGGGAGAGCCGGCCGGCCAAAGCTGCGCCGCCGGCGGCGCAATGCCCGCGACAGCGGCTGCGTGAACGCGCGGCTCGAAGAACCAACAGGAAATTTTACACGGGGCGCTCGGCAGTTGGGAAATCGGCCGGCAGATGGGGCTGACGCCGGCGCCCGGCTTTTCGCAGCCCGGAACACTGCACGTCTGCCAGCGCGTCAGGCTACGGGCGAAACCGTTTGCGCCGCACTGCGATCGCACCGAGAACGCCGGAGCCAAACAGGGCGATGCTGCCGGGCTCGGGAACGGTGCCGGTGGCGTTGCCGTACACTGAATCTCCCGGCGCCGGAACGGCAGGATTCGCTTATGTCATGGTCAGTGTGCAGGTCAGCGTTTTTGCGGAGCCCTGCCTGGTGTACTTCACCTGCTGAGGGGCGGAGAGCTTGAGCAGGGCCGCCACTGCGGGTTTGGCGAAATCGGTATTCACGTCGGTGACGACGATGTTCTTCAGATTGTCGAGCAGCAGGTTCCAGTCGTCGGGAATGTGGGCCGCGCCCAGCCGCTCGGCGAGGCGATGCAGATCGTCGCACAGGTTCATGAACTCGGACGAAACCAGGCACAAGCGGTTGAGCAGCGTCCTGGTGTTCGTGTCGTTGACATGCCAGACGGTGGAGGCGTCCGAACCATCCCAGTCCCCCCAATGACGGCGGTTGGCGACAGTTGCTCCGTTGGCGGCCCGGTTCCACTCCTGCCACTTCTGCCAGGTGACGTCCCGGACATTGTCGAGGCCAAGCAGCAAGATGGACGCGTGGTCGAAGACCTGCCAGTTGTTGCGGTCGGCGGAGTCGTCCTGCGGCGGACGATCGCCGGCGGGAGAGCAGGTGAGCTTGCCGTAGGCGGAAGGCTCCAGAATGCAGGTGAGGGTCAGGGTGCCGGCGTGGTGGGCGGCGACGAAGTCCTCCATGTCTTTGCGGACGGCGGCCACCTGCGGGTTGGGCGACAGATAGCCCGCGACTGCAGCCATGTGGCGCGCCTCCCTGCCGCTTCGGGTTTCGCACATCTCGATCTGGAGCTTGACGTCGCCGGGCCCACTGGCGCCGGCATCGGCCAGGAAGTGAATACGAGTCTTTTTGAGGACCTGGTTGATCTGGGTCTCGTGCTCGCGGCCGACGTCGAACAGGAAGCGCAGGTCGCCGTTGGGGGCAACCGAGACGGTGCTGCTCTGGAAGTAAGTATCGACGTCCTTGGCGTGGAAGAAATTGAAGAAGGTGGCGCTGAGGGTGAAGGAGCGGCTGATCTGGTGATTGATGCCGGAGCCCGGCTCGAGCACCAGGCCGCCGGCGCCGACGGCCGAGCGCAGATCGCCGAGGACGAAATCACGCCAGCTGCGGTCGCACAGCTCGGTGTGGGCGAGGTCGACCCGGTATTTGAACAGCATGGTGGTGGCAGTCTGCGAGTCCCAGCTTGCCTTCAGGCCGGCGCCGTTGCCGACTTCGTTCTTCATCCAGTTTTCGACCAGCGAGTCCAGGGTTTCCTCCAGCTCGCCGGCTTGAGCTGCAACCTTTGCGGCGGCGGACTGGCCAACAATGCGGGCGATGCCCTGCTGGAGTGCGTGCGGGTCGAGGTGCAGCGAGCTGCCGGTGAGGGTGACCTGGGCGGCGAGTCCGATGCTGCCGCTGACCTTGTTCTTGTGGGCGCGCATGAGGTAGAGCGAGGCGTCGGAGACAGCGGTCTTCTGCACGATAGCGGAAAAGTCGTCGCTATGGGTGTAGGCGATGCTAAGGCTGGCGCCGACGGAGACCGAAGCGGAGGGCAGGTCCAGCGCGCTGCCGCTCTTCGTCGTCCGCTTGAGGGCGGTGCTTACGCTGGGCGCGGCGAAGCTGTATTTGGCCAAGCCATAGCTCAGGGTAAAACTGCAGTTCAGAGTGCCGTTGAAGCAGACCTGGGCGATGTCGCCGGCGGACATGTCGGCGGCGCAACTCGGCTGGAAGGCGAAGACCAGACGGTCGAGGGCCTCGCGCACGGCGTCCTTCAGCAGCATGCCGTTGGGAACCTTGTGAGCGAAGAGCAGTGTAGCGTCGCTGCTGGCTTTGGCGTTACCACTGATGCCGATGGCGCCGGCGCTGCCGGTGCCGCTCAGGTTGCCCTCGAGCTGAAAATCGAGCGACAGCTTGATATAGGAAGAACCGGGATACGGGCCGGCGGGCAGGCCGGAGGTGGCGGCAGCGCCGATGTCGTCACGGTATTTGAGAACGGCGCCGCTGTTGAGGACGTCGAGTTCGCACTGCGCCGTCGCCGTCAGCCCGAAGCCGATGCCGGTGGCGGTCTTCCAGTTTCCCGCGTCCGAGAGGCTGAATTTGAACTTCGTTCCCTGCGGAACCGTGCGCACCGGCGAGGCCCAATGAGCGGCGAGCTCTTCGGCAAAGCGGAATGCCTGCCCGGCCTGGTTCTGCAGCAGGCTCTTCAGGTGGCTGGCATCGGAGAGATCGGAGATTTTGACCGAAAGATCGAAGGACGAACCTGCTGGTTTGGCCATTAGAAGTGCGCTCCAGAAGCGAAGTAGTAACCGGCGTCGCGCCGGCTCGGCTGACGGATTGTGAAGGCGAGCGGCGCCGGAGCGCCGATGCCGCTGCGACGACGCAGCCGGCAAGCCGGAAGCGGTGCGACTGTAGACGAAGGTGCCAGGGTTGTCAATGGGCAGCTCGGGTACCAAAACGGGAAAAGCGACCCAGCATCCGGCAACTGCTCTCAATCGATTGCCGTCTGGTGAGCATCCAATGTTCACTACGGGTGCTACGGACGCGGGCCGGAGTTGACGCGCATTCTCCCGGACGCATATCATTCCCGTTCACCCATAAGTTTTTCGCCAATACCTGATCGGCCAGGGGCGGACCGTGCAAGGGGCAGTAGTTATGGACAAGAAGAAACTTGACAGCTTCCGGAAACGACTGGAGGAGCGCCAGCGTGAGTTGCGGAATGCCATGAACCGCACCGCCCAGGACGGGCGTGACGCCGACCTGGAATCGGCGCAGGACATCGCCGACCGGGCGGCCAATTCGTACAACAAGGAATTCCTCTTTCACCAGAGCAACAACGACCGCCAGCTCCTGCAGATGGTGGACGGCGCGCTGAATCGCATCCGCGAAGGAGTCTTCGGCCAGTGCATCTCCTGCGGCACGGAGATCAATCCCAAGCGTCTGGAGGCAGTGCCCTGGACGCGCCACTGCATCGCCTGCCAGGAGAAGCTGGAGAAGGGCATCCTGGAGCACTCCAGCATCTAGAAGACTTTTCCGGCATTTTTTCTGCCTGAGTGAATTGTTTGCGCTCGCGCGAGCGGAAGCTGGAACCCGCGTCTGTACTGGCGGCTGCGGGACGTCGGAACCCAAACCGTGACACACACCGATCCGGGTATTTATCCCCGTGCTGACAAGATGTGCTGAAGGTCCCAGCCAGATGGCGAGCCGCATCGGGGCGGGCCCGGCGAATCTCCGCGCACAAGACGCGTCGGGCAGGGTCCTGGCTGAAGCATGTCGGCGGAGGAAGGTCCCGGCAGGAAAAATTCAGGCTGACTTGCGAGGCTGAACCGGCATGGAGATTTCCGCCAGCCTGCGGCGGAGTTGGTCCTGCTGGGCCGCATCTTTTCTGACCGGCCGATGATTCCACGCAAAGACAACAATGGCGATCAGCGCACATGCCGCGAACATCACCGCGATGCATAGCGCCACGGCCCAAAGCTGAACATCGTCGGCGTTAGAGAACCAGCTCATAACAGCCCCCGTTTGCATCCGCCAGGTGGCGCTCTGCGATATGCCCTCAGAGGGCTCGCAGCATCTCCGGCGAACGCGCTTTCCGCGCATGGTCAATGCGCGGGAGTGCCGAACTCAACTCCCAACGCTGGTATATGGAGCACACGCGTGAGGAAAAGGGGGAGGGCCAGCAGAAGCATGAGCCCGAGCCATACCAGCGTCCCTTTGTTCTCTATCGGCAGGTACCGGACCATAGAACCGAGTCGCAACAGCCAGGAGCGGTCCAGACCCATGGTGTTGGGGACCCCGAAGGCAACGACGAGCACCACAAGAGGCCAGCAGTATCACCGATGCCCCGACAAGGGAAACCAGGTCGGCGAGGGTCTTTTTACGGGTCAACTGTAAACCCGTCTACTTACAATAATCTATGGCCTTTACGGATGACGAAAACGGAGACATGAAAGGGCCAAGGTGACCAGTCGGGAGTTCCATCTTCATGCCAGCGCATGAGATGACGAACCAGCACCCCCCAGAGGCCGAACTGGAACCGCCGATGAGGTCACTTCCCAGGGCGAAAGTAATTGCCTCGCAAACGAAGGTACCGCTTTGGTTCGCGCTTACGGTGCAAAGTAACCGGAGACGTGTCTGCTGGGAACTCTGGTAACGACCCCAGCAGACGCGAAAACGGCGTGGGCTGGGGGACCCGGCGAGCCGTGCCCTGCAAAATGGTTCGCCACCATCAGCAACAGCAGTTCTATTTGTGCGATAACCATCTGTAATTTTTTTCGATCTGCGGCGTACTGCTTTTTGACGCCAGCAGAACCGATGCGAAAGGATCGCAGCCCCGCGAGGGCAAGGCAATGCCAATGGAGGGGCCGGATCTGGAGAGCGTGGTCGAGCGCGCACGAGGCCGCGATGCCGAGGCGCTGGGGGAGATTTATCGGCTCTATGCGCGGCGCGTGTTCGGCTTGTGCCGTTACATGCTGGAGTCGCGGGAAAGCGCGGAAGATGCCACCAGCGAGGTCTTCCTCAAGCTGCAGCGCTCCATCGCGAGCTACGACGGTTCGATACCGTTCCCCCGCTGGCTGCTGCATGTGGCCGGCAACCAGTGCATCGACGTGTTGCGCCGGCGCAAGCGGGTACGGCAGGTGATTGTGGAATCCGAGGAACAGGTCGCGGCCATCGAGGCGCCCAGCCCGGGGCCTTCGCCGCTGGCCGCCGTCCTCGGCAGGGAAGAGAGGGCGCAGGTGCGGGATGCCATTGCCGGCCTGCCGGAGAACTATCGCCTGCCGCTGGTACTGCGTTATTACGGCGAATTGAGCTACGACGAAATCGCCCAGCAGCTGGGCCTGAACAGAAACTACGTGGCGGCGCTGCTATTCCGGGCCAAACAGGAGCTGCGCGGGAAACTGGGCCACAGGAGCAGGTGACATGGAATGTTATTCGGAACAGATCGTCTCCATCTTCGTGGATGGCGAACTGGGGCCAGAGGAGGCACAGCGCCTGCGGGAGCACGTGGCCACGTGCCGGCGCTGCCGCCAGCTGATGGACGCATTGCGCGCCGAGAACCGGGCTCTGCGGGAGAGCCTGCAGGAGCTTGCGGAAGAAGCCGTGATGCCGGCGGAGTTCGCCCCCGCGCGGCGCTGGCGGGCGTGGAGAGACGTAGCGCTGGTGGGCGCAGTGCTGGCGCTGAGCGGGATCGCTTCCGTGTGGATCAACGAGGTGAACATTCCACAGGCGCTCGAGTGGCTGAATCCGTTCACCGTAAGCGGACGCACGAATCTGCTGTTCGAACTTTCTTCTTACCTTACACAGGGAGGTGCTGCCATGCTGCGTGATTATGCTGCTGGCGTCGGAGGATTGTTATTGCTGCTGCTGCTGGCCCTCAGCGCGCTGCTGCTGGGACGCCGCTGGCGACTGCGGCAGCCTGGACTGGGCCTGCTGATGGTACTGCTGGTGTTGTCGTTGCCCGGCTCTGCCCTCGAGCGGCGTCACAGTGAGTTCGTCACCGTAACGGCGAACGAGACGGTGAACGACACGCTTTTGGCCGCCGGCAACATCGTGCGGGTGGACGGTGTGGTCAATGGGGACCTGCTGGCCTTTGGCCAGTCGGTGGAAGTGCGCGGCACCATCAAGGGCGACCTGG
>DATJAI010000021.1:0-60314 GCA_035516415.1 Binatia bacterium | reverse complement strand
GTGCTGAACGCAGGCGAACCGGTCAGCAGGGAAACCCTCTTTGCTTCGGTGTGGACGGACGCGGTCGTTACTGATGACGCGCTCACGACTTGCATCCAGGAGCTACGCAAGGCGTTTGCCGATGACGCCAGGCAACCGCGCTTCATCGAAACGAGGCATCGGCGGGGCTACCGCTTCGTGGCTGAGCTTTGTACCGCCGCGGCGGGGGTTGCGCGCCCGTCGCCCGCGCGCGATTGTTGCGCCATCGCTGTGCTCCCCTTTGCGGACATGAGCCCCGGCCGCGATCAGGACTATCTTTGCGAAGGTCTGGCGGAAGAAATCATCAACGCCCTCACACGCATGCCTGGCCTGCGGGTGGCCTCACGAACGGCTTCCTTTCGATTTCGAAGTCCCGGCGCGGACGTGCAGGAACTGGGACAACTGCTGGGTGTCGCAAACCTGCTGGAGGGCAGCGTCCGCAAGTCGGACAATCGTCTGCGGATAACGGTTCAGCTCATCGAGACTGTCACTGGCTACCATCATTGGTCGCAGCGCTTCGATTGCCTGCTGGATGACGTCTTCGCCATCGAGGACGAGATTGCAGAGCGCGTCGTCGCCTCGTTACGGGGCGGCGTTCTGTGCGGCCGCGAATGGCCGGCGCATGAGCGGCCAAAAACCAGCGCAGACGCGTATGAGTACTACCTCCGCGGACGGCAACACCTTCACCGCATGACCCAGGCCGCGCTGGAGACCAGCGAGCAGATGTTCGAGCGCGCGATCGAGCTGGATCCCCGCTACGCGCCGGCGTGGGGCTGTTTGTCCGTGGTGTACGCCACACTATACGAGTGGTTTGGGGCGAGAGAGGACGACCTGGCCAAGGCCGATCATGCCAGCAGGAATGCGCTCGAAATGGCGCCTGGAATGGCCGAGCCGCATGTGGCACGCGGCTTCGTACTGTCTTTGCTGCGACGCTACGACGACGCTGCCCAGGAGTTTGAACAGGCCATCCGCCTTAACCCGAATTTCTTCGAGGCGTACTACTATTTCGCGCGGGCCTGCTTTGCTCATGGGGAAACCGAGCGAGCGGCCGAACTCTTTCATCGTGCCGGAGAGAGCCGGCGGGAAGATTTCCAGAGCCCCATGCTCGAGGGCTTATGCCTGCGCATGCTTGGGCGGGTCGAGGAGTTCAAACGAGCAATTCGCGAAGGCGTCTGCCGCGCCGAACGCACCCTGATGCTGAACCCATACGATAGCCGGGCACTCTCCATCGGCTCAGTCGCGCTGTTCGATGACGGCCAGGTGCAGCGCGCCATGGAGTGGTCGCAACGCTCGCTGGAGCTCTATCCCGACGATATGAGCGCGTTGATCAACGCAGCGTGCCTTCACGCCAAAGCCGGCCACAAGGAACAAGCTCTGGCCTTGCTGGAGCGTGCCTTCGGACGTGGCTGGGGAAAACGCGATTGGATCGAACACGATCCGGATTATGACATCCTGCGCGACGACCCGCGATTCCATGGACTTCTGGCGAAACTGAAATAGAGGACTGATTCTTCCTGTTTATAATCCCTCGCATGAATCTGGAAGAGAAATTGGCCGAGTTGAAGCGCCGCGACTCGCTGGCCGAGGCCGGCGGGGGCGAAGAGCGCCGCGCCCGTCTGCACCAGCAGGGCAAGATGTCGGCGCGCGAGCGCATCGAGTTCCTGCTCGACGAGGGCAGCTTCGAGGAGACTGACAAGCTGGTCACCCACCGCTGCACCGACTTCGGCATGGAGGAGCAGAAGTATTACGGTGACGGTTTTCTTACCGGCTACGGCCGCATTGAAGGCCGCCTGGTGTTCGTCTTCGCGCAGGACTTCACCGTCTTCGGCGGCTCGCTTTCGGAAACCAACGCCGCCAAAATCGTCAAGATCATGGAGACCGCGATGCGGGTGGGAGCGCCGGTAATCGGGCTGAACGACTCCGGCGGAGCGCGCATCCAGGAGGGCGTGCGCTCTTTGGCCGGTTACGCCGATATCTTCCTGCGCAACGTGCTGGCCTCGGGGGTGGTGCCGCAGATTTCGGCCATCATGGGCCCCTGCGCCGGTGGAGCGGTATATTCGCCGGCCATGACCGACTTCATCCTGATGGTGAACAACACCTCATACATGTTCATCACGGGTCCGGACGTCATCAAGGCGGTGACCCACGAGGAGGTGACCAAGGACGAGCTGGGCGGCGCCATGACGCACAACGAGAAGTCGGGCGTGGCGCACTTCACGGCGCACGACGATGCCGAGTGCCTCAGCATGATCCGCGAGCTGCTCAGCTTCATTCCCTCCAACAATCTTGACGACCCGCCGCGCAAGCCCTGCACCGATCCCATCGACCGCGCCGACGAGCGCCTGGACAGTATCGTTCCGGCGGAATCCAGCCTGCCCTACGACATCAAGGACGTAATCAGTGCGGTCATCGACGACGCCTACTTCTTCGAAGTGCAGGAGCACTACGCGAAGAACATCGTCATCGGTTTCGCGCGGCTCAATGGCAGGCCGGTGGGAATTGTCGCCAACCAGCCGGCGTTTCTTGCCGGCGTGCTCGATATCAACGCCAGCATCAAGGGCGCGCGTTTCGTGCGCTTCTGCGACTGCTTCAACATCCCGCTGATCACCTTCGAGGACGTTCCCGGATTTCTGCCCGGCACGCAGCAGGAGTACGGCGGCATCATCACCCACGGCGCAAAGCTGCTGTACGCCTTCTCGGAGGCGACGGTGCCGAAGATCACGGTCATCACGCGCAAGGCCTACGGCGGAGCGTATTGCGTCATGGCGTCAAAGCACATCCGCACCGACGTGAACTATGCCTGGCCGACGGCGGAGATTGCGGTGATGGGGCCGGAGGGTGCGGTGAATATCGTGTACCGGCGGGAGCTGGAGAAGTCGGCGAATCCGGAGGCCGATCGCGCGGCGAAGATCGAGGAGTTTCGCGACCGCTTCGCCAATCCCTATGTCGCAGCCGAGCGGGGATATCTCGATGCCGTGATCCGGCCGCGCGACACCCGCCGCAAGCTGATTCAGGCGCTGGAGATGCTGGAGAACAAGCGCGACAAGAACCCGCCCAAAAAGCACGGGAATATTCCGCTGTAGAAAGCAGCCGGCAATCCATGCTCTGCTGCAGATGCCGTCCTGGCCCGCTTGAGGCCAGGACGGGCTGTTCGCGTAATGAGGAGTGAAGTGGGTGGACTGTTCGTCGTAGTCTGAGGGACCGCCAGGGTTTTCAAAAAGAATCCCGAGGGCGTTCCTGACCGATCCTTGCCGCCTGGCGGGTCACGTCAACATCCCTGTGCGAGCTGGCATCCGGATACTTGCGTATCGGCGTAGCTGCTCAAGGGATTGCCGGACTCGCGACCAGCCGGAAAAACCGCTCAACGCCTCGGGATTCCCTCGTGCCTTTGACGCGTCTTCGGTTCTCGCCTGCCAGGCAGCTCGCGATCGACTGTTGCGTCCGTCCTGCCTGCGCCATGGGCGCGGGCAGTAACCTCGCTACAGGTCCCGGACTCGCCGGTTCCTCCCCGCTTGCGCGTTGAGGAAGCTCGCTGCTGACTGCGAAACACGCTGAAAACTTGTCAAAGAACGAGGGTGTTTTTACTCCTCGCATTTTGAAAGTCAACAAAATTGTCGCGACTATATCTTGTCTGTTTCCAATCGAGTGCAGCTCGTCCACAGGCATATGCCAGAATTTTGTGCATCCGGACGATGGCCGCCGGCGGCACAGCAATTTCCGTCTGATTTTGCGGGTTTCCGTAACAGGAAACTGCCACCGAGCCTTGATGGCCGCATGGTTTCCCATTGTGGGAATCTGGCAAAAACCGCGTCTGGCGCGGGTTTTCGCGCCTCCAGATTTTTCCCCCGCGGAGGCGGCCTGAACAGGTTTCCCGCACCGCTTGCGGCTTGGGGTCTCCGGCCGAGCGATGGCGCAAGGCCGCCAGGGCTCATGCAGCTCAGGTCATCCGGAACGCGCGCTTGAAAGCCGCCATTCGGCGTACGCGAAGAGAGGGCGCGCCGTTGTCGGCGCGCCCGAGGATCAGCCAGTCGGACCGAAGCTAGCGCACGGTGGCTGGAGTCGCGGCGTACGCTTTGCGCGCCGCCGGGACAAAGGCGACGTCCTGTGCGTCTACCACGGCGATGGTGGCGATGTTGACGATGTCCTCCACTTCAACACCGCGCGCCAGCAAATGCACCGGCTTCGCCATACCGAGCAGGATGGGGCCAACCGCTTCCGCTCCGCCCACGCTGGCCAGAAGCTTGCTGGCGATATTGCTGGCTTCCAGATTGGGGAAGATCAGCACGTTGGCTCCGCCCTTCAGCGCGCAGAAGGGGAATGCCCCCTCCAGCTTTTTGCCGTTGACGGCGATGTCGCCCTGCACCTCGCCATCGGCCTGCAGCGTCGGGTCGGCGTAGCGTACCAGCTGGGCGGCGCGCTGCATCTTTTCGCACAGCGGATGTTTGGTGCTGCCGAAGCTGGAGAAGGACAGCATGGCGACGCGCGGCTCAATGCCGAAGCGGCGGGCCTCCTGTGCGGCGCACAACGCGATCTCCGCCAGC
Organism: Binatia bacterium; assembly: GCA_035516415.1. Lineage (GTDB taxonomy): Bacteria > Acidobacteriota > Terriglobia > Terriglobales > Acidobacteriaceae > Bog-257. Next base: position 55,755 of record DATJAI010000021.1, on the reverse strand, counting down.
TCCTCGGCCGTCGGTTCAATGTTGACCGTGGCATCCGCCAGGAAGTACAGATCGCCGTTGCGGGTGATGATCAGATACAGGCCCGAGACCTTGTGGATCCCTTCGCGAACTCCGATCACCTGCAGTGCCGGACGAAGCGTGTCGGGATAATTCTGGGTGACGCCGGACACAAGCGCATCGGCGTCGCCCATGCGCACCATCATCGCGCCGAGTACGTTGGGATCGTTCATCAGCTCGTCGGCTGAGCCGAGCGTCACTCCCCGGCGCTGCCGCAGCCGATACAGCTCCTGCACGTACTCTTTCCGGCGAGGCGCCATCTCCGGTTCGACGATGGTAATGGCATCCAGCGGCACGCCCAGCTCGGCCGCGGTACGCTGGATCTCGGCCTTCTGTCCCAGAAGCACGGGAGCGGCAATCTTCTCCTCTACCAGCTGATGGCAGGCACGCAGGATTTTCTGGTGCGAGCCTTCGGGGAAGACCACGCGCTTGGGATTCGCCTTTGCCTTGTGAATCATGGCGCGCATCAGCCCGTGGGCCTTGCCCAGACGCTTTTCGAGCTGCTCGCGATATTCCTCAAGGTCAACCGGATGCTGTGCCACACCGCTTTCCATGGCAGCCCGGGCCACGGCCGAAGCCTCCCAAACCAGTACGCGGGGATCGAATGGGGTGGGAATGATGTAGTCACGGCCGTACTTCATTTTCTCCACGCCATAGGCGCGGCAGACTGAGTCGGGAACGTCCTCTTTTGCCAGTGCCGCCAGCGCATGGGTTGCCGCCAGCTTCATCTCCTCGTTGATGGTGGTGGCATGTACGTCGAGCGCGCCACGGAAGATGAACGGGAACCCGAGAACGTTATTGATCTGATTGGGATAATCGGAGCGTCCCGTCGCCATGATGAGGTCGTCGCGAACGGCGCGCGCTTCCTCGTAGGTGATCTCCGGGTCAGGGTTAGCCATGGCAAAAACCAGGGGATCCGGCGCCATGGACGCAATCATCTCCGGCGTAAAAGCGCCCTTTACGGAAAGACCCAGCAGCAGGTCGGCGCCTTTGGCCGCCTCGGCAAGCGTCCGCATCGGGGTGTCCTTCGCGAACCGTTCCTTGTAGGGATTCATTCCCTCCTTGCGGCCTTTGTAGACGACGCCCTTGGTGTCAACCATGGTAATGTTCTCGCGCTTCACGCCCATGCAGACGTAATGCTCGCCAGTAGCGAGGCCGGAGGCGCCAGCGCCGTTGATGACCACCTTGATCTGGTCCAGACGCTTGCCGGTCAGCTCCACGGTATTCAGCAACGCCGCTCCGGTAATGATCGCGGTGCCGTGCTGGTCGTCGTGGAAGACCGGGATCTTCATGGTCTTTTTGAGGGTCTCCTCGATGTAGAAGCACTCCGGCGCCTTGATGTCTTCCAGATTGATGCCGCCGAAGGTGGGCTCCAGCAGCTGGCAGGCTTTGATGATCTCGTCGGGATTGTGCGTGTTCAGTTCGATATCGAACACGTCGATTCCGGCAAACCTTTTGAACAGGACACCCTTGCCTTCCATGACCGGCTTGCCGGCCTGGGCGCCGATGTCACCTAATCCAAGTATGGCAGTGCCGTTGGTGACCACGGCCACAAGGTTACCCTTGTTGGTATATCGAAATGCATCTTGCGGATTTTTCTCAATCTCGAGGCAGGGAATCGCAACCCCGGGTGTATAGGCGAGGCTCAGGTCGCGTTGGGTGAGACAGGGTTTAGTAGGAACAACTTCCGTCTTCCCCGGTCGTAACCCAGAGTGGTAATCGAGTGCATCCTGCTTAGTAATGGGCATTACGGCCTCCGAATAAACAGACGTAAGATAGCGTTTTACGGGCGATACAATCCGGCTCGATCATGGCCGTGGCAGCTTATGAACCGAGCGGCAATAAAGTGAGTTGGCGATCAGGAGATGCCTTTCACAAGGAGACACGGGCTGCTGCGAGCCGGAAGATCACTTCCCAGGATTCAAGTATGTGCTTTCTGACGGCAGGGAATAGTGCGCGGGTCACACGCTTGTGTGAGCGAACGTCGGCAAGTCGGAGACTGGCGTCACAAGCCGGCCCTGGTGCTGCGCTCTGGCTCGTTATAGGATAGGCCTTCCGCTGGGGCTTGCCCGGAGGTACCCCGAAACCGGAGGAAAGCCTATCGACACGGCGCTACGGTTGCAGATCATCCACGGCATCTTTCTGTTTTGTGCTGCATCTATCGCCGGGGTGCTGAACGCAGTAGCGGGCGGCGGCACCTTTGTTTCCTTTCCGGCGCTCCTGAGCACAGGTGTGCCGGCAGTGCAGGCCAATGCGACCAACACCGTCGCGCTCTGGCCCGGGCTGGCGGCCAGCGCCGGCGCCTATCTCAAGCGGCTGGACATCCCACAACGCCTGCTGATTCCGCTGCTGCTGATGAGCGTGGCCGGAGGGCTGGCCGGATCCCTGCTGCTGCTCAAAACCCCGCAGCGCGTCTTTCTGCACCTCGTACCCTGGCTGCTGCTGGGCGGTACCCTGCTGTTCGCCTTCGGCAACCGGATCCGGGCCATGGCGGGCAGGACCGCGGTGGTGGACGATTGGCGGAACACCTCATCACCGGCCATTGCCGTAGCTTCATTTTTTGAACTGCTGGTCGCCATCTATGGCGGATATTTCGGTGCGGGAATCGGCTTCATCATTCTGGGCATGCTGACAGCGCTGGGCATGCGCGACGTGCATGCCATGAGCTCGATCCGGACGTTGCTGGCGGCTGTCATCAATGCTGCGGCGGTGCTGATGTTCATTGTGGCCCGGGCCGTGTTCTGGCCGCAGTGCCTGCTGATGATTGCGGGGGCTACGGTGGGCGGCTGGTTCGGCGCGCATTACGCGCAGAAGGCCGATCCCGCTAAGGTGCGCCGCGTCGTCATCTTTATCGGCCTCGGGATGAGCGCCTACTACTTTGTCACCCTGAAATAGGGCAGGCTCTCCGGCTGCGAACTGCTCAGCTGTGACGAAGCAGCAGGGCCATCGGGTTCGCGGGGCCGCAGCCCCTGCCGATCGCCAGCCCGTCACGGATGGCCTCGGTGATGAACTTCTTGGCGGCGGTCACACTTTCCGGAACTGTTTTCCCGTGAGCGAGGTTGGCGGCGATCGCCGAGGCGAAGATACAGCCCGTGCCGTGCGTGTTCCTGCTGTCGATGCGTTCCGCGTCAAGCTGGGTAAAACCACGGCCGTCGTATAACAGATCGGTGGCCGTGCTCTCCAGATGACCACCCTTGATCACGACATTTTTCGGGCCGAGATCGCGGATGGCGCGCGCGGCTTCTTTCATTTGGGCGAGGGTCTTCACTTCCCGTCCGGTGAGCGCCCCTGCTTCATGCAGATTGGGAGTGACGATCAGGGCCAGCGGCAGCAATCTGGCCTTGAGGGCCCCGACGGCCTCCGGCTTCAGCAGCGGCGCACCGTGTTTGGCTATCATCACCGGGTCCACCACCACGGGTACTGACTTGCAGGCGGAAATTGCGGCGGCAACCGCTTCGATGATTTCGGTGCTGGCCAGCATTCCAGTCTTGATTGCATCGCAGCCGATATCGCTCAGGCAGGCTTCGATCTGTTGCACCACGAACTTCGGCTCGATCTCCAGCACCCCGAGAACTCCGGTCGTATTCTGCGCTGTGAGGGCGGTGATTGCGGTCATGCCGAAAGCGCCCAGCGCCGAAACTGTTTTCAGGTCGGCCTGAATTCCAGCTCCGCCTCCGGAATCCGAACCTGCCACGATCAGAATGCGAGGAATCGTCATTCGTCACCAGGCCTCCGGTTGCGAAGTGGCACTCGTCATATTGGCCAGCTCTGCATCTGCCACGCCATCTCCCAGAACTGCCACTCGTACCGGCTGCTGGTGAGAAATGCGGATTCCAGCTTCTGCAACTCGCACTCCGGCAGTCCTGCGGCAAGGCGGTCGAGCAGATCGCGGCACCAGTCGGCCAACTGTGCAAATTCTGCGGAGCTGTACACCGCGATCCACCTGGCATAACGAAGGTTCTCCGGGCCGGCGTGCGCGGCCAGGCGCTGGCCGAGTTCGCTGAAAGCCCACATGCACGGCAACAGTGCCGCAGCCAGTTCGGCGAAGTCGCCAGTGGCCGCCACGCGCAGCAGGAAATCGGCATATCCCCGGGTGGTGGGCGCAGCAGGTTCCGCTGCGAGTTCCTCGCGGCTGATACCGAACTCGGCAGCGTAGCCACGATGAAGATCCATCTCGGTTTCGAGCGTTTCCTTGAGCAGCGTGGCAAAGCGGCTCATGGTTTGCAGGTCCGGACTGCGCGCGGCAGCCATGGCCAGTAGCCGCGCATACTCGATGAGAAACACATAGTCCTGCCGAAGCCAGAACCTGAATCTGTCCGTATTCAGCGATCCGTCGCCAATGCCGCGGACAAACGGATGTTGGTGTTGTGCCTCCCAGATTGCAGCTGCTTTCTGGCGCAGCCGCGCGCTGAATCGCTCTGCCATAGCCTTCCGCAGCTCTCATCTTACTCGCGCATGCAAACGTTCTGCCCGCGGCAAAGGCCGGCTTTGACGCGGCGGTGCTGAAGCCCGCCGTGGAGCTTTCGGGGCTCTCCGGCTCTTCCATCACAGGCCTTGGTGTAAGAGATCACGGCCCGGCGTGCCCAAGCCGGGTATCGTTGTAAGCAGGGAATTCCATGTTCTCCGATCGCTTCGAAATCGCCTGCCAGGAGGTTTCGGAGTTTGTCCATCGGGCAGCCGGGATGGAACAAACCACATGCCGATCATGGTGAGTTGGGACAAACTGACCTCGAAGGCGAAGGAGGCGGTACAGTCTGCCAATTATCTGGCCTCCCGGCGCGGCAATCCCGAGCTGACGCCGCTACATCTGCTCGCCAGCCTGCTGGCGGACCGCGAAGGCATGGTGGTACCGGTACTGAGCCAGACGGGGGTGGACAGCCAGGCGGCGCTGGCCGAAGTGCGGCGGCAGATTGACCGGCTCCCCGCGCTGTGGGCCGGCGGCGCCCTGAAGGCTGAGCCCTCCGCGGCCGCCACTGCCGTCCTCGAGCAGGCTTTTCAGCAGGCCGCAGATCTCGACGACGAGCACATCTCCACCGAGCACCTGCTGTTGGCCATCATGGGCCTGGACAGCGATCCCGCACAGGCGCTGCTGGCGCGCCACGGTAGCGATCGTAATGCCATCGTGAAGGCGCTCGCTGCCGTGCGCAGCCATCAGCCCGTCATCGCCCCGGCTGCACGAACCGACAATGGGGTGCTTGCGCTCTACGCCCGCGATCTCACCGAGCTGGCACGCCGCGGCAGGCTCGATCCGGTCATTGGCCGGGAAGACGAAATCCGGCGTGTCATTCAGGTGCTGTTGCGCCGCACCAAGAACAATCCCGTGCTGATTGGCGAACCTGGGGTGGGCAAGACGGCCATCGTGGAAGGTCTGGCACAGCGCATCGTCGGCGCCGACGTTCCGCAGTCGCTCAGGACAAGACAGCTGCTGGGCCTTGACCTGGGTGCGCTGGTGGCCGGCACCAGGTACCGCGGCGAATTTGAGGACCGCCTGAAGGCGCTGCTGCGCGAAATCGAGGACTCCCAGGGGCAGATCATCACGTTCATTGACGAGCTGCATACCCTGGTGGGCGCGGGAGCGGCGGAAGGCGCCCTCGACGCCTCCAGCATGTTGAAGCCGGCGCTCGCCCGCGGGGAGTTGCGCACCATCGGCGCCACTACGGTCACCGAGTACCGCAAGCACATCGAGAAGGATCCGGCGCTCGAACGCCGCTTCCAGCCTGTCTTCGTGGCCGAATCAACCGTGGAGGACACCATCGCGATATTGCGCGGCGTGCAGGAGTGTTATGAGCTGCATCATGGCGTCCGAATCCAGGACGCCGCCCTGGTTGCCGCAGCCGCGCTTTCCCATCGCTACATCAGCGACCGTTTCCTGCCCGACAAGGCCATTGACCTGGTGGACGAGGCTGCCGCAGCCCTGCGCATGCAGCTCGACTCCGCTCCTTCCGCAATCGACCAGCTCCAGCGCCGCGCGGCTCGATTGGCTGTCCAGATGCGCGCGCCGGGCGGGGAGAAAGGTCCCGACTCGCGAGAAAAGCGGCGCATTATGGCCCGCGAGCTGGCTGGCGTGCAGAAGCAGCTTGGCCGTCTGCAAGACCGCTGGAAAAAGGAAAAGGAGACAATCTGCCGGATTCATGAGCTTGAGCGAACAATCCAGCAAAGCAGGTTACAGGCGCAGGGAGAATGTAGCGATACAGATACCCCAGACGCGGACGGCGATCACGGCGCGCTTCTCATGGCCGAGCGGGAGCTGGCTAGGCTTCACGCCAGCCTGCGCCGCCAGCGCATGCTGAAGACAGAAGTGGATGAAGACGCGATCGCCAACATCGTCTCCCATTGGACCGGCATTCCGGTGTCGCGAATGCTGGAACAGGAAGTCCAGAAACTGGTCGCAATGGAAGATCGGCTGCGCCGGCGGGTCATCGGGCAGGATCCGGCCCTGCAGCGGATTGCTGACGCTATCCGCCGCGCCCGTGCCGGCCTCTCCGATCCGAAGCGCCCCATCGGCTGTTTCATCTTTCTCGGGCCGACGGGAGTCGGCAAGACTGAGTTGGCGCGCGCCCTGGCCGAGTTCCTCTTCGATGACGAGCGCGCGCTGGTGCAAATCGACATGTCGGAATACATGGAAAAATTTGCGGTATCGCGCCTGATCGGCGCGCCGCCGGGATATGTCGGGTATGAAGAAGGCGGCCAGCTCACCGAGGCCGTGCGCCGCCGGCCCTATTCGGTTGTGCTCTTCGACGAGATCGAGAAAGCCCACAAGGACGTGTTCAACATTCTGCTGCAGATCATGGATGACGGCCGGCTCACCGATGGAAAGGGCCGCACCGTCGATTTCCGCAACACGGTTCTGATCATGACCTCCAACATCGACTCCTCCCAGCTCACACCCGAGCGCATGAGCGGGAATGTCGAGCAGGCGCGCAAGCAGGTCATGAATGTTCTGCGGGCACATTTCAGGCCTGAATTCCTCAACCGTGTGGACGACTTCATCGTGTTCCGAGAGCTGGGAACGGAGGCGCTGACGAAGATCATTGATTTGCGGCTGGAGGAGGTGCGGTGCCTGTTGGCGGAGCGCCGGATCACCCTGGAGCTGACCGATTCTGCCCGGCAGTTGGTGCTACGCGAAGGCTATGATCCCAACTTCGGAGCGCGGCCCCTCAAGCGTTGCATCCAGCGACTGGTGCAGGACCCTCTGGCGGTGAAAATCCTGCATGAGGAAGTTCACGACGGCGACCGGGTCCTGGTGGACGCCGATGAGGACAAACTGAAGTTTGTGGCGCAACCACCCCCTCTGCGGCGGAGACGCAGTAAGGCTTCCGAAAACGGCCCAGCGCGGATACCAAAAGAGCCGGCGTCTCGCGCGTTGTAGCAATTCCGCAGCTAGCAGAACAGCTCTACACCACCATGATCTGCCTGCGCAGTTCTGGTGCGAACAGGTTCTTGGGAATCATGGCGTGCACGCCGCGCGTGATGTCCACCACCTGTGTCACCCGGAAGCTGGCCGCGATGCTGCACAATGCGTAAGCATCCAGTTTCGTGAGATTGGCGCGGGCGGACAGAAAGTCGATGGCATTGCGCGCCGCCTGCGTCATGGCCACGTTCAGGTCTTTGTCCATGGCCATCGGGATCCAGTGTGTCTCGGTCTCCGCTATGGGCCAGGCAAAGTTCTTCTGCTTGTGAAGGACCACCTGGATGCGCAATTCCTTCATGCCTGTTTCCAGCGCGGTAAGACAGATCTCTCCATCACCCTGTACCGCGTGCGAATCGCCGGTAAAGATCAGCGCCCCAGGCTTCCACACCGGGATGAACATGGTCGTGCCCTCGGCCATTTCACGCAAATCGGTATTGCCGGCATGCGGACCTGGCGGCACGGAGCTGGTCACTCCTGGGCTCAGCGGCGGGAAGAAACCGTCGGGCGGCGCAAGTCCCAGCGTGCCCTGAAACGGCTGCAGCGGTACGTGGATATTCGGGTTGAACTCGGCCGTCATCTTCGTCAGGTCGAGCTTCATGTACTTCACTTGCCCTTCGGGAAAGTCCTTCGCCAACAGCCCTGTTCCTAACGAACCCGGGTTGTTGAATGTACCGCCCCAGTCGAGCGGATGAATGCGCTTGTAACGAACTTCGAGTACGTCGCCCGGTTCGGCGCCGTTGATGTAGATAGGGCCGATGATCGAGTGCGGACCCTTGCCCGGGTTGTCCCGGCGCATCCGGGCCAGCTCCTCAATGGGAACGCCAGGCTGCATCTTGTTCAGGAAGTGCGTCCACGTATTGGGAAAGCTGATGGTGTCGCCGGAATCGACCTTCAGGATGGGCTCGAGGGTCGTATCGAATACGCCGAGACGGACGGTCTTGTCGTTGCACTCGACGACGTGCACCCGGCCCTCATCATCCTTCTTCGGCGGTGCTGCCGCGCCGCCCCCGGCACCGCCACCATCCAGCGCATCCGCTGCATACGCAAGCTTCGTGAACCAGGGCCCGATAGTCGCCAGCGCACCCATGAAGCTGCTGGCGCGCAGCAGCAGACGGCGGGAGATACCGCGAGCATTGAGATAACCGTCAAGCCGCTCCTGGCTGATTTCGTCCATGTGCAGAAGCCTGTCTGCCACGCTCCCGTTGAAGGCGGCGTCTTTGATGTCTTCGCGGATCGCGCCGGTGCCGTTTTCCTCGCCGCACCCGAAGAGGTCCCCGCAATAGTGATGATGACGGACATGAGACTCATTTTCCGCATACTGAGACTGACCAATATCGCCTGGCATTTTTCCCCCTCCTGGTGATCACGGTCAGTATCAGCAACCGGACGCTCCGCTGCAATGATTTCTTTCTGGTGTGCGCCCGAATCGGGAATTTTCGCTGCGTCGATATTGCCTCCATCGACGCAGATTTCTGCCAGTACCGCTGCTGCGTTCGAAACCGGGAACCTCAGGTCTCATGTGATATGCTCTTTCACCGCATTCCGTCGGCGCGCGACTGGCGGCTCCCAGTGCGGTAAACGCCGGGCGGCAGCGCCGAGGGTGAATGCGTCGGCTGCGAACCCGGATTCTCAGGAGGTGTGATGATGGCGGCGAACCCGATCCCGATCACGGATCTGAAGCTGGAAACCGTAACCACTGCTGGAGAAACCACCGTCCGCTGCACCGGCAGAATTACCTCCGCGACCTCTGCGCTGCTGCAGACGACCGTCCGCGGCCTGATGCCACAGGCCGGATCTATTGTTGTGGACCTGAGCGATGTGAGCCAGATGGACAGCTCCGGTCTGGGTGTGATCGTCGGCCTCTACCTCTCGGCCCGGAGACAGCATTGTGAGCTGAAACTCGTCAATCTGAACCAGCGTCTGAAGGAGCTGTTCCGGATTACCAAACTGGCCGTTATCTTCGAGGGGCACGAGGAGTTCCTGGGCTATACGCCTGACTAGGCGGGACGCCGCGAGCACCTGATGTTCCCACCGGCAGGATGCTGTCGTGCCATCAGCAGAGGGATATCCGTGTTTGCTGCCGTCTAAACCGCCCTTCGGAGCTTGTCGGCCGTGGAGACGATTGAGGCGGGCACTCCAGCCTCGGAATCTCTCGCCACGCGGGCTGCCAAGGGTTTCAGCCATAACAGAGCCATGAAGGCAGCCACCAGATCGCACACAATCATGGCCCAGAAGACCCTCGTCCAGGAGCCGCTTCTGGCATACATCCAGGCGGCGCCCGGCCCGGCGAAGGCCGAAGCCACCCCCTTTGCTGTATAGAGCAGCCCGTAGTTGGTGGTCGCCCATTTGCTGCCATAGAGGTCGCCGGTGAGGGAGGGAAACAGCGAGAAGATGTTGCCCCAGGCAAAGAAGCACAGCCCCGACAACACCACGAACCAGATAGGATAGCTGATCAGTTGCAGAAGGGCATAGACCGCAAGCGCCTCCAGAATGAAGGCGATGAAGATGGCATTCTCGCGGCCGATATGATCTGAAACCCATCCCCAGAAGGGACGTGTGAGCCCGTTCAGCAGCCGATCGACGGTAATCGCCAGCACCACCGCCGTCATGCCAAAGGCCACGATGACTTTGTCCACATGGTAGGAAGAAGCCATCGGGTTCAGCTGTGCGGTAACCACCAGACCGCCAAAGGCCAGCATGGTCATCATCAGATAAATGACGTAGAAAGAGGGCTGGCGCAGCATCTGCCACGGCGTCATGTCCACCGCCGAGGTGTTCACCCTGGCTCTGATTTTCGCGGCTTTTTCCTTCCAGTTGGGTGGCGTCCATCCTGCTGGAGGCCGGGCCAGGAACAGCGCGCTAACCAGGACTACAGCTCCCTGGATGAAACCCCAGACAATAAATGTGTGCTGGTAACCCGAGTTTTTAAGCATGGCGGCAACCGGAGCGATGGTGGTCGCCGTACCTATGCCGTAAGCTCCCGCCGTCAGGCCGACGCACAGCCCGCGATGGTCCGGAAACCACTTCAGCGCATTTCCAACCGTTCCTCCATAGACAATGCCGGCGCCAATGCCGCCCACGCTGTACCAGAAGTAGAGGCTGCCGATACTTTCGGCGTATCCCGAACCGACCCAGCCCAGCGCGACCAGGATTGAGCCGATCCCCAACATGAAACGGGGTCCGATCCGGTCCACCAGGTAGCCCTCGAAAGGCACCAGCCAGGTCTCCAGCGCAATAAAGAGGGTAAACGTCCACTGGACAGCGACCAGCGAAACGTGCAGATGGGCCTGTATGGGCTTCGTGAACAGCGTCCAGGCATACTGCAGGTTGGCGATCGCCATCATGGCGACGATGCCGGCAATGAGCTGCACCCAACGATTGGGGATTCGGGAGGGGTGAATCAGGGAATCCGGAGATGCAGCCATGGTCCTAACCTCCGCATGCGCGTGGAGACATTAACCGCTCATGAACAGCAAGCCAGCAACGCTAACACCTGGTTTCGGAGAACTATGATGCGACTTCTGATCTGCCATCCTGCTATGCCGCGCTTATGGGCGGCCAAGACCCAGCTCGTCCTGCAAATTGATCCGAAGCATCCGACGTTTCAGTAATTTTGAAAACTGTATCAGCACCGGCCAGGTAGGCCAGCGAACGGGTCCTTGATGCTTATCCGCCCCGATTCGCGCGGTTATCGAGCCAGTTTGTGCGGGAAACGCTATCACGGACGACTTGCGCCGGTCAATCTTCTGATCTCGCCGGGAAAAGCCCTGTCACGATCGTCGGTAAGAACGGGGAAAGGGTCTGCTCATTTGACGCGCTACGAGGCTGCGCTTTGCGCCAGCAGTTTGGCGCAGGCATACACGGTGCGCGTGCAGGGCATGGGAAGACCGACACGCTCGCCCAGTTCAACCACCGAGCCTACCAGCGCTTCCAGCTCCATGGAACGGCCCGCTTCCAGGTCCTGCAGCATCGAGGTCTTGTGCTCGCCAACCTTTTCCGCGCCGGCAATGCGCTGATCGATGGAAATGGGCAATTCCATCCCCAACTTGCCCGAGACCGCTTCCACTTCCTGCATGATGTTGCGGATGACCGAACACACGCCCGGATCGCGTACCATCTGCGCCAGCGTGGCCCGCGTCAGGACACTGACCGGGTTGAAGGAGGCGTTGCCCAGAAGCTTGACCCAGATCTCGTGCCTGATTCGGCTGGTGAGGGGGCAGCGCAGGCCGGAAGCGATCAGCGCCTCGGCAATCCGGCGGCACCGTTCGGAGCGCGCGCCATCCGGTTCTCCAAGAGAAATGCGGTTTCCCTCGATGTGCTGCACTACTCCGGGTGCAGTAATCTCGGTCGAGAAGTAGACGATGGAGCCGACTACGCGGCGGGCTGCAATGGCCGACGAAATGACGCCTCCGGGATCGATGCGTTCCAGACGCAACCCATCCCACTCGCCGCCGAAACCCTGGAAATACCACCACGGTATTCCGTTCTGCAGGCTGACAACGGCCGTTTCCGGGCCCAACACCGGTCCCAGTTGCGGAGCAAGTTGCGGCAGCCCCTGCGCCTTGACGCCCAGAAAAACCACATCCACCGGCCCCACGGCGTCGAGCGAGCCGGCAATCGTGGGCGAGGCTGCGAAATCGCCATCGGCGGTTCTGACCACGACGCCGCGCTCCTGCATGGCGCGAAGATGAGGTCCTCGCGCAAAAAGCGTGACATCAAACCCGGCCTGCGCCATGCGCGCGCCGATGTAAGCCCCAATTGCGCCTGCGCCTGCGATGAGGAATCTCATCCCTGGTTGTCCATAAGCGCGGAAGCTACAGCGCGACGGCGAATTTTCCCGGTCGCGGTGGTGGGGATGCTTTTCACCAGATAGATTTTCTTGGGGCACTTGTATTCCGCCAGCGATTCGCGGCAGTGCCGGATAAGCGCCGCCTCGGTGGCGTCGTGCGGTTCGTGCAGCACCACCGCGGCAGCTACTTCTTCGCCCAGGGTGGGATGGCTGAAGCCGAAGGTGACGGCCGCGGCCACCGCGGGATGCTTCAGCAGAACCTCATCCACCTCGTGCGGGGCGACGTTCTCGCCTCCACGGATGATGATGTCCTTGATCCGCCCGCTCAAGTGCAGGTAACAGTCGGAATCCAGCCATCCCTCGTCGCCCGTACGGAACCAGCCTTGCACAAAGGCGCTCGCGTTGGCTTCGGGATTGTTGTCATACCCGCGAAACACGTTGGCGCCCTGAATGACCACCTCGCCGCGATGGTTGGTGCCGAGATGGTTCCCCTCCTTGTCCATGATGCTGATGCGAAGCCCGGCGCCCACTCCTACCGAGCCCGCTTTCCGATGGCGCGGCGGCAGAGGATTGGAGGTCATCTGGTGGGCCGCCTCGGTCATGCCGTAAGCCTCGGCAAAAGGCACGCCAAACAGCCCTTCAATCTTGTGAATCAGCTCCGCCGAGAGCGGCGCACTGCAGGAACGAATGAAGCGCAGGGTCGCCGCTTCCGCCGGCTTGTGGTGCGTGCGGGCCAGCAGCAGCTGGTGCATCGTAGGCACTCCCGAATACCAGGTCACCTGATGGTCACGAACCGTCCGCCAGAAGGAAAGCGCATTGAATTTGGTGGGAACTACCACTGTCCCGCCCGATACCAGAGTGGACATCGTCGAGCCGATTAACCCGTGAACGTGGAAGAGCGGCATGATGCACAGGGAAACGTCTTCCTGGGTAAGAGCGTAGGTATTGGCGATATTCGCCGACGAAACGGCAAGATTGAAATGGCGCAGGGGAACACGTTTGGGGCGCCCGGTGCTTCCGCTGGTGTGCAGGATCAGCGCGATGTCGTCCGCCTTAGGCTCGGGGGCCACAGCTCCCGTGGGCGCGCCTTCCAGGCTGACATGGCCATGCTCGTCCATTTCCACCGAGCATACCGGGATGCTGAGGTCGGCGGCCGCGCTGCGCGCAATTTCCGCGCCCACCGGCGGGCAAAGCAGGATACGCGCATTGGTGTCGCGCAGAAAAAATAGAAACTCTTCATAAGGATATGCCGGGTTTAGCGGGGCAGCAGTCCCGGCAATCGAGGCAGCCAGAAAGCTCACGATCGCAGGCAAGCCGTTCGGCAAGGCGATGGCCACCGCATCACCGCGATGAAGGCCGAGCGATGCCAGCCCATTCGCCATGGCCAGCACCTGCTCGCGAAGGGAATCGTAGGTGACGCGGATTCCGATCTCGGGAATGACAATTGCCGTGTGACTGTCCGCAAAGTGCAGCACGTCAAGAAGCGTATCTACCGACTTCAGGGTCATTGGTTGTCCTCTGACAGGCGTCCTTCTTTCCTCAGTCGACTTTGACGTTGCCGATGTAGGAGAAGCAATTTGGCGGCAAAGGGAGATGCGGGGCAGCCTGATAAGGTTTCCGCGCCAGGCACCGGAGATACCTGGCATTGCTTCACGATTGTAAATTACCGGCGCTTTGAAGGGAACCGAAGGCGGCAGCCGTAAACAGCGGGTGTTACGATACTGACCGCCGGCGCCATTCATTTTTCATCGGTGGTTGCGTGTATCGGCCGAGGTGGTGAACCGCTCCATGTCGCAGAATGATATTGAGAGTGTCGCCCGCGAACTGTTGTCCGCCTGGGAGACTGGCCAGATGGTTGCTACCCCTCCGTCTGCCCGTCCCGACTTCGATCTCAATGCTGCTTATCAGGTGGAAGCCGCACTCAGGCAGCTTCGGGAAGCGGCTGGCTCCAGAAGCGTGGGACGTAAGGTCGGATATGCCAACAAGGCCATGTGGCGTGTCTTCAAGCTGCAAACCCTGGTTTGGGCACACATGTACGACGACACCGTGCACTACAGCGACAGCGACTCCGCCACTCTGACGCTGGTGCATTCCCGTTCCCTGAAGATTGAGCCTGAGATTGTTTTCGGCCTGAAACAGCCGATTGCAGCCGAGGGGATCAGCGCCACCGCTGCTCTTGAGTCCACAGAATGGCTGGCGATCGGATTCGAAATTATTGATTGTCCCTATCCCGACTGGAAGTTTCAGCCAGCCGATTTCGTGGCATCGTTCGGACTTCATGCTGCGCTGGTTGTGGGTGAGCGGGTGCCGGTGCTCCCCGGCTCGATTGCGGCCCTGGTTGAGGCGCTGCCCACGTTTAAGGTGCGGGTGTCGAGGAATGGGGAATTCGTAGAAGAAGGGTCCGGCAGGAATTCCCTGAGCAGTCCGGCGTTGTGCCTTGCCGAACTTGGTACGGCTATCCTGCGGCGATTTCCGGACCAGCCATTGCGGGCTGGGGAGGTTATCAGTTCCGGGACCCTGACGGCTGGACATCCAACCGGTCCAGGACACGTCTGGAAGGTCGAAGTCGATGGGCTTACCCTGCCACCCCTGAGCTTGCGCCTGGTTTGAAACCGCGGAGGTTGGTGTTGCGAACAGTCGGCTGCAGGTGATACGCCGGAGACGCAAGCAGTCTATTGGCGCTTGTCGTAAACCCACTTATTGGTGGTGCTGCCCTTGCCCCCCACCGTCGCCTGGCGTTCCACAGCCTGAAGGGTCTTGCCGTCTGCCGCGAGGCTGTACGTCACCATGTCGGTCACAGTGGTGCCGTCGCTAGCCGTGATCTTCTGATCGATCACCAGAGAATCGCCCTGCCAATACACCCGGCTGGCGGTGGTATAGAAGGGTGACTTCTGTACGACTTCTTTCTCGCCGCCGGCAACCGTCTCCAGCTTCCAGTCGAAAGTCTGGTTGTTGTATGTCTGCGTGCGCGTGAAGCGGACCTGTGGATCGCTGTGATCGATCTGCAGGGTCATGCTGGAAGGTGGGGGAATCTTGAGGGTGCTTTTCTGGACATCGAGGACCCACGTCCCGGAAAGGTTCGGTCTGGATGGCGGCGCTTGTCCGTAAGCGACCAGGGAGCCAACGAGCAGTAGAAGAAGGGGCGTGACTTTCATGGAGGGGCGGATTATAGCAGCAGGAATATAAAATTTTTATAAATTTTGGCTGCTCACGCCGCCCTTACTCCCATCCTTTCAGAGGGATACCCTGTCATCCCGGCCGCACCTGGGGCTGGGCGACTGCGCCGGCAGCATTTCGAAGTCACTTCTTCAGTGTTTGCTTTTCCAGCTCTTCCAGCTCTCTGGTCAGTTGCTCGGCCTGGTCGTGCAGCTGGCGGAGGCGCTCGGCGAGCGACGGAACGTTTTTTACGCCGGGCGAAGGCGGCGCCGGCGTGGAGGCAGAAGCAGGGACCACCGCAGCAGGCGCTGTGGTCAGTTCGGCCAGGGCCTCATCAAAGGTGTCGCGGTAGATGAGCCGGTCACCCATAGCCACTACCACTTTCTTGAGCTGGGGCATACGGGCTTCGGTAGCCTGGATGTAAATCGACTCAAGGTAAAGAAATCCGCCAGTGACCGGAAGCGCAATGATATTTCCCCGCAGCACGCGCGAGCCCTGCTGGTTCCACAGCGTAAGGTCTTTGGAGATGTTCTGGTCCTGGTCAATGCGCGATTCAATCTGCATGGGGCCGTACATTAATTGCTGTTTTGGAAGCTGATAGAACATCAGCTGTCCCAATTGCTCTCCATCGCAGCGCGCGGCCATCCATCCGATCAGGTTGTCCTTGCCGCGCGGAGTAAATGGCAGGATCATAAGGTACTCGGGATTTTGCTCTCCCGGCAGGGTAGCCACGATATACGTCGGTGTTATGGGCTCCGGTTGTCCGGACTGGCCGAACAGGTCGCGAGCAACCTCCCAGACATCCTCCTTGTTGTAGAACACCTGAGGGTCGCGCATATGAAAGATCCGATATGCCTCGGCCTGGGCGCGAAACATGGCCTCCGGATAGCGGGCATGCCGGCGAAGGTCGGCGGGCATCTCCGAGGCAGGCCGGAACAACTGCGGGAACAGCGCCTCGTAAGACTGGATAATGGGATCTTCCGGATCGAATACATATAACGACATTTTTCCCGTGTAGGCATCGACGGTAGCTTTCACCGCATTGCGAATGTAATTCGCGCCCTCCTCGACGCCGGCCACCGGAAGCACCGCGGAATAGGGATGAGAGACGGAAGTTGTATATCCGTCCACCATCCACACCAGCCGGCCGTCATCGGTAATTACCAGGTAGGGGTCCTGATCCCAGCTGAGGAAGCCTGCCAGGTGCGCCAGTCGCGCCTGTACCTTGCGATAGATCATCATGCGGCTCTGGCTGGTCAGGTAGCCGGTAAAAACGATGTTCGGCTCTCCCTGGGAAATAGCGGCGGCAATTTTCATGAACAGCGAGCCCACGGGAAAGCCGCCACTGCCCTGATAGCTGGAATATCTGTTCTGGTCGCCCGAAGGGTAATCGAACTCTTCGCGCGCGGTATGCACGAATACCGGATCCTGGGTTTTTTCGCCAAAGTAGATTTCCGGACGGGTGAGCTGAAAGCCTGGCGAGTTGATCTCAGGAGGAGCGTTCCTGATGAGCAGCACCGGCAGACCATCCGGGGTGATTTTGTTGACCTCAGCCACGACAACCCCAAATCCGTGCGTGTAAATGAAGTGAGGATTGATCCAGCTTTCGCTGGCCTCGGCTGATAGTTGGCTGACGTCGATCTCCCGCGGAGACAGCAGCACCTGCTTGATGTGACCGCCGATGAAGTAGCGGTCAACGTCGGTATCGGGAAAGGTGTAATAGGGGCGCAGGGCCTGAATCTGGGTGATGGTTGCGCCATAGGCCCGAAGGTCCCACAGGCGCACATTTGCCAGCAGGGTGGCATCCTGAACGGGATCGACAATGCCCTGGCCGGAGGGCATAAATGGCCGCTGCGTGGCGTTCCGGTTGAGGCCAAAGGCGGCCGTGGTCGCCTGGATGTGCCGCTCGATGTACGGCCGCTCGATGGAGATCTCATTCGGCCGGACGTACACGCTGCGTACGATGGCCGGAATTGCCAGTTGCAGCACATAACAGGAGATCACAAGGAGGACCGCGCGCCTGAACTTCGCCAGCCAGACCAGCGGCAGCGCCGCCAGGGCGGAAACAATCACCAGCCAGCGCAGGGGCAGGGTGACCTTTTCATCGACGTAGTCGGCGCCGGTCATGAAGGCGTGCGGCCGAAACAGAAGCTCGTAATTGCCCAGATACATCCAGGCAGCAAATCCAAGCAACAGAATCACCGCGATGATGCGGACAAAGGGCGCCCGGGTAGCGCCCGGCAGCCGCAGATACTCCCCCAGGCTGACAGGCCCCGAACGATGAACGACCAGCCGGCCGTAGCGGACCCGCTCGAACAACTGCCATCCCCGCGCCGACGCCCAGAACAGCAGAGCGGAAAGGATCGCCAGGACAAACAGGAAGGCCAGCAGATTCGAATAGAAAGGCAGATCGAACAGGTAGAACGGCAGGCGGTGGGAAAAAACGCTGTCCTGCCATGCATTGCGAGGCGCGGCAACGCCCCTCGATCCGAAGAACCGCATCACGGTCCAGAAGTCAATCGCGGAGGACGCAAACAATATCGCTACCAGCGCCACTGCAACCGCGACCAGCCGTGAGTAGATGGGAAAATCGCCACGCCTGACTCCGGCGAAGTGCAAGCCCCGGGCATGCGCTATGTAGAGCGCCAGAAACGCCAGAACCGCGCCCGCGGCTGCGGGAGCGAGGCTGTACCACAGCATGCTGATCCATGTATGGACCTGCCCGACTTCTTTCCACCAGTTGTATTCAACCAGCGAACTCGCCGCGGTCGGAATGACCCAGCCGATGACCACCAGCGCCGCGATTACGGCAATAAGAACGCGGATACGTGATGGGCGCATAGAAGCGATTCCTGCGTGTCCAGCAGAAAAGCCGGCAGCGGCCCGGGGGACACGTCCCTGGGCCCTCGGCATCGCCATGGTGTGGATGGCGGAAAATCGTATCACAGCGCATTTACGCCCGGCCAGACACCTTACCGGCAATGGTTCGGCCGCAATCCCGCTCCTGGGATGTCGCGGCTGGCGGGGATTAAGGCGATCTACAGCTGCGCCTAAGTCTTTGCTCCTATTGTGAGTGCCTCCTGAAGGCCCAATAGTGGATGTGCATGAGCTGCGGCGTGTGCATTTCGAGCTTGCACGTCCCACCTCGCAATACCCCCAAAAGGACTCTTATGAAATATGCACTGATCGTCGCAGTTTGCCTGACCGCCTCAATGGCCATGGCGCAATCGTTCAGCGGATTGCCTGTGCCGCCGCCCGGAGCACTGGTCTTCGACCGCATTCAGCAGATGCCGGGCTGGAACTCCTGCAATTCGCCCAGTTGTGCCGGCGGCAGCGGTAACGGAATTTACTGGATGGCGCAGAACCAGTCCCAGCCGTCGCTCTCGGGCGCCAGCACCGAGATCTACAACTCAGGAGTGTGGGCGAATGCTCTGTGGTGGAAGAAACTCGGCCCTCAGGACAACGTTACGAACCTGTTGTGGGATTTCTATGTCCAGGTCGACAGCAGCGCAGGCTCGGCGGCTCAAGCCCTGGAGTATGACTCCTTTCAGTTCCTGGGCGGATATAACTATATGATCGGCAGCCAATGCAATATCGCCGCGGGCGTGTGGGACGCTTGGGATGAGCTGAACGGACATTGGATCCACACCGCGATTCCGTGCCATGGATTCCCTGCCGGCACCTGGCACCATATCCAGTGGTACGTGACCACAAACCATGGCAATCACACTTATCACTACGTGACGCTGGTGGTCGACGGGATAGCTCACCCGGTGAACCTGACCTATTCAGCCAAAAATCTTGGCTGGAGCGACAATCTCGGAGTCCAGTATCAGCTGGACGTGAATGCTACCGGGCAGGGATATCACGAGTGGTTTGATCAGGTGAAACTCACGGTCTGGTAACTAACCGGCCCGGGTGTTTTCGCACACTTGCCGCCTGATTCGGTCGTTGTGTCAACCACACTGGCAGGACCCCGGATCAGGTGCGGTTATGCGCGGTTCTGCCCCTTCCTATCGCGTGTACTCCCTGATCTTTGCCGCCGCGTCGGGATATTGCGCCAGCAAGTGCTCCCGGTCCGCGGTTTCGTAGTCCGCGTAGTCGAATCCGGGCGACATCGTGGTGCCCATCAGCGCCCACTTGCCGCCAGGCGCAAGCCTGCATCCTTGCCATACGTACCCCCGCACCGCGACCTGCGGCTGCTGGCCGGCGAGCAGGTCCTGACCCAGCACAATGGTCCGTGAATCTCCGTCCGGCAGCAGTTGCAGCATGATCACGGGATCCCCCAGATAAAAATGAAATACCTCCGTGCCGGGCAGCCGGTGCAGGGAAGAAAACGCCTCCGGAGTGATCAGATAATAGATGGCGGTGCCGATGGAGCGCGGGCCGCTAATGCCGTCGGGCAGGTATTCGGCACTGACCAGCCGTCGCGACCGCCAGGTTTCGCGGAAGAAGCCGCCCTCCATCGGTAGCGGCTTCAGGCCAAGTAACTGCCTTACTTCATCGCCGGTCATAACGCCAACAGCCTATCACCGCGCGAAGCTGAATTCACCGCAGGCTTCCGCAGCTCCGCCGGCCCAGCCTGACGATGGAATAGGTGCGTTACCGCAGTGCTGCCCGACAGCGCCTCCGCTGTGGCCGACCCATTCCGCCCGGCGCCTTACGGGGTCTGAAGCGGGGACAGGTAATCCATGAGGCTGATATTGTTCAGACTTGCGGCCGCCTGCACCGTCGCGTCGCGCGCCGCCTCCGCGCTGGAGAGATTGGCTGCTGCCGTCGTAATGTCGACGCCGACCGTGGAGTTCTGTTGCGAGCTGAGCTGCAGCTTTTCGGAGTTGAGAAAGTCCTGCGACGAAGTCAGCTGGTTGATGGTGTTCCCATAGAAAGAGCGGGCGGAGTTCAGCTGATCGTAAGCGACACGCACCTCATTCGTGGCGTCGCCGATATCGCCGGTCGTGCTGCCTGGGTTCTCCAGGGCCGTGGCCAGATCGTCCAGCGCCACAAAGACATTGGCTCCCGCCGCCGAGAACAACTGGCTGCCGGGCTGGTTCACCGCTACCGTCTGCCCGTCCTCCACTTCGACCTCATTGATCCCATTGTTGCCCTGATAGCGCACTCCGCCGGGGACGGTGGGGTCGAGGACGTACGGCGGCTGGGAATTCGCAGTGCCGGCAAAGACATAGGTGCCGTTGTAGCTCAGATTGGCCACATTCAGCATCTGCTGTGAGATACCCCGGACCTCCTGCGCCAGAGTCGCCCGGTCCGGCTGGGACAGCGTTCCATTAGCGCCCTCCACGCCCAGGCTGATGGCGCGCTGCAGGGGAGCGACAGCCGAATTCAGCGACGAATCCGCCGTCTGCAGCTCCGACGAGATACTGGAGATGCTGCGCAGGAACTGGTCACAGTTGTTCATCTGCGAGGAGAGGTTGACCTCCAGGGCAGCTGCTGCGGGATCGTCGGATGCCACGTTCACCCGCCGGCCCGTGGTCAATTGCACCAGCGCCTGCTGTTCCGCATCATCGGAGGTCTTCAGTGCGGTCAGCACCAGCTCCGATATCTGGGGCGAAATTCTCATGCGCCGCCTCCCATCGTCATGGCCTCCTGAAGCATCTGGTTGACCGTCGAGATCGCCTCGGCGGCCGCCTGGTACGCCCGCTGATACAAAAGCAGGCTGGAGGCCTCCTCATCCAGCGAAACTCCGCTGATCGACGATCGCTGCTGCTGCAGTTGCTGAAGCATGGCATTGCTGGCGTTCAGCTCCGTGTTGCCGTTGCTGATCGCCATGCCTGCCTGGAATACCACGTTGGCGTACGCGGCGGCGGGGGTCATGCCCTTCGAGACCGCCTGATTGGCTACCGCGGACAGGTTGGCGAGGTTCCCGTTGCTACCGCTACTGCCGTCGGAGCTGGCGGCCAGCAACTGGGGATCGGTGAACGCCACTGCCATGTCGGCTGCTGCACCCTGCCCGGTCACCGGCGTAAACAGGTCACCGCCCGGGTTTCCGTTCAGGTCGGTGCCCAGCTGGTGCGCGGTGTTCAGGGCCTGCACCATGCCGCCGGCCAGAGAATCGAGCTGGCTTTGCAGCGAGGGCACCGCCTGGTCGCGCACCTGCAGCATGCCACCCAGCTGTCCGCCCGAAATCTTCGCCGTGATGTCCTCGCCCTGAGAGGAGTAAATGTGCTGCACTCCATCGGTATCGAGCGCGGTGCTGAGCGTATACGCCTGGGCGTCGACTACCAGCGGCGTGCCCTGCCTGGTGGTGAGAGTCAACGAAGTGCCGTCATTGATCTGCGACAGGTCGATGATGCCCGACAGTTGCTGGATGAGCTGGCTGCGTTCATCGAGGAAGCTCCCATAGTCCTGGCCAGTGCTGCTGAACTCCGCCAGCTTGACATTGATGCTCGCAATCTGCTGCGTCAGCTGGTTCACCTCCTGGACCTGCTGCTGCACATCGTTGTCGAGCTGCTGCCGCACTCCGGTCAGCTGGCCGGCGGCGTTATTAAATGCCGATGCCATATCGCCGGCCGACGTCAGCACACCCTGCCGCAAGGTCAGGTTGGAGGGGTCGGTGGAAAGGCTGTTGAGACTCTGGAAGAAGGCGCTGATCTGCTGCCCGATACCCGTGGTGTCGTCGGGAAACAGGGTCTGCACCTGTTGCATCGCGTTGACGAACGCCTGCGAGTTCCCCTGCTGCTGGGTTTCTTCACTGATCTGCAGGTCCAGCAGGTTACTCCGCAGGCTCTCGATGCCCTCCAGTTCGACTCCGCCGCCCAGAACGATGTTGCCGTCCAGGACGGGGTCGGCCTGCTCCAGCACGGGGCGTTGCCGGCTGTATCCCGGGGTGTTCAGGTTGGCGATATTGTTGGTTGCCGTCTGCAGTCCCGCCTCCTGCGCCTGCAGCGCGTTCAGCGCGATCCACATCGAGCCGACCAGTCCGCCCATCTTAACTCCAGTCCGTCCGCAGAGATTCGGTGTAAGGAACAGCTTCCCCCCGCAACCCGAGCAATTGTTGCCGTAACCCGATGGCGCGTCGCCAGCGCCGCAACATTGCCCGGCAAAAGGCGCATTGTCCGCGCAGATCGGCCAGTGCCGTGCGCCTCCGCGCCGGCGCAGCCCCCGTCCAGGGCACACCGGCGAAGAGCTGATTCAGCTGTCCGGCGGCAGATGTGATCGCGCTGCTCGCCTCCAGCAGGCCAGGCGCGTCGCCGCTGGCCAGCGAACGCATCGCCGCCGCAAGCAGCGACTGCACGTTCTCCAAAAGCACCAGTTCCTGTCCGGGAGAGGGCACCGCCGCACCCCCAGCCGTTTCCACCCTCGTCAGCAGCAATCTGCGCCTCCGTCAAGCCATGTCGTCGAGCTGATGGGATTCGCCTTCCTCGTGTTCCATAACCTCGCCGTCCGCCGCGGGCTCTTTCCGACGTCGCGGCAGGCGCCGCCGGTCCTCCTCCGGGGAATGGCCAAAGGGGCGTTCCTGGATACGCGATGATGCTTCCAGACGGCCGCTGCTCAGCTCCATAGGCACACCTTCTGTCGCGCGGGGAAGATGCGGCTATTTCCTGGGCATCCGCACATCGTCAGCCAGCATGGCGCCAGCGATCTCCCGGGGAGAAATCTGGAAGCTGCCGTCAGCGATTGCCCGCCGCAAACCTTCCACCCGTTGCTGCCGCACCTCGGAAACCGAGCTGAGCTGCGCCTTCAGGTTCTCCACCGCATCGCTGCCGACCGACAGATGGGCTTCATCGTCGCCCGGCACCATCGTCCTGTCGCTGACCTGCCGTCCGGCCTTGGCCGCAGGCGAGTTGCCGCTGCGCTCCAGCTCCGGCAACGATGACGCCGTTAAGTCAATTCTCATTGCGGTACCTCATTCCATCTTTTCGCCGTGCAATCGGGTGATCGGCAATTCCTGAGAAGACTTTAATCTTTGCCAACCGATTTTTTCCGTGCTCCTCCCGGATCCTGTCGGCCCGTCTCGCCGTCCCGATGAACTACCTGATTCTGCGGCACTTCCGCTCCGCGCTGCGGCCCGGACGCAAGCCTGGGATGAAGCTGCCGCAGGATCATGTTGGCAATACCAATGCCTCCCCGCTCCGCCAGCGCCGTGGCAATGGCCTGGCTTCCCAGGCTGCTCACCGTGTCGTGCGCGGGGTCCTGGCTGCCGCTCTCCCCCACGAAGCTCTGGTTCATTTTCTCCAGCCAGCTCTGCAGCAGAATCGACTCGAACTCGCGGGCCGCCCGGGCCAGCTTCTGCGAGGTAGCCAGGGCGACATCGTCACCCGCCGGAACCGCTGCTGTCGGGACAATCCCAGGGCTCATCGCTCAGATCACCTCCAGCTCCGCCTGCAGAGCGCCTGCCGCCTTGATCGCCTGCAGGATCGCGACCACATCGCGGGCGGTGGCACCAATCGCCTGCAGGCCGTCGACCAGCTGCTCCACCGTTGCCCCCTCACCCAGCTCGATGCGCCTGGCTTTTTCCTCCCTGGTCTCGAGCGTGGTCTGGGGAACCACCGCGGTCTGTCCGCCGCCAAGGGGTGCCGGTTGCGAAACCTGGTACTCCGTCGCAATCTGGATCGACAGGTCGCCATGCAGGATGGAAACGGCGCTCAACCGCACATCCCCGCCCATCACAATGGTCCCGTTGCGCTCGCTGATGACCACCCGGGCCCGGGGGTGGACCTCGATTTTCAGCGCCAGCAGACGGGTCAGCAGCTCCGGCGCCTCGCCTGGCCGCACGTCCCGCAGCTCGACGCGCCGGCTGTCGACGGCGGTCGCCATAACACGGCCAACCTCCTGGTTGATGGCCGCCGCCATGTCGCGGGTGATGCGAAAATCCGGATCGCGCACCAGCAGGGAAATCCGCGAGAGCTTGCCCAGCTCCAGCGAGGTATCGCGTTCCACCAGCCCGCCATTGGCGATCCGGCCCGCCGTCGGATGGTTCACCTGCCTGGCGCTGGTGCCGGTCCTGCCCGCCGTATATCCGCCAAGGGTTACGGCGCCCTGCGCCTCCGCGTAAACCTTCCCGTCGGCGGCGTACAGCGGCGCCAGCAGCAGCGTGCCGCCTTCCAGGCTGGTGGCGTCGCCAATGGAGGAAACGGTAACGTCGATCTGCATTCCCGGACGCGCGAATGGCGGCAGCGAGGCGGTCACAAATACCGCCGCCACGTTCTTGACGGTCACGGCTGCGGCGGGTATCTGCACACCCATCTTCTGCAGAATGTTTCCCAGGGTCTGGGTGCTGAACAGGGTCTGACGCCGGTCGCCGGTTCCTGCCAGCCCCACCACCATGCCGTATCCGATCAGCGGGTTTTCGCGGATGCCCTCAATCGAGGCCAGATCGCGAATGGCAAGGCGGGTGGTGGTTTGAGCACCCACCGCGATCGCGCTCACGCCCGCTAACAGCCAGCCCGCCAGCACGAATTGGAGATGTTGCCGCATCAGAAGTTCAGAATTTTCATCAGCAGCCGGACGAAGAGATTCGGCTGGCGGGTGGCGTCGGTAATCACTCCCTTGCCCTTCATCTCCAGCTCCAGATCGCTGAGCGCGGTCGAGGGCACGGAGTTGTTGGCGGCAATGTCGCCCGGCCGCACCACGCCGCGCAGAATGATCGTCTGGCTCTGCTGGTTGAAGCTGACCTGGCGCTCGGCCTCGACCACGAGGTTCCCGTTCGGCAGCACCGCTACTACCCGTCCGGAGATGTTGGCCTGCAGCAGTGACTGGCTGTTGGCCGTTCCCGTGCCTTTCAGGTTGCTGGCGGAGGTCAGGCCATAGAGCGGGTTGACGGAAGCCGTACTGGTCTGGCCCGCCAGCGCCGTGATGCCCGAGCTGGAGCTGAAGTTGCGTTGGGCGGTCACGTTGCCGGATGCCTGCGCCAGGGTCTGCTCGACGATGCTGATGGTCACCAGATCGTTCAGCCGGCGCGCCTTGTAATCAGTCGCCAGATCGGTCAGCACACCGCCTTCCAGCGGCCACAGGCTGCCGGCGGCGGTTGTCGCCGCCAGCGGCCTGCTCTCGACCCGCGCCAGGAACTGCTGCAACGACGAGGGCGACAGCGCCGGGCCCTTCCGCTTTCCCGTCCTTGCGCAGGCAACGGCGGTGAAACTGCAGATCAGCGTGACTGCCATCAGCATGGGGCAGAGCTTCTTCACGGTTCTACCTTCACCATGTTTCGCCCCGCCACGGTGGCCAGCAGCACCCGATGGGTTGTCCCGGTCCGCACCCGGATTCGCTGGCCCAGCGCACCGGATTCAAGACATACCGCTTTCCGCCGCAGCCGCACCCCGGAAAGGTTCTCGACCACCTCCACCTGCTCGCCCCGGCGGGCGATGGGAGCGACCAGCCCACCAGGCATGGCCGCGGCCGGAACCGCAGCCGCTGTCGGCCCGGCGGTGGTCGGCAGGCGAAAGCCCGCGACCTCCGCTTCCGGGAGGTGCAACAGGACATGGAAGGGCAGGCAATCGCGCCGCAGGACGCAGTCCAGGCGCAGCAGCCAGGCGCCTGACGCCGGGTCCGGTCTGGCGGAAATCACGTGCATGGCCGTTCCCTCCGGTAAGGAGGCGAACGGAGCCAGCACCTGCAGGCTCTGCGCGATGAGTTCGCTGGCGGCGCCGATCTTCAGATCGCGGGCGACCGCTTCCGCCGCCTGCCGCTGAATGGGGGCCAGCGGCTGTGCCGCGTGTGCCGCCAGCGCCGCAGCCATAAGGAAGGTGGCGGAGAAGAGCAGGATGCGCCCCATCCGCCTGCCGGAATCTGCCGCGCCTGCCACCTTCCCTCCTATCGCGAGAGATTGTTCAGTTCCTGCAGCATCTGGTCGGCAGCGGTGACCACGCGCGAGTTTGCCTCGTAGGAGCGCTGCGCCAGAATCATCTGGATGAACTCCTCGACCACATCCACGTTGGACTGTTCCAGCACGCCCTGCTGCAGCGTGCCCAGACCTTCGGAGCCGCCCGGAGTCCCGATAATCGGATCTCCCGAAGCCGTGGTCGCAAGGTACAGGTTCTGGCCCACGCTGTTCAGCCCGCCGGGGTTCTGGAACAGCACCAGCTGGATATTGCCAACCTGCTGTGCCTGGGTCTGTCCCGGTTGCGTCACCGTCACTGTGCCGTCGCTGCCGATGGTGATGCTGAGCGCATCCGGCGGAATGGTGATCGGCGGGTCAAGCGGGTTGCCGTCGGCCGTCACCACGTTGCCCTGGTTGTCGAGGTGGAACATGCCGGCACGCGTATAGGCTGTCTCCCCGCTGGGTATCTTTACCTGAAAGAAGCCCGTGCCCTGGATGGCCAGGTCGAGGGGATTGCCGGTGGAATTGAAATCGCCCTGCGCCTGGATCACCTCCGAGGCCGAGGTGCGCGTGCCCAGACCTACCTGCAGCCCGGAGGCGACGGTGGTGTTCTGCGTCGCCGCCGCTCCCGGCATGACAAGATTCTGGTAGATGAGGTCCTGGAACTGCAGCCGCCGCCGGCGAAAGCCTGCGGTGCTGGCGTTGGAAAGATTGTTGGCCACGTTGTCCAGGTTCAGCTGCTGGGCAACCATTCCTGTGGCCGCGGTATAGAGCGCACGAAACATGGGCCGTCCTCAGATGCGCGAAAGGTCCTGCGCGGCGATGCGGTTGAAATTCGAATGGAAGGCGGTCAGCGCCTGCTGCAGCAGGTCGGCGTGACGCTGCAGTCCGACCAGCCCCACGGCGGCCGAGATGCCGTTGACGTTGCTGTTCTCCAGCGCATCCTGCACCACGCTGGCATCGCTGCCGCGCTCGCTGCCCGCCGCCGCGGAGAAGCGTGCATTACCCGCAGGCTCGAGCTCCGTGCCGGCAGCAAGACGCACCACTGTGAGCCGGCCCGCCAGCGCGCCGTCCACCGAGATCGTTCCATCGCTGCTCACCGACAGCTTGCCCGGTGGCAGCGTGATCGGGCCCTGCGTGCCCAGGACCGTACCGCCATCCGCAGTGACCAGGCGTCCATTGCGGTCAACGTGGAAATTGCCGTTGCGGGTATAGACCCGGCTGGCGCCCGCCTGTACGGCGAACCAGCCATCGCCCTCAAGGGCAAAGTCGAAGTCGCTGCCGGTATGTTCCAGACTGCCCTGCACGAGATCGGTGCGGCTGCCGCCCAGCACGCCGAAATCGTTGACCGCCTGCGCAATCGGATCCCAGGCCGCATTGTTCCCGGCGCTGGCCAGCAGCGCGCGGAAGGTGGGGATCTGCGCCTTATACCCGGTGGTGTTGACGTTGGCCAGGTTGTTGGCCGCCACATCCAGCGCCTGGCTGCGTGCCAGCAGCCCCGCACAGGCCGCATAGAGTCCGCTGTTCATCGGCTTCGGCTCCGCACTGGATGCATGCAAGCAACAGACCAGAACAGCGGCAAGGCGCCCCGTGGATACAGGCACTTAGCTCGGGCGCAGATTAGAAATTGCCAGGAAACGGGGAGATGACCGGGCTGGGAGCACCGGCGCCTCGCGCTGCCGGCTGCGGCCTATTGCGGCGGCTGCAGCAGGGCGACGATCTGCTGCTGCACCTGATCGGGCGTGAAGGGCTTGCGAATATATCCCCGGGCGCCGCAGCAGATTGCCTGCATGACCTGCGATTCGCTGGCTTCGGTGGTGATCATCACAACCGGCACTCCTCCGGCGTTTGCGACACTGCGCAGCTGACGCACGAATTCCAGACCGTCCATTACAGGCATGTTAATGTCGCAGAGCACCAGGTCTGCCCGCTCGCGGCGCAGGAGTTCCAGCGCTTCCGCGCCGTTGCCCGCTTCCATGATCTCGCCCAGCAAGAGGCCACATTGCTGCAGTGCGCGGGCCACGATCTTACGCATCACTGAGGAGTCGTCAACGATCAGAACCCGTAACCCGGGCATGTTCTACTCCCATGATCGGGCTTGTTCCAGCGCTTGCACGAACTCCCAGGGCTGCATGCGGTACAGGTTGGCGCTGGCCCACCCCAGCAACGCTTCGCAGGCGCCCAGCAGCGCTGAGCGCCGGCGAGCGCCGGTTTCCCTCCAGCAGGACCAGAGCGGCCGCGCGGCCAGCTCCTCCCGCATGCCGGATGAAGCGGCAGCTCCATTACGTGCCTGGAGCAGCTGGTCGGCAATCAGGACAAGGGCTAGCAGGGGATCCCTGGGTTCGTCGCCGGCGCGGTCGGTCCGCGCCATGGCCGCCGTCACCATGGGGGCCGGCAGACTGCGGCACATCGCCGATAGCAGCTTTGCCCTGCAGCCGGGCGGCTGGGAGAGCCCCAGGGTCATCAGTGCCGGCAACTCCAACAGCAGTCCGGCGAGGAATGCCTTGCGGGGAGGGCAGCTTCCCAGCTTCTGTGCCAGAAAATGCGCCGCACATGCCCGCAGCGCGGCATTGAGCACCAGCAGTTGCAGGCAGGAGCGTCGCGTCACATCGGGAAACGACTGGATCTGTGGCGTGCGATACACCAGGTACTGCAGTTCATCCCGCCCGGCGGCGACCAGCGCCAGCGGAAGCTCCCAGACCGGCTCCCGCCTGCGCTCCCGGTTCGCCAGCTGAAGAGTTCCGAATGCCAGCCCCGGATCCAGCGCCAGCACCGAACCCGCCAGCTCCACATCCAGGGCGCTATCGTCGAGAAGCGCGCCCAGAAGCGAAGCTGAACGCGTCACTGCGGGCAGGACAAATTCCGGCAGCGCGGGCGGGCAGGGACACGGGGCACCTTCGGCCGGCACGCCGGGGCCACCGGGCCAATGCACTACAACCGGAAGCTGGGCTGTGCCATGCATATGAGACCTGTGGGTTGTATCGGCAGCGGGCGGAAACGCTTTACCATTTCCAGTCGTTGCACAGGATGCCGCGCTGCCAACCTGGCGCCTTGCGCGGCATGAATGGGCTGCTCTGCGGCAATTGAACGGCCGGTCGCGCACAAATCGAGCTATAATCCGCTCTGCCTGTCGCCGCTGAAAGGAGGCGTAATGACCGATCATTCCCATACTCACACCCACGGGAAGGTCACACACACCCACGAGCATTCGCATGATGATGGTCATCACCAGCACTCGCATGAGGGCCACTCCGAGCCGGCCGGGCCGCACACCCACGAGCACACGCATGACGAGGTGACGCACTCGCACCCGCATGAGCATGGCGATGAGCACCACCATCACCAGCACGACAGGAAATAGCCACCGCTGCATCTCCACGTCCTGCCAGAAAGTCCGCCCGTGCGGTTGCCAGTCACACGGAGCGGTGAGGCCCATCACTGAACAGCTGTAATCCGTCGCGATAAAAAATTTGGGATTGGCTCTCGCCTCGAACGGCCGTTCGAAATGGGCCCGGGCCATCGTCCAGAAGAGGTCCGTAACACACGCAGCAGCAACTGCACTGCGGAGGGCTGGTGTGTCCGCAGCAGCAGGGGGCAAGCCATGCCAGACGCCACACTGCAAAACCCGGTGAACCCGAGACGCGCGCTAACCATTGACGGCAAAAAGTTTCTCTGGGATGGCCGGCTGTTCGAAAACTACGAGGAAGCCGCGCGCGAAGCGCAGGCCTACAAAGACGACAACTTTGAGGTCCAGCTGGTGGAAGAGGGCGGAAAACACCTGGTCTACACCAGACGGGTCGTCAAGGAAGTCGTGGTGTCCGCGCCTTCATAACCTGGGCGAGGGGGTTGCAAAATGGCAGTAGGGGCACTCCAGGTTCAAGCCGATTCCACCCTGCTCGCTGACATCAGGCGCTACGGCACCTTTGACAGTGCCGCCTGTTACCAGTGCGGCAGCTGCACGCTCTCCTGCGAGCTCGTCAGCGATTCCGCCAGCTTTCCCCGCCGGAGCATCCGCATGGCCCTGCTGGGCCTGCGCGGGCCTCTGCTGGCCAGCCTCGAGCCATGGGTCTGTCACGATTGCGGCGATTGTTCCACCGTCTGCCCGCGGCAGGCGGAGCCCAGAATTTCCATGGCTACGCTACGCCGCTTCCTCACCGCGCAATATGACTGGAGCGGCATCGCTTCCAGGCTGCTGCGGTCCAAAGCCTGGTATCTCGGCTCGCTCATCTTCGTCGGCGTCCTCACCTTTCTGCTGATTCTCGGCTATCACCTGTGGAAAGTTCCCATGCCCGTGAGCACCCTGGCCACCACCGACCTCGGGCTGGAACACATGTTCCCCATCATCATCTATTACACGCTTATCGTGATCCTTGTTCCCGTGGCGCTTCTGTTGTCCAGGGTGTATCGCATCTGGCGACTCACCATGTGCCGAAATGGCGACACAGGCATTCCGTTTTCGGCCTATGCGGCCCAGGCCTGGACCTATATCTACGAGTCGGTCACCCAGTCGTTGATGCGGAAATGCCCGCAGAAAGGCCGCTGGCTGGGGCATTGGTTGCTGGCGTTCGGCACCGTCGTGATGCTTGCCATCAAGACCTTTGGCCTGCGCTGGTTCCAGACCGACAACATCTATCCCTTCTACAACCCGCAGCGCTGGGTCGGCTATCTTGCCGCGGCCTTCATCCTTTACGGCATCGGCGATATCTTGGCGGGCCGCTGGCGGGCGCTGAAGGAGATCTACAAGGAAACGAAGTTTAACGATCTGGTCTTCCCGGTCCTGATCGTGCTGGTGGTGCTCAGCGGCCTGACCGCGCATGTTCTCCGCTATGCCGGTTTTGGCCTTGGCTGTCACTACGCGTACGCGCTGCACGTCATCTTTGCGACTCCCCTGCTGCTCATCGAGATGTCATTCGGCAAGTGGTCGCACATGGTCTATCGTCCGCTGGCCCTGTATTTCCTGGCGGTAAAGGAGAGGGCCGCGCAGCAGGCACCCGCACCGGAGGCTGTCCCCCATGCCATCTGACACGTCCAAAGTTCCGCCGGTCGGTGCTGCGCTGGTTGTGGGTGGCGGCATTGGCGGCATGCAGGCAGCGCTGGATCTGGCCGGCGCCGGCATCAAGGTTTATCTGGTCGATTGCAAGCCCGCCATTGGTGGCGTGATGGCGCAGCTCGACAAGACCTTCCCCACCAACGATTGCGCCATGTGCACCATGGCCCCGCGCCTGGTCGAGATCGGACGCCACAAGGACATCCAGATTCTCACCCTGAGCGAGGTGGAAAGCATCGCCGGCGTCCCCGGCAATTTCAGCGTCACCATCAGGAAGCAGCCCCGCTTCGTCAACGAGTCGAAGTGCACCGGTTGTGCCGCATGCGCGGCGGAGTGTCCGATACAGCTGCCGTCCGAATTCGACTGCGGGCTGGCCGCCCGGGAGGCCATCTATCGGCCTTTCCCGCAAGCCGTTCCTAACGTCTTCAGCATCTCCCGCCGCGGCACTCCCCCCTGCGAAGCTGCCTGCCCGGTCCATCAGGATGGACAGGGCTACGTCGCCCTGATTGCCCAGGAGCGCTTCCAGGAAGCGCTGCAGGTGATCCTGCGCGACAACCCGCTACCTTCGGTTTGCGGCCGCGTTTGCACCCATCCCTGCATGACGGCCTGCACCCGCGGCGGAGTGGACGATCCGCTGAATCTGCCCGCCCTGAAGCGCTTCATCACGGACTACTTTCCCGACTACAAGTTGCCGCAACCGAAGGTCCCCGACCGCCTGGAAAGGATCGCCATTATCGGCTCCGGGCCGGCGGGGCTGGTCTGCGCCTATCGCCTTCGTCAACAGGGCTATCAGACGACCGTTTTTGAGGCGGCCAGCACCGCCGGTGGAATGCTGGCGCTGGGAATCCCTTCGTTCCGCCTGCCGCGCAAATTGCTGGCTGCCGAAGTGGACCGGATGCGCGCGATCGGAATCGACATCAAGCTGAATTCGCCCATCGGCCCCCGCGGGATTCCGTTTGAGGATCTGCGCAAGAACTTCGCCGCGGTCTTCATCGCCATCGGCGCCCCTGTCGAACGCAGACTGAATATCCCCGGCGAGGATCTTCCCGGCATCAGCGGCGGCGTGGAATTTCTGCGCAAAGTCAATCTCGGAAAGCCGGAAGCGCCCGGCCAGCACGTGCTCGTCATCGGCGGCGGAAACTCCGCTTTGGACGCGGCGCGCACCGCTCTGCGCAGCGGAGCGGGCGAGGTCACGATTGTCTATCGCCGTACCCGCGCCGAAATGCCTGCCGACCCACGCGAGGTCGAAGATGCGGAGCGCGAGGGCATCAAGCTGATGTTCCTGGTTGCCCCCAAGTCGTTCAAGGCGGGCGCGGACGGCCGCGTGGCTGCCCTTGAGTGTCTGAAGATGAAGCTCGGTCCGCCGGATTCCAGCGGACGGCCTGCTCCCGTACCGGTTCCTGATTCCGAATTTGTGCTCCCCTGTGACGCGGTCATCGCCACCATCGGCCAGTCTCCCGATGTGGCGGCGCTGGGAGAACGTTTGGGTCTGGAGACCACGAAGTGGGGAACGCTCGCCGCCGATCCTCTGACGCTGGAAACCGGGCTGCCCGGCGTGTTCGCCGGTGGCGACTGTGTCACCGGTCCCGATGTGGTTATCAATGCCAAGCTCGCCGGCAAGAAAGCTGCGATTTCCATCAATCGCTGGCTCAACAAACAGGACCTGCGCGACGGACGCGAGCTGGAAGGCCCCTATCAGACCGAATACGTTGTGGACACGACCGGCGTGCTGATGCAACGCCAGGTACGGATGCAGGCCCTCGATCCCGCCACGCGCGGACGGACCTTTGCCGAGGTCCACGTCGGTTACACGTCGCAGGAAGCGGTTGCCGAGGCCAGGCGCTGTCTGGCCTGCGGCATCTGCTCCGACTGTCACATGTGCGAGACCGCCTGCCAGGCGCACGCCATCGAGTACTGGCAGCGGGAACAGAAGCTCGAGCTGAACGTCGGTGCCGTCATCCTCGCTCCCGGATATGAGCTGTTCGATCCACGGGTGAAGAAGGACCTAGGCTACGGGCGCTTCCCCAATGTGATCACCTCGCTCGAGTTCGAGCGCATCCTCTCTGCTTCCGGTCCGTTTGCCGGCCACGTTCTGCGGCCGGGCGACCACAGCCAGCCGAAGCGCATCGCCTTCCTGCAGTGCATCGGATCGCGCGATGCCGAGCACGACTACTGCTCTTCCGTCTGCTGCATGTACGCCACCAAGGAAGCCATCATGGCCAAGGAGCACCTTGGCGAGGCATTGCAGTGCGACATCTTCTTCATGGACCTGCGCGCCTTCAGCAAGGGCTTCGAGCAGTATTACCACCGGGCGGAGGACCTGGGTGTGCGCTACATCCGCTCGCGGGTGCCGGCCATCGAGGAAGTTCCCGGTACGAAGAACCTCATCGTGCGCTATCTCGGCGAGAACGACAGGAAGCTCTCCGCGGAATACGATCTGGTTGTCCTGTCGGTGGGCATGCAGCCGCCCAAGGATGTCGACAAGATCGCGGAGCGCTTCGGCGTGGCGCTCAATTCCTTCCACTTCTGTGAGACCTCATCCTTCCAGCCCGCCGCGTCGTCGCGAGAAGGAATCTTCGTCGCCGGCCCGTTCGGCGAGCCCAAGGACATTCCGGAAACCGTCATGCAGGCCTCGGCGGCGGCTTCGCAGGTGCTCTGCTCTCTCAGCGATGCCCGCGGCACCCTGATTACACCCAAAGTCTATCCGCCAGAGAAGGACATCTCCGGACAGGAGCCGCGCGTGGGGGTCTTTGTCTGCCACTGCGGCACAAACATTGGCGGGGTCGTCGATGTTCCCGCCGTGGTGGAGTATGCGAAGACCCTGCCCAACGTGGTGTATGCGGAGGAAAACCTCTACACCTGCTCCAACGACACCCAGGACATGATCCGGGGGCAAATCACCGAGCATGAGCTGAATCGGGTCGTGGTCGCCTCCTGCACGCCCAGAACGCACGAGCCGCTGTTCCGGAATACGCTTCGCGAAGCGGGACTCAATCCCTATCTCTTCGAGATGGCCAATATCCGCGACCAGTGCTCCTGGGTGCACATGCACGAGCCGGAAAAAGCTACCGCAAAATCCAAAGACCTGGTGAGGATGGCGGTAGCCAAGGCACGGATGCTGCAGCCGCTCTACCGTCGCTCGGTCGCCATCAACAAGTCCGGTCTGGTGATCGGTGGCGGCATCTCCGGTATGACCGCCGCGCTGGCGCTCGCGGACCAGGGGTTCGATGCTTACGTGGTGGAGAAAGAAAACGATCTCGGTGGGCACCTGAAGAACGTCCAGTACACCCTCAACGGCGGGAACCCCCAGGACGAGCTGAAGCGGGTGAAAGCGCGAGTTCGGAATAACCGCCGCATTCACGTGTTCAACGACGCTGCCATTGAGAGCATCGACGGAAACATCGGCGATTTCAGGACAAAGATCTCCGCCAATGGTGCCAGTGCGGAGGTGAGCCACGGCACGGTCATCGTTGCCACCGGCGCAAAGGAGTACAGCCCGAACGAGTACCTGTACGGACAGGACAGCCGCGTCATGACGCAGCGCGAACTGGAGCAGCATCTGGCTTCAGGAAAAGCGCTGCTGGCAAGCAATGGAAAGGGCGCTCCGAAGACGGTGGTGATGATCCAGTGCGTCGGCTCGCGCGAGGATGGACACCCTTACTGCTCGCGCGTTTGCTGCTCCGAGGCCATCAAGAACGCGCTGAAGATCAAGGCGCTCTCTCCCGAAACGTACGTTTACGTGCTCTACCGCGACATCCGAACCTACGGCTTCAAGGAAAGCTACTACACTGACGCGCGGAAGCGGGGGGTCGTATTCGTCCGCTACGACGCGAGCAGCAAACCCGAAGTGTCGCAAAACGGGCGCGGTCTGAACGTGTGCGTTGTCGACCAGACGCTCAATATGCCGCTGAAGATCTCCGCTGATCTGGTGGTCCTGTCCGCGGGCATTCATCCCAACGAAGGTAATAGGGAGATCGCGCAGTTCCTCAAAGTCCCGCTGAACAGTGAAGGATTTTTCCTCGAAGCCCACATGAAGCTGCGCCCGGTGGACTTCATGACCGATGGCGTCTTCCTCTGCGGGCTGGCCCACTCGCCCAAGACGGTCGAAGAATCCATCCTCCAGGCCCAGGCGGCGGCTTCCCGGGCCTCCACCATCCTCGCCCAGGACCGCATCGAGATGGAGGCCAACATCTCCGAGGTGGTGGACGAAAACTGCGACGGCTGTGCCTACTGCGTGGACACCTGTCCCTTCAAGGCCATCACCCTGCTGGAATACATGTGGCAGGGTGCGGTCAAGAAAGTGGTCGATGCCAACGAGACCGTGTGCAAGGGCTGCGGCTGCTGCGAGGCTACCTGTCCGAAGAAAGGCATATTTGTCCGCGGATTCACCCTCGACCAGATCGAGGCCCAGATTCATGCCGCGTTGGGAGTGCAGTGATGGAAGAGACCTTCGAACCTCTGATTATTGCCCTGTGCTGCAACTGGTGCTCCTATGCCGGCGCGGACCTGGCGGGCGTCTCCCGCAGCCAGTATCCGCCCAGCATTCGCATCGTCCGCGTCATGTGCTCGGGCATGGTGCACCCCAATCTCGTCATCGATGCGCTCACCAAAGGTGCGGACGGGGTGCTCATGTGCGGCTGCCATCCCGGGGACTGCCATTATCAGGAAGGCAATCTGAAGGCGGAAAAGCGCGCCGAGGCCATCAAGCTGATGCTGCCCGATTTTGGCATTGAAGAAGAGCGCTTTCGCCTGGAATGGGTTTCCGCCGCCGAAGGCGCCCGCTTTGCCCAGGTGGTAAAGGATTTCACGGAGCAGGTGCAGAAGCTGGGCGCCAGCCCCTACAAGCAGTGAAGCAGTACGGGTAGTGCGGCGCTTCAGCGCCGCGCAAGGCATAGCCGGGCTTCAGCCCGGCAATCAATCGGGAACAATTCGTAATCGCATTACATGGGCAGAAAGGCAGCAAAAATCAAGTTTAACTTTGGAGGTGCAGCATGGCGGCTCGGCTTGCCGAAGAGTGGTTCGCCATATGCGGAGGATGCGAGGTAACGATCCTCGATATTGGTGAGCCGCTCCTCGACGTACTTAAACAGGTGGAAATCGTACACATGCCGGTCCTGATGGATCACAAGCTCTTCGGTCAGACCGGCGAACAGGCCGAGATGGAAATCCCGGCGGCTGATGTTGGACTTATATCGGGCGGCATCCGCAGCGAAGAGCACAAGAAGCTGGCGCAGGAGATGCGCAAGAAATGCAAGCTCCTGATCGCCTTGGGATCTTGCGCCTGCTTCGGCGGTGTACCTGCACTCGCCAACCAGTTCACCACCGAAGAACTGTTGGAGAAGGTATATCGCGGCAGCGTAACCACGGAAAAAGACGGCATCCCCCATGAGCAGATTCCCGCGCTGACCGACCGCGTCTATGCGATCCACGAGGTGGTCCCGGTTGACGCCTATCTGCCGGGCTGCCCCACCACCCCCGAGATGGTGGCCAATGCTCTCGTCGCTCTGCTGGAAGGCAAGCCCCTGCCGGTGCTGGCATCCAAGAGCGTTTGCGACGAGTGCCCGACGAAACGCGAGAAGAAGGCGGTTTCCACCCTGAAGCGCCGCCTGGAGGCGCCGGAGTTCAAGCCCGGCGCGCCGCTGAGCGAAATGCGCTGCCTGATGGAGCAGGGCATCCTGTGCCTCGGCCCGGCGACACGTTGCGGATGCGGCGGCAGCGACGGCGTGCCGCGTTGCATCCGCGCCTATATGCCCTGCGAGGGCTGCTTTGGCCCGCTCTCGGACAAAGCCAACCCCATGGTTGACATGATGGGCGCACTCTCCTCGATTGGTCTCGATCCCAAGCAGATTCCGGATCGGGCTGCAACCTTCAACCGCTTTGCTGGCGCCGGCCGCCTGCGCCCAACCCCGAAGAGGTGAGCCATGGCAAAAACACTTGTAATCCAACCTGTCACTCGCATTGAAGGCCACGCCAAGGTCACCATTCAGCTCAACGATGCCGGCAACGTGGACACCGCCCGGGTGAACGTCATCGAACTGCGCGGCTTTGAGCGCTTCTGCATGGGCCGTCCCGTGGAAGATCTGCCGCGCATCATGCCACGCATCTGCGGCGTCTGTCCGTGGTCGCATCACCTGGCTTCGGCCAAGGCCTGCGATGCGGTCTTCGGCGTCGAGCCTCCTCCGGCAGGCAGGAAGCTGCGTGAACTCTGCAACAGCATCGCCTACATGGAAGAGCATATTCTGCACTTCTACTTCCTGGCTGGCGCCGACTTCCTGCTCGGCCCGGATGCTCCCTATTCCGTTCGCAACGTGATTGGCGTTCTGCAGGCAGCTCCGGACGTGGCGCAACGGGTGGTGAAGGTGCGGCACATGTGCGCCAAGATGCTGGAAACCCTGGCGGGCAAGCCCATCCATCCGCAGGCAGCCGTTCCCGGCGGATTCAGCAAACCGCTGGCCCCCGCCGAGCGCGACGAGCTGCGCAAGCAGGCGGCCGAAGCGCTGGAGCTCGCCAAGTTCTCCATCGCTTTCGCCAAAGAGAACGTCTTCCCCAAGTACCTGGATGTGGTGAAGTCCCTGGGCGTCATCAATACCGGATTCATCGGCACCGTCAAGGACGACGGTGCGCTGAATCTTTACGATGGCAAGCTCCGGCTGATGACTCCGGCCGGCAAGTATCAGGACTTTCCCTATGCCAACTACACCGATCACATCGCCGAGCACATCGAGTCGTGGAGCTACCTGAAGTTCCCCTATGCCAAACAGTGGGGAGAAGGTTTCTCCATGGATACCGACGGCCCGAAAGGCGTTTATCGCGCCAATACCCTGGCCCGCATCAACGTCTGCGATTACATCGACACGCCGCTGGCCCAGGCCGAGCTGGAAGAGTTCCGGCAGAAGTTTGGCCGGCCCGCCCAGCTGACCCTGCTGTATCACTGGGCACGGCTGATCGAGCTGCTCTACAACGCCGAGAACGCCAGCCGCCTGCTTGCGGATCCGGAGATCACGAGCACGGAAACCCGG
Organism: Binatia bacterium; assembly: GCA_035516415.1. Classification (GTDB taxonomy): domain Bacteria; phylum Acidobacteriota; class Terriglobia; order Terriglobales; family Acidobacteriaceae; genus Bog-257. Next base: position 17,502 of record DATJAI010000021.1, on the reverse strand, counting down.
GTGAAGGTCACGCCTCGCGCCGCCCGCGGCGTCGGCTGCGTGGAGGCGCCTCGCGGCACCCTGATCCACGATTACGAGACCGAGGCTGACGGCATCGTCACCAACGTCAACCTGATCGTGGGCACAACCCACAACAACGCTCCCATCAACATGTCCGTCACCCAGGCTGCAAAGAGCCTGATCAAGGACGGCAAGTACGATCAGGGAGTGCTGAACACGGTCGAGATGTCAATCCGCGCCTATGACCCATGCCTGTCCTGCGCAACCCATCGCCTCGATGGGAAGCTCTCGGTCAAGCTGGATATCGTAGATGCGAACGGCAACGTGATCGACACGTTCGCCAACTAGGTAGTGCGGCGCTTTGGCGCCGCGGATCGGCACAATCGAAACAAAGGAGCCGGGCTTCAGCCCGGCGACACAAAGAACGGTTTGTGTCGCCAGCTGAAGCCGGCTCAAAGTTTTGTTTACGCGCGGAACCCGGGCCTGCAGGCCCCGCAGGCCCGCACTACCACCTGGAGTCGCAGATACCGCGCCTTCCGCCGCCGCTCACTTGCGCTAATATGGCCTTCATGACCGTGCCCACCCCGCAGATCGACCCGTCCGATCTCCCCGATTTCTGCTGCCGGCCGACGCTGGTGCTCGGCTGCGGCAATATGCTGTTCGGGGATGATGGCTTCGGCTGCGCCGTGGTCGAATATGTCGAAGCGCATTACCAGGTGCCCGAAACCGTCTGCCTGCTGGACGTCGGCACTGGCGTGCGCAAGCTGCTGTTCACTCTCTGTCTGAGCCCCGCTCGTCCGAAGCGCCTGCTCATCCTCGACGCCATTGACGCCGGCCGCACGCCCGGCGAGGTGTTCGAAATCAATCCTTCCGAAATCCCTGTCGCCAAGCTCGACGACTTCTCGCTGCACCAGTTGCCGACCTCGAATCTGCTGCGTGAATTGCAGGAAAGCTGCGGAGTGGAAGTGAGAGTGCTGGCCTGCCAGACCGGACCGCTGCCCGAAGAAGTACAGGAAGGTCTATCGGAATCGGTGAGCCGGGCCGTGCCCGAGGCGGCGGAGTGGCTTGTTCACGAGTATTTCCCACAAAACTGAATCAGGCGAGTACCCATCTTCCTGCGGCTGCAGGAGTTCACCATCATTCCGCGTAACTGACCTCGCGGTTAGGCTTGACCACCCCGCGCGGAGCCGTGTCCGGCGGCAGCTCCACTTCGGGCACATCCGTTCGGGGGGTCATCAGCACCAGCCACTGGTAGCCGCGAATGCCGGGCGGTATGACCTGGAAGATTCTCAGGCCCAGTTCGCGCGCGGTATTCCGCACCCATTGCCGGTCGAAGATTACCGCTGCCGAGGGATCCACATACGAGACATACAGCGCGTTGGAATCCTCACTCATCATCGGGTGATCTGCCTTGTCGAACAGAAACCAGGAAGCGTGCAGCACTCCCCGCGGATCCAGCCCCCGCGCGCATTCCCGCAGATAGTATTCGGCCTGGCTTTCCGTCAGATGAGTGAAGACGGAGAGGGCGTTGACCAATGTGAACTGCGCATCCCTGGCGGGAAACGGCGCGGTGAGGGGCCTGGTGCGATCGGGATTGTAGTTGACGTTGAAAACATCATGGTGATGAAAGTTGAAGTGCGGCGCCACCGGATGAAGGTTGTCGTTGCACCAGCGAATCATCTCAGCGTTCAGGTCGATACCCACGTACAGCTTCGGATTGGGCTTTTGCATGAGGAGCTGGCGGGCAACGCGGCCACATCCGCAGCCGAAGTCAAACACCCTGTCATAGCTCTCGACCCGAAGCCAGGGATAGACCAGCGCACCGGTCGGGTTGTCATAGGACTGCTCGTCAAAGGGCCCGACAAGACGCCGCATCTCGAGCGGAGGCATGGGAAGAGCACGGGACTCGCGAATCACCTGTCCGGTCTGTTGGCTGGGCGCAATGTCAGTCCGGGCATGGGAGCGTGCTGCAGCAATCTGCCGTACGTCCCTGCGATGCTGCAGCCAATGGACCAACCTCTTCAGGATCCGGTGAACATACGGAATTGCTTTCAGGCGGTCATTGACGTAATCGGCGATGCGATAACGCAGCTCGGCCCTGGAGAAGCGCTCTTCTGGCTTGTCGGTACTCACGCTCGCGAGCCACCCTCCGATAAGTCACAAATCCTGAATTGCGGTCGCTGACCCGTCGCTGCCAGGTGCAGAGGACCCTGGTTCAACCACGACGGGTGGCGCCGCGATTACCTACAGAACGGGAGCCGTTATGCCTGCTGGCGCGCTTCGCCGAGCGTAGCCTGAACGGTCATCTTTCTTCTGCCCCGATAGATGGTCACCGAGACGGTGTCGCCTGCGCGATGTTTGTTCATGGCGTTGGCAAGGTCCTGCTGATCGCCAATGGGATCGCCGTCAATAGCGACGATGAGATCGCCGCCGATCATGATCGGAGTGTTGCCCAGATAAGCGCGCTCATTGCCACCCCGTAGCCCGGCGCGCTCGGCGGCGCCGCCGGGAACGACGCGAATGATGAGCACTCCGTAATCCGCCGGCAGCCCGATCTCCTGCGCCAGCTCCGGCCCGATCGGCAGCGAGACAATACCCAGTGACGGCCGGCGTACCGAGCCGAGTGTAATCAGGTCGTTCAGCACCGCCTTGGCGGTGTTGATGGGGATGGCGAATCCTATGCCGGCGCTCTGGTTGGAGCCGCCGGTCGCGATCATGCTGTTGATGCCGATGACCTCGCCATGCGAATTCAGCAGCGGGCCGCCCGAGTTGCCCGGATTGATGGCCGCGTCAGTCTGGATCGCCTCCTCAATATAGGCGCCTTCCGGGCTGCGAATCGGCCGCAACGAACTGATGATGCCGCGCGTCATCGTTCCCGAGAGCCCGAACGGATTGCCGATGGCGAAAACCTTCTGGCCCACCTGCAGGTTCTTCGAGTCGCCCAGCACCGCGGGAACCACATCCGGCGCACTGATCTGGATCACCGCGAGATCGTGCCCGCGGTCGCGTCCGATGACCTTTGCCTTGTAGGTTTTCTTGTTGTGCAGTGTCACTTCCACCTGGCTGGCATCGCCCACGACGTGGTAGTTGGTGAGAATATGACCTTGCCTGTCAATGATGAAGCCGGAACCCTGCCCTTCCTCGGGTACCGGACCATAGAAAAAGTCAAAAGCCACCGTCCTTGACGTAATGTTCACCACCGCCGGAATAACCCGCCGGTAGACCTCAATATTGTTCTGCTCTTCGGGATCGAGCTTCTCCGGCCCCGCAGCTTCACTCAACTCGACCCGCGTGGGACGGGAGACCAGATCGGCGCCCGGGTTTGTGCCCTGATGATGTGTAGTGAACCAGTAAAATGCGCCGGCCAGAATTACGCCGAGGACAAAAGGTCGTACAAATCGCATGCTTCGTGAGGTTCCAATCCGGTACAGAATTTAGCGGACAGCCAATAGACGTTTTCTGATACAAAGTGTAACGAAACCCACGGATGTCTGCATCTGACGCCGGGCAGGCCCGAGTTCGAAGCTGTTCTGCAGGCGACGAAGCTACCGCTCATCAGCCGCCAGCTTCAGCAGCCTGCTCCAGATTTTTTCCACCTGCTGCTCCGTATGCGCGAGCGAACCTGAGTTGTCGATCACGTAGTCCGCGTGCCTTGCCTTCTCCTCATCACCCAGCTGCGCCCGGCTCCTGCGTTCCACCTCGGCACGCGCGGTTTGCCGCGAGACGCCGGTTCGTTCCATGTAGTGCTCCACCTTCTGCTCCGCACCGCAGGTCACGACCACGACACAATCGAAGTCCTTTTCCGCGCCGGCCTCGATGACCAGCGCTGCTTCCACCACGGCAACTCCGCCGGGATCCTTGCGCCCCACCTCCGCCATCCAGGCCCTTTGCGCTTCGATCACTGCCGGATGGACGATGGCATTGAGTTCGTGGATGCGGTCGGGGAAAACCACGTTGGCGAGCCGGGCGCGGTTTACGGTTCCGTCCTCGTCCAGAATTTCGCGTCCGAAATGGCGAACAACTTCATCGTAGGCGGGAGCCCCAGGCGCATACAGCCGGTGCGCCAGAGCGTCAGCGTGCAGGCAATGGGCGCCTTGCCGGGCCAGCATCCCTGCCACGGTCGTCTTGCCGGAGGCGACACCGCCTGTGAGCGCTACACGCAGCATGGTCTCGCAAAGCGCGGCACCGGGGTCAAACAAAAAACCGGAACCCGGGTTCCGGCGATGCCGCTCGACCGCGGCAAGCTTATCGCTCCGCAGCCTTTCTGGAACTACTTTTTGCCCTGCACCACGGCCAGGCATTGGCCATACAGCTCCAGCAGATGGCGCGCGTAGTCTTCTGCCCTGGATTCGGTTCCTGCCTGGAACCCGGCTCCCGATGAAGCGGCTCTTCCATATCCTGTGGTGACGGCAACAAACTTCATCAGGTCCAGCGCAATGTCCTCATCCCGGCGCTTGCCCCCAATCGCTGTCCCCTGCTCCTCCATAAGAGCGCGCCTCCTCGAAGAATAGCGGAATCATACCAGAGCCCCGCAGGTCCCCGGCGTGTGTGGTGCCCGGCAATCAGGCTTTGCCCAATGTGTCAGACCTCCAGCCCCAGATGGCAGACCCGGCCGACGATGTATTCGGAATAACTCCGGCTGCGGGGGATGGATATCAGATCGAGGTCCTGGTCCGGGTCGCGCGGGCGCAGCACAAGACAATTCCCGACAACCGAGACATAGCCCATACTGCAACGTCCATGCACGCTGACCACATAGATGTTGGGATGAAAACGCCGGTAAGGCTGCAGCGAGATGTAATGCCGGTCAATCAGCAGGGTTGCCGCCGAGAGCGCGACCGGCAGCAATCCGCGCGCGCCTCTGGCATCCATCTTGATCACCACAAACCGCAACCAGTCGTGACGCTCCTCGGCCCCGCCCGGCTTCAGCTTGCGCAGAAACGATCGTTTGAAGCTGCGCGTCCCCAGTATCTGCTCCGGAGCGGGGCGCGCCACCGCGGCGTTCTCCGGTGAGACCATCGCTACCCGTTCCATGTCCTCACTCGCTTCAGGCAGGGCGGCCCGGCGCTGAATCTCTTCCAGGTCAAGCAGATCGAGAACGCCGATGTCGAGACTTTCCAGCAGGCGGTCCATCGATTCCACGCTCAAGCCACGCCGCGAGTTCAGAAAATTGGAGAGATGACCCTGGGGAAATCCGGCCTCGCGGGCCAGCGCGCTTCCGGTCAGTTCGCCGCGTCTGATCCGGGCGCGGATATGAGCACGCAGTTGCGCCTGCAACTCCTGAAGTCTCATCTCGGGCGGTGTAATTTCTGAAAGCAATATTGGTACTTTAGTAATATCCAGGTGAAATATTTTCGTTGACCTCTCCGGTTGGGGCATGCCACATTCACCTTGTGCCCCGGTTCTCTGGCTTCTGTAACCGCGAAAGGAGCGATAAAGGACAGGGAAAACCATCTTGAACACCGGAGCTTTGCTGCGCATCGCAGCCGCAGGCAGACGGACGCTTTCCCGCGCCACGGAACAGCTTCTCCCCAGCCTGCGTTCTTCGGGAACATCCACGTCGTTGTGTAAAGCGGAAGCATCCCCGGACCCGGAGGTGCGGAGACCGTTTCATCGGCTCCCAGCACCCACGGGCGGAACCCCGGTCGGGGCGGGACACAGCCGAGAGAGTTTTCTCCCGCAATCATCTTCCTGACCTCTCCTGCCGGCTTTGCCAACCCCGTTTTCCACCAGACCACGACAGGCAGCAGATCGCCGCAATGGAAGCGGACCGTCCGTGCGCGTCCCGGACCGTCAGGGGGGCGCGTGGCAGGGGCCTCGCTTTCCGGACATCACTACTCATCGGGGGTATATACATGGAACTCGCCACTTATGAACTGAAATACTGCGAGCGGTGTGGGTCGCTGGGCTTGCGCCGCTCGCAATCCACCGGGACGTACTGCGAACCGTGTGGACGAATCCTGCTCAACTACTCTCTGGCCCGCGACCCAGCCCGTCCCGTGCCTCGTCGCAGACCCGCCAGCAAGCAGCCTGTACCGCTGGAGCTCAAGGGCGAAGCTGCACCATCCCTGCCTTTTGGGAGGTTGCAATGAGAGTTTCGCGAGCTGCAGCCCGGAGAGCGAGATTGTTGCTTCTCGAAACCCATTACCCGCTGTCCGGACCGCCAGTGCCGGACCCCGACCCCCGGCCGGAAATGCTCTGCTTTCGCGGCCAGGCGCTTGCCCTGGTGCGTCACTTCTTCGAGCTCTCCTGCCAGCTCGGACGGCTGCCCTCCCTGCTTGGCCGTGAGTTTTTCCGCGCTCGCGTCTCCCATCACGCCACACCCAGCTTCGAGGAACAGGTACTATTCGTGCGCGATGTTGAACTGTGCTTCGCGAAGCTGAGTGACGAACACATGGAGATCATCACCCTTGTGGGTCTCTACGACTTCTCGCACGATGAGGTCGCGGAGATGTTACACACATGCGTTACAGCCGTCCACCGCTGGTTTTCGGAGGCACTCGATTCCCTCAGCGAGCTCTTCCTGCGTGCCGGACTCCTGTCGGAAAGCCGTCCCGACCGGCGGCAGAAGCAGCTAATGAAGGGGCCCCCGCCACGTGACCTTCCCGCTTGCGCCAGGAAGCCACCGGATACTGACGAACCTTATCCTCATGGTGCAGCGCATTCTCCCGGAGACCGCGCTGCGATGCCTGACTGTAACCTGTTGCCGGCCTGACTGGCGCCATTGCAGGGCGACTCCCGGCGCCCTGCCACTGGCCAATCGAGTCCGGTAACACTGACTTCCGTCCGCGAACGTATCCTTCACCGGGTCGCGTATAGCCAGCCGAACGCACAGGCTCACGCATGGACGGGCGCTTGTTTCCCAACACCCGTGACGGACGATTGTTTTCGTCGCCCGCAAAACAATACTTCAAGGTGAAGCGGCGCGTAGTACAGGGGGGAGCGCTAGTTGCTGAACCTGGTAGGCCCGGCTGGGATCGAACCAGCAACCCTCAGCTTAGAAGGCTGATGCTCTATCCAATTGAGCTACGGGCCCATCCGCGACGAGGGCGCACCAGTCATTATCGCAAAAAGGGTGTGCATTTCCGAGCAGTACGGCGTTACCTGAACCAGCACGCTCCATAGCAGTGCGGATGCCTCATCGGCCGCTCGCGGAAATCCCGGCATCCCACAACGTCGCACTACGCTCAGCCGCGTGGCTTCCAGAGGTTGATATGAGGTTCAGCCACGAAACATCGATCTGGCGCCGGCGTCGTTTTCACCTTCGTGTCGCAGTCACGTGCTAGAATCTTCTGCTCCCACCAGTAGTAGTCATTTCCCCGAGTCTCCACCATGGCGCCCTCGTTCAGGTATCGGTACGTCGATTTCGGAACGGTATTTACCGGGGATTCCCGAATCCGGCGTGCCGGGAGCGCGACGGATCTTCCATCTGTCCTGTTTGCCAACGAACTGGCCACCGATGTGGGTGGCACGTGCTGGGGAAGTAACGAGCCGCTACCCGTTCTTGACCACCATTTCTCCTGCCACGCGCAGTTTCCTTCCGCCTCGGCCGCAGTGCTTCACAAGGCACAGCTCATCCGCGACCGGTTCGCTCACCAGAACGACGTGCTATGGCTGGTGAGCCACCAGCAGCCAGATTTCGATGCCTTCTGTTCCATGTATCTCGTGCGCTGGATTGTTGGCGATAGCGATGCGCTGGTCGATCCACAACGCTACGGCCTGCATCCGGATGGCTGGCTCGATCTGCCGAACCAGTCCAGGTTCGACTGGTTCGCCCCCGATCCGGGCCCGGTGGCTCCTGGCGATCGTTGGGCCCTGCTGCTCGCCAGCTATGCCTCTCTACTGGACAGCCGGCGCCATATATCCTGCCCACGGCGGCGAGCGCCCAGCTCTGTACTGAGTGCTGCCCTCAAACGCGGCCGCGATTACCTGACTGAAACCAGCGGCGCCACGGAGCTGTTTGACGAGCTCAAAAACGCCATCCAGCAAAAGCAGCTCAATCCTCTTTTCGATTCGGTGCTGGAAGACAGTGAGCACTTTGCTCCCGAACTCACATTGCTGGATCGCGAGGCGGAAGCTTATGACCGCGACCTGCGCCGCGCCCGCAAGGCGATTGTCTATTTGCCGCAGTCCGAAGCGCCTTCACCGGGCTTCTTCAGGACGCCAAAGGAAGGCGCCTTGCGTGAGGCGGCGGAAATCGATGCCGAACATCTCCTGCTTGCCGACACCTTCCGCATCGCGACAGACGGCATCTACCTTCGCGATCCTGAATGTGCGCTGTTCAACGAGTGGGCACGTCTTGATGTGGAGAGTTCATCGCTCGCCGCCGGTTTTGAGTTCAGCGCGATCGCATGTTCCAAGGGTCGTCCGGCGGGAACTGTGAATGCCAGCAACTACGTGTTTTCCATCGATCCCGAGCGGGCCAACGGCAGGCATTTATATACCGTGTGGTCCCGTCTGCAAACGAAAGAAGTAGACGCCCTGCGTTCGCGGGAGCTGACACAGAATAGCGTTCCGGTGGGGCGTGAGCCGCATCGCGAAGGCTCCGCGACCCTGCAAATGTTGCTGGCCGACCCGTGGTTTGGCGGGCAAACCCAGTTCGGCGTTCTCGTGCGCACACCGGAACGCGGTACCATCATCGGCCCGCCCGGCGCGCGAAGGGATCTGCGCGACGATCCCATCGCCGAAGCCGTTCGCACGGAGCTCGAATGCCCTATCTTTTCCGCGGAATCGCCGGTCAGTGGTCCGCGGGTCACGGTGCTGGACGTTCCAGTGTCGCCGGACGGCCACAATGCTGACCCGCGCCAGTTTGGACTGAATGCTCCCCTGGAAATTCCTGCGCCGGGTCCCGGCAATTACCGTTTTGCCATCGCCTGTCTGCGTGCCGATGTGCCGATCACTCCAGCATGTACTCCGGGCGCAAGTCTGGCCGTGCAGATCGGCGAGACCTTATGGCAGGCCCTGTATCCCGAAGTTCCGGGATCAATGCCGGCTGATTTTGCCGAGCGTCACCTCGTCGTCACGGCGGATTGCGTTGGCGTGTGGGGAGACCGGGGCGTTGCCGTCGCGCAGAAGCAGCTATCGGCGGATGACGCGAGTTCTCCGCCGCAGCATGGCTGCAAAGGGTTGCGCGAGGAGTTCATCGCTATCGTCTCCCTCGTGCGGGAAATAGACCAATTGACTGCCGATTGGCAGTCCCTGGGCAGCCCACCCGACTCGGACGAGCCGGCCGGCCTCCGTGACACGATCAGCACGAAATCGTTGACGAAGATCGTAGACGCGGGCGAAGCGCTTGCGGGGCGCGAGGTCGAGGTGAGACGCGCTCTCGCTTCTCCTGATCGCGATCTTCTCCGGCGCTTCTCCGACTCGGTTGGACTGGAGACGCTGATCGAAAGCCTGCGGAGCCTGAATACCACGGCTGCCGAGCGCCTGCGCCGCCGGCAAACCGCCGAGCAGGAGCAGCGATTCGGCAAACAGGCGGAAGTGCTCGCGCGCGCTCAGCGCAACCTGGGCTGGCTTGCGGTCCTCATAATCGGCTTTCTTGCCGCCGACATCATTGACTTCCTCGCGGAGCATCGGCTCCTCGGTGCCGGAGTGGACACCGTTCTGCTGTCGTTCGGTGGTCCGGTTGTTCTGGCTTTCACGGCGTGGATCCTGAAGCCGTGGAGGCGCGGGCCGGCCGCGACCATCTCCGCAGGTGGCGGCTCGCGCTGGATTCTGATTGTCCTGATTTGCGCCTTTGCTTTGGTCTGGCTTGCCGGAATTTTCCGGCTCTGGAATCGGTAACCTTACCGGAGCTGCAGCGTCCTGTTCCTGTCAGGGAAGATGCGCTTCTTCATTTACGGCCGGCACGGCGCTGATTGCGTGTTGCCGCTTCACGCGTAATCAATCGGGTGCCGTTCCAACCAGTGCTGATCGCGAACGGTGGCCATCTCCTTCACCGCAGATCGGGTCATGCTCTCGGTAAGCTCGCGTGTGCCCCAGGCAAATGCCGCCAGAAATCCGAGCGCGCTCCCCACCAGCCCGCAGGCGAGCGTTTGTGCGATCCGGGCGCGGCGCGCAGGCAGATAATATCGCAGCAGTCCGGCACACGCCCCCAGCGTCGCAAGTCCCACCGAAGCCCGCGCCGATTGTGCAAGAAGATCCGAAATGGGACGCCCATTCAGATGCGCCTCGCGTCCGTTCGATAGTCCGCAAACTCCCGATCTCACCAGCTCGCGACCGTAGCGAAGATTCGACGTGATTGACTGCCGCGCATTCATAGCCTGAACTCCTCCAGTAGCACACGGCGAGGTAGAGCTTGCGAGCTCCCCCCTAGCAAAGTTCCCATGAAGAGGTACCCGGAGTCTGTGTCGCCGGTCACACGGCTTGTGTTATCCGGATTGCAGGCTCCCGAACCGGGAGATTGGGGAGATCCGCGCTCCCGGCCCCGACGTACCACTAAGAGCTTCTTGGCCTGAACTGGCGCGTTTATGATCGGCTGATTGCCGGGCGAGATCCTTGCGCAAACGGAAGAGTTCACCGGTGGCCAGATCTGGTTGCCGGCGGCTCATTTTTGTAACTTCTCGACGCTATGGTGATCTCATTGAGCAGTCATATTCCCGAGGTACAGGATGTCTGACGGGCCGCAGGTACACAGTGACGACAAGTTCGAACAGGCCGGGGCGCCGAAGAGCACCCAGCCTGCATCCTCGGAAGAAGCTCCTAACCCGGAGCCATTGTTCGGTCCCGCGGGCGAAGAGGTGCAGAGGATTACTCCTCGCGAACGGAGGCGCATCAATCGCCGTGAGTTGCTGAAGCTTGTCCCGGTCGTGGCGCTGGGGGCTTTCGCGATTCCCAAACTGCGGGAACGGCTGCTGATGAACGGCCAGGAGCTGAGCGATTGGGCCTCCGGAAAGCTGTTCGGCCGTCATCGCCTCGCGCAAACCTTCAGCGACCGTGACGTCGTTCCCTTCGAGCGTTTTCCGTACAACTACTATCACGTTCTCGATCCCGAGGTCGATCTCGACCACTGGACCCTGAAGGTGGAAGGTCTGGTGCGGCGCCCCGGCGAGTACAGGCTGCAGCAGATTCGGGCCCTTCCAAAGCTGGTGCAGAACACGCGGCATGTGTGCGTCGAGGGCTGGGATGTGATCGGCAACTTCGGTGGCACCCGCGCCTCCGACTTTCTGCACTTCATCGGCGCCGACCTGACTGCCCGCTATCTGGAAGTGGAGTGCGCGGACAACTATTACGAATCCATCGACATGGAGACGGTGCTTCATCCCCAGACCCTGTTGTGCTACGAGATGTACGGCAAGCCGCTCGATCGCGGACACGGTGCGCCGCTGCGCCTGCAGATGCCGACCAAGATCGGCTACAAGCAGGCCAAATATCTCAATACAATGCGGGTGACGAACGTGCTGCAAGGTGGGATGCGGGGCTACTGGGAAGACCAGGGTTATAGCTGGTACGGCGGACTGTGAGGGGCAATGGCGACGAGGGTCAGCGCAATCGACAACCAGTCAACTGATGCGCGCATTACGCTCGCCTACGAGCATCCCTGGGTGGTGCGCGTGGCGCATTGGCTGAATGCCGTTGCCGTGTTGGTGCTCATCGGCAGCGGCCTGCGTATCTTCATCGCCTTCCCCAGCTTCGGCCCGAAGATCCCGCAGAGAGACTTTTTCCACGTCCCCAGGGAACTCACGTTGGGCGGATGGCTTGCCGGCGCGCTTCAGTGGCATTTCACGTTCATGTGGATCTTCGTCGCCAGCGGGCTGATGTATGTGATCTACCAGCTTGTGACCGGCCACTGGCGTCAGGTGCTGTTCCTGCCACGCGACATCGCGGGCGTGTGGCCGATGGCGCGGCATTATTTCTTCTTCGGAAAGAAGCCGGCTGTCGAGACCGCCTACAATCCACTGCAGAAGCTGGCGTATACGGCCACCATCCTGCTCGGAGTGCTGGCATTCCTTAGCGGCCTGGTGCTGTACAAGCCCGCCCAGTTCTGGTGGCTGGCCTGGCCGATGGGCGGCTTTCATTTCGCCCGCATCTGGCACTTCATCGCGATGTGCGGGTTTGTGGCCTTCATCCCCGGTCATCTCATCATGGTGCTGCTGCACGGCTGGAACAACTTCTATTCCATGATCACCGGCTGGAAGCGCGACCCTGAATACCTGGAATGAGGGCTCGCGGCAGCATCTCTTTCAGCGCCGCCCAAACGCGTGGGATCACGGCACGCCGGGTGTTCATCACAACGTCACTGTTCAGAGGATGGATTCCAGGAGAGGATCAGTGTGCCGGAGGAAAGCCCAGTGACCGAAACTGCCGCCGGGAAGGGGTGGACGACCAGAGTTCGTCAGCATCCGGAACGCGCCGTGCCGGAGCGCGCACAGGAATTTCTGGAGCAGGGCAAGGTCGCCCATGTCGGGTTCGAGCAGGACGGGCGTCCCTACGTCATTCCCATGCTCTACCACTATGCAGCCGAGCAGCCGGATCGCCTCTATCTTCATTCGGGCATGTCCAGCCGCATGTTCCGCCACCTGGCTTCAGGAGTTCCGGTCTGCGCCACCGTAACCGAGCTCGACGGACTGGTGTACTCGCGCGATGCCCGGTACCACACCGCAAATTATCGCTGCGTGATGTGCTTCGGAAGCGCCCGGGTGCTGGAAGATGCCGAAGCGAAACGGGTCGTATTCGAAGCCATGACATCGCGCTACTTTCCCGGACGCACTCCGGGCCGCGACTACGCTACTGCACCCAAGAGTGACCTCGATGCGACGGCAGTGCTGGAGGTCATCATTGAGCAGATGAGCGCCAAAATGCGCGAGGGCGGCCCCAAAGGCCCGCACGACGCCGGAGAGGACACACCGGGAACACGCGGGGTAGTGCAGTTAGGCAACGGGCATATCGATCGCTGAGAGTCTGCGAAAAACCCACCCGCCGGATACCTGAATGCTGGCGGGGGCGCCGGAATCGTCTCCTGCGAGAAGCTCCTCAACGCGGATACACGACTACGGCAGCCCCCAAAATCCTCAACGTGGCATTTTCCTGAACCAGGACTGCGGCCTTGAGCTTGCTGGTGTTCCACCTGTGGGGAAACATCAGCGTCGCTCTGAAAGCTGCCTTTTTCCATGCTGCCCAGATCGCGCAACTGCCGTACCACCGCCGCATGATGCAGGGTGCGCCCGCCGTTCTCGCCCCCGCCAACCGGCGTGGTCAGCCCATCTTCTGTAATTGCCAGCAGGACCCTGGCCTGCAACTGCGCCGGCGATTGCACCCTGACGTGCAGTCGGTTCTTCCCGTCCCACTGCAGCGCAACATGCGCCGGCTTGGCCTGCTTCGCGGCCGCATCAATCTGCCGCTGCACTTCCGCTGGGTCGTTGCCTGTGAATTGCAGCCTCCCGTCGACGACCATCTGCGGCGTGTATGGGGACTGAAGGCCAAATGCCCGGGCATAGTCGCTCTGACGGCGGCTGAACTGCGCCGCTGAAAAGAGGTCTGTCCAGCCGAGATAGTTCCAGTAATCGACATGCTCGCCGAGCAGGACCAGATTCGTTACATTCTGCTGGCTCAGGCTCGCGAGAATAGCATCCGCAGGAGGGCAACTGGAGCAGCCTTCGGAAGTAAACAGTTCAACCACCACCGGGTCCTGCGCATGGCCCATGGGCGCAATGCAAACCACCAGCCCGATGACCAGGGCAATCATCCCGACGAGTTTTCGCATGACAAAAGTAAGACTCACAAAGTGACGATTGGTTTCAGCGGAATCCTCAGCGGAGCAGATATCTGCCACACTTCAGAATATGTCGTCCGCCAATGCCCGCGTTTCACCAGAGCGGCTAACGTAACCGCACATGGCCAGCCGGTCACTTCCAGACGCCGAGCCTTTGCATCAGCATCGCCACGGTCAGCGCGACGTCGGCGGCAAATACGGTACTTACAAAATTGACCGAGTCATTGCCCAGCCTTCCGGCATTTTCCCAGGTTGCGCCCAAGATGCTGTCAAGGAACATGCCGGCTATACCGGCGAACGCGATCACCATCGTCCAGCGCCAGTCCACCAGACCACAGCTCGCGCTTGTCCAGGAAACAATGCTGGCGGCCACACACCCGCTGATCGTGCCTTCCACACTGATGGCGCCGTTGGTCCCGATGGGCACATCGTGAAAGTCGGTGATCATGTAGGCGCCACGCGCCGTCGCCTGTCCCACCTCGCTGGATACGGTATCGGCGGCGGCCTCTGCCAACGCCGCGGTCATCCCTACCAGCAGGAGTTCGCCTGTTGCCGGCAACCAGATGATCGGCAGAGCGCAGGCGGCGGCGGCACTCAGATTGGCACAAATCTGCGAAGCGCTCCGCCCGCGTCTGCGCTCTGCCACCCCAAGGCGCTGCTTGCGGGCGTATCCCCAGCGCGTAGACACCAACGTCAGGACAAAAACCGTCAGCAGCGGAGCAAATCCGGCAAGCCCGCCAGCCAGCATGAGAATCGCGGCAACCACGATGCCGGCGATTGCCCCTCCATCCGTCACTGCTCCCATGGCGCGAGCGATGATGGCGAAACCGAGCGCTATTACCGCAGCCGGCAGACCCCTGGAGTGCATGAGATCGTTCACGCGTAGCAAGTATCGCATGCAGGCGCGGCGCGCGCTCCACGCCGGAACGCCAGAAACCGAGGCGCAATTCGATGGAATGAAGGGTAGTGCGGGCGGAAAAGGTAGAAGTTCAGTGCACGAAGTGAGAGACGGTGTTGTATGCGGCAAATGCGGCGACCCAGGCGACGACAGTCATGTAGCCGAATTGCAGGGCAGGCCACTTCCATCCGTTCGTCTCACGCCGCACGACGGCCAGGGTAGACATGCACTGCATGGCAAAGGCGAAGAAGATAAGCAGGGCAGCCGCTCCCGCAGGCGTCAGTTCGTGATGCAACGCAGCCTGTAAATCGCTGGCGTGCGACTCGGGATCGACCCCGTGCAGCGTGCCCAGGGTGGCAATGATGACCTCGCGGGCCGCGATGGAAGTCAGCAACCCTACGCCGATCTTCCAGTCGAAGCCGAGCGGCCGGATGGCCGGCTCGATGGCGTGGCCGACCTTCGCCACCACGCTATCCTTCACCTGTGGTGGTTGGCCATGATGCATGGGGAAATTGGTGGCCGCCCACAGCAGCAGCGAAATCAGCATGATCACGGTGCCGGCGCGGTACAGGAAGGCTTTGCCGCGATCCACCAGCCGCAGTCCCAGCGACGATGGCGTCGGCCAGCGGTACGGCGGCATCTCCAGGATGAAGGGAGCGTCCTTGCTCTTTAGGATGGTCGATTTCAGCAGCCGCGCAGTGATTACGGCCATCAGGAAGCCGAGAACGTACAGCCCCAGCATCGCCGCCGCGCGGCTCCCGAGAAAGACGCCAAACAGACGGTGGTCCGGAATGAAGGCAGCAATCACCATCGTATAAACCGGCAGGCGGGCCGAACAGGTCATGAAGGGGGCAACCAGAATGGTAGCGATGCGGTCGCGTTTGCTCTCGATGGTGCGCGTCGCCATGATGGCCGGCACGGCGCAGGCATAAGCGGAGAGCAGCGGGATGAAGCTCTTGCCGTTCAGTCCCACACGCGACATGGTGCGGTCGGCAATCACCGCCGCGCGCGAAAGGTATCCGGAATCTTCCAGAATTCCGATCACCAGAAACAGCAGCAGAATCTGCGGGAGAAACACCAGCACGGAGCCGGTGCCTTTCCAGACGCCATTCACCAGCAGCGACTGGAACATGCCCGCGGGCAGATGACGGCCAAGCTGCGCGCCCGTCGTGTCCAGATATCTCTGCAGCAGACTGGAGAGGGGCTGGCCGAGCGCGAAGATCGTCTGGAAGACGCTAATCACCACCAGCGCGAAGATGACGGGTCCCCACACGCGATGGAGAAAAATCGCATCCAGACGCGCCGTCCACACCGGCGCTGCGGGGCGGCGATACCTGGCATTGGCCCCCACGCGGACCGCCCATTCCCGGTAGCCGCGCGTGCTTCCCATCACCGGCAGCTCCACCGGTTCGGGACTGGCTGCCGCCGATGCCAGAAAATTGTGCACCGCTACCATGCCTTCGCCCGTGGTCGCGCTCACCAGAGCGACCGGCGTGCCCAGTTGGCGCGCCAGCGGCAGCACGTCAACCTGACCGCCCTGCTTGCGCAGCTCGTCGGCCATGTTGAGCAGCACCAGGGTTGGAATGCCGAGTGCGATGACGCGCGCGGCCAGCACCAGATGGCTGTGCAGATTGGCGGAGTTAAGGACAAGGAGGATGGCATCCGGGCGCGGGGTTCCGGGCATGTTGCCGGTCAGTACGTCGACCGCAACCTTCTCGTCTTCCGACTTGGGCGACAGGCTGTACACCCCCGGCAGGTCGATGAGCGCGACCTCTCCTCCATTGCCGTCGCGCATGTGGCCGGTGTGATGTTCTACGGTTACGCCGGGAAAGTTGCCTACCTTCTGCCGCAGGCGGGTGAGCCGGTTGAACAGCGTTGTTTTGCCGGAATTGGGAGGACCGACGACGGCGATGGTGCGGAAGGAGCTGCCCGAAGCTGCATCCCGAGGCCTGGCTACCTCATGGCAGCTCATGGTCGAAGCTCCCATCGATCAGTCTCCGAATGCCGGAGACCCGGCTACTTCGACCTGAATGTGACGGGAGAGATCGCGGCGCATGGCCACTTCGGTTCCGTCCACGCGATAGACGCGCGGATCGCCGCCGGGGCCGCTGCGCAGCACCTTGACCACAAGGCCAGGGATAAAGCCGAGATTCATGAGATGCTCGGCTATGGGGGCGGATAACTGCATGCCGGAAAGGACGGCGCTCTCTCCCACCCGCAGGTCGGACAAGGTGCCTCTCCTGCGGTGGCGATTCCTGCTGCGGCGGCCCGACATGAAGTTGAAAATCATTTTCAATTCCATCCTTATTCTATCCCTTCCCCGCCGCAGGACAACGACCAAAGTCACACCTGTTTGTGACGTTCGAACATTCCGGGAAACCCGGGAAATCCCTCCCAAGCTGCGGCGGCTGCGTGACTTACGCTTTCCTGCAACAGTTGTTGAAACAACCTGCAACAGGGTCCGCATTTTCGCCGCATGGTGGATCGTGGACTCGCCGTTCTGAAATGCCTGTTGCCCGATTTTGCCGCCGGCAGGCCACTCGGGATACAGTCACTCTCGCATCAGAGTGAATCACCGGGACACTGAGGCATGACGTCGGCGATTGACCACACACTTTCGCACTGGCACATCATCGCCGCCTGGCTCATCTTTCTGGCGAGCTATCTGGTGTTTGCCATCGGCAGGTTGCCGGCAACGAAGATCGACCGCCCGGCCATGGCTGTGATCGGTGCGGTGCTGATGTTCGCCTTCGGAATACTCGGCCCGGGGCAGGCCATCGCCAGCGTCGATTTCACTACCCTGGTGCTGCTGTTTTCCATGATGCTGATCGTTGCCAGTCTGCATCTGGCGGGCTTCTTCGAATGGATTACGGGACTGGCAATCGGGCGA